>CBDVAP010000220.1:0-1824 GCA_965372015.1 uncultured bacterium | reverse complement strand
CGGCCATATACCACTTCGCCGGTATCGTCCAGCCAGCGGTCGGTGACCACCAACGGATTGCGGACAAAGTCGCCAGCCACCTTCAGCACCGGCACGGCTTGGGAGATCAAGCCCAGAGTCTGCGCTTCGTAAGCACTCCACATTTCACACAAGGTGCAGCTCTGCATGGCCCGTTCGATGCCCACGAACAGGTGCAGGAAATCGGTACTGCCCCCATCAGGTGCACTGCCGTGCTTGGGTCCCGCCTGCCCGAATACGGCCAGATCGCTGGCGATGGTGAAATCACAGGCCATGCCGATCTCCTGGCCCCCGGCGATGCGCATGCCGTTCACCCGGCAGATTACCGGCTTGTCGCAGTGCAGGACGGCAGTGATCATGTCGTTAAACAGACGCATGTACTGCTTGTACTCCAACGGCCGCCCGGCGTAATACTCGGCGTACTCCTTGGTATTGCCGCCGGTGCAGAAGGCCTTGTCGCCAACGGCGGTAAAGATTACCGCCACCACCGAGCGATCCATGGAGGCCCGGCCAAAGGCCAGGATGATCTCCTTGACGGCGGCGGTGGTGTAGGAATTGTACTGGTCCGGGTTGTTCAGGAAAATCCAGGCGTTGTATAGCCCCTCAACCGGCTCGCCGCCCGGTCCCCGGCAGGGACGCCGCTCGTAAAGAATGCTGGAAAATTCCGTGTCTACCAGGGTGTGGTCGACCAGGGTGGGTTGCTCAGGCATATCTAGCTCCTGTGGCTCATGGATGTTGAATTCCGGTAGCAGCCGCTCAGTCCATGTCAGGGACCATCACCGGCCGCCGGGACAGCTCGCCCTTCAAGGTTTGGGCAAAAATGTCGTTGATGCTGGACAAGGGATGCAATTCGGTGAACGGTTTGAGGGTCACCCGGCCGTCCGCCACCATTTGAATCACCTGGGGGTACAGTTCCGGCCGGCAGCCCCAGGTGCCGATCACCCGGGCGTCGAAGGCCATCAGGTTGCTCAGGCGCACCTCCAGGCGGTCCATGGTGAAGCCAACAATCGAGAGCGTTCCGGCAAACCCGAGTAGGGCGAAGGCCAGCTCCTGGCCGGCCTTGGTGCCGGACATCTCGAATATCTTCCAGCTATGGTCGGGCGCACCAAGCTGCTTGGCGAACGCCTTTACCTGCCCCTTGATCTCCTTAATCCCCAGGCCGTTACTGTTAAGGGTGGCGGTAATCCCCACCTCCGCCAAACGGTCAAGTTTATCCTGGCCGATGTCGATGGCCAGCACTTTCGCCCCCTTTGCCTGGGCCAGTTGGGCGGCGTAGACCCCCACGCCACCCACGCCAATCAGGACGGCCAGGTCACCCGGTTCCAGGCCGCTGCGCTCCATGACCTGGTAGGGGGTGGTAACGGCGTCGGCGATGACGGCCAGCTCGGCCAGTTGGTAGGTTTCCAATAGTTGAGGCGGCACCGGGGCCAGAAAGCGGGCCGGTGCCAACACGTGGGTAGCAAAGCCGCCGTCGAAGTCGTTGCCCGGCATCTGCTGGTCCCGGCAGATATTGCTGCGGCCCCGTTGGCACAGGGCGCACTCTCCACAGGGCAGCACCGCCGGTACGATCACCGGTTGGCCCACCAGCTCCGCCGGGCCCTCGAGCACCGTGCCACTGATCTCGTGGCCCAAGGTCAAGGGCGGCTTTTTGCGAGTGGGCACCCCGTAGTGCCAGAAACTCAGGTCGGTGTGGCAAACGCCGCAGCCGGCCACCTCGATCAGGGCCTGGCCGGCGCCCACGGATGGCAGGGACCGGCGAACCTCATCGAAGGGTTGGTCGGGGGCGGTCATCTGGTAGGCGTTGAA
>CBDVAP010000219.1:0-1876 GCA_965372015.1 uncultured bacterium | reverse complement strand
ACCGCTATCGCAACCTGCTTGAGCGCCATGCCGATGAGTTGGCGGCCCTGGTGTCCGAGGAGAACGGTAAGACCATCGGTGAGTCCATGGCCGAGGTGCTCAAATCGATGGAGCTGACCGAATTCGCCTGTTCCCTGCCGCAGTGGACCAGTGGTGAGGTCCAGGAAGTGAGTCGGGGGGTGGAGTGCCGCTCCGAGCGCCGGCCGCTGGGAGTGGTGGCCTCTATCAGCCCCTTCAATTTTCCCAATATGGTTCCCAACTGGACCATCCCCAACGCTATCGCCCTGGGCAATGCCCTGATCCTGAAGCCGTCCGAACTGGTCCCGCTGAGCGCCATGCGGCTGGCCGAACTGTTGAAGGAAGCGGGATTACCGGATGGCGTGCTCAATGTGGTGCACGGCGGGCGCGAAGCCGTGGAGGCGATTTGCGATCACCCCGGAATAAAGGCCGTCTCTTTTGTGGGCTCGACCAAGGTGGCCAAACTGGTCTACGCCCGGGCGACCGCCAACTTCAAGCGGGTGCTGGCCCTGGGAGGCGCTAAGAATCACCTGATCGTGCTGCCCGACGCCCACCTGGAGATGACCGCCTCCGATGTGGCGGCCTCCATGAGCGGTTGCGCCGGCCAACGCTGTATGGCGGCATCGGTGATGGTGGCGGTGGGCGAAGTGGATCCCATCATCGACAGGCTTTGCGAGGAGGCGCGTAAGATCGTGCCGGGTGAGAATCTGGGCGCCGTCATTTCCGAGCAGGCCAAGGAGCGCATCGAGGGCTATATCACCGAGGCCGAGGGGCAGGGCGCCACGATCCTGGTGGACGGCCGGGACGTCACGGTGGCGGGCAAGGAAAAGGGCTACTACGTGGGGCCGACGGTCATCGACCATGTGACTGCCGATATGAAAATCGCCAGTGAGGAAGTCTTCGGTCCGGTGTTGTCGATCATCCGGACGCCAACCCTGGACGAGGCTATCGAGATCGAGAACGGGTCCGGGTACGGCAATGCCGCCGCGGTATTTACCCAGTCCGGCGGTTTGGCCAAATACGTGGCCGAGCGGGTCAGCGCCGGGATGATCGGCGTGAACATCGGGGTGCCGGTGCCCCGGGAGCCGTTTTCATTCGGCGGATGGAACCAGTCCCGGTTCGGGGTGGGCGATATCACCGGTAAGAGTTCCATCGAATTTTGGACGCAGTCGAAAAAGACCACCACGAAATGGAATCCGGCCGCCCGGACCAACTGGATGAGCTGAATCTTGCTGCAATCTCCGGTTATGGCTGGGCACAATTAGGTTGAGGTGCTATGATAGAAGGAAGCATTGAGCTGCGGGACGAGTCCCGCCGGTCGACCCTTTACAACGAAGATCTGGCGCCCGTCCCGCATGACCGGCGCACCTGGGGCCTGTGGAACATCGCTGCCCTGTGGGTTGGCATGGCAGTCTGTATCCCCACCTATATGCTGGCCGCCGGGCTGATCTCGGCCGGGATGAGCTGGAAGCAGGCCCTATTCACCATCACCCTTGGTAACATGATCGTGCTGGTGCCGATGATGCTCAATGCCCACGCCGGCACCCGCTACGGCATCCCCTTCCCGGTGCTGCTGCGGGCGTCATTCGGTACTCTGGGCGCCAACGTGCCGGCCCTGATGCGGGCGCTGGTGGCCTGTGGCTGGTTTGGCATTCAGACCTGGATCGGCGGCTCGGCCATCTATAGCCTGCTGGCCATAGTTTTTGGTTTCACTCCGGCCGGTCCCGGGGACATGCTGCCGATTCTCGGTCTTTCATGGGGCCAGCTGGGTAGTTTTCTGTTTTTCTGGGCCATTAATATCGCCGTAATTATGGCGGGTATCGAGAGCATAAAGTGGCTGGAGACCCTGGCCGCGCCG
>CBDVAP010000218.1:0-1895 GCA_965372015.1 uncultured bacterium | reverse complement strand
TTCGCGAAGTTTCTTTTGGTTCGTTTTCTTTCTAAAAGAAAATGAACATATCTTTGCGGTCCCCAATCCAACAGGAAATCCAACTCAGGAAAACAGCCTGACCTGGGGTACCTTTTAATATGAGGCAACGGGCCATTGTGCTGCCTCATATTATTAGGATTTTTGGGCTGGTAATCCTGCTCCGGCCGGTCAGGGCCCCTGGCAGCCCGGACACCAGTGTGTGCCGCGCTGGGCCACCCGGGTTTTAACGAGGGTGGTGCCACATACCGCACAGGGCTGGTCCTCCCGCCCGAATACCCGCAGCTCATCCCGAAAACGACCGCTCTGGCCTCGCCCGAAGCGAAAGTTGCTGAAAGTGGTCCCCTGGCGCTCGATTGCCCGGCGCAGCAGCCGCCGGATAACCCGGTGCAAGGCCTTGACTTTCCCGGCCGGTATGGTCTCCGCCTCAGTCTCGGGGTGGATCCCGGCGGCGAACAGCGCCTCGTCCACGTAGATATTGCCCAACCCGGCGATAAAGCTCTGATCCAGGAGCAACGGCTTGATCTGCCTTCGGCGATTGGCCAGCATGCCGGTTAGCAGAGCCGCCGTGAACTTGGCCGCCAGCGGCTCAGGGCCCAGCCGGGCCTCCAGGGGCGCCAAGTCCGCCAGGTAGCCTATCCGCCCGAACTTGCGCTGGTCCCGAAACAGCAGCCGGACCCCGTCCGATAGGTCGAACCAGGCCCGAATTTGCCGGCCCGGCATTTCCTCCTGCTGCTTGATCACGAACAGCTGGCCGGTCATGCGCAGGTGTAGGTGCACATGGCCGCGATCCAGGTCCAGCAGGATGTACTTCCCCCGCCGGCGCACCTCCCGGATAGCACGGCCCACCACCTGCCGGGCGAAGGTCGCCGGGGCTGTCGGCGCCGTCACCTTGGGCCAGGCGGCCTCGAAGCCGGTGATTTTGCGGCTTACCAGGTCCGGCCGCAGGTTGCGCACCACGGTTTCCACTTCGGGGAGTTCCGGCATAGCCGGAAATTAGGGTTTAATCGATGGCGGCGTTATCGTCACCGCCAGTATGCCTCCGCCCGATCTCCAATTGCAGGCGGTAATCGGTGGAGTCGGGCGTCACATCGTAAACAGGGTATGGTTCGAGCATAATGTACCGGAAGGTCAGGCCCCATATCTGAACCTCCTTCCAGCAACATTCAGAATTGAGTCTTTCTATGTCGTGATCGCTGAGAGTAAATGTTGTTGCCGGCTGACCGCTCTTTTGCAGGCTGAGTTCCACAACCGTCATACCTTCCCATACACAGACTACCTCCAACGGACAGCGCGATTCTTCCAGCACCTGCTCAAAGGTAATAGTGATTTCCTCCGGTTGGATCAGCAGCGCCTGGCGCCATTGCAGGGCGATTATCCCCTCGGTGATCTCGTCATTAGCCGGTCCGGCCGTTCGCTCCGGGCTGCAGGGACCGGGCCCCAGCAACAGCAGTGGTAGGATTACAGCCAGCGCCGCCGGCCTGCGCCACAGTTGCGGGCCATTACCCTGCCCACTTTTACTACCGGCAACGTGTTTCATTCCGGTTCCATAATCATCAGCCCAGTTGCAATGTAACACTTCCAGCAGCGATTTTCAAGCTGCTTGGCCCCTACCGGCAGACCTCGCATCGCATCAAATTAAATGTAACCGTAGGGATTTCCCTGCGGAGTCGTTGCCTAATAATCTATGTAACCGAAAAATGGAGGATAGAAGCGCCCTAACGGGCGCTGTGTTTCGCTGACAGTCCCGACTCTCAGTTCGGGATTTTTTTTGATTCAGGGTGGTTATTTACGGCCTCCCTGTGGCTCCGATCCAATTTGTCGCCATAGGCGGCAACCGCGAACTATATGTCTGAGTTCCGCTATTTTATAGGAAC
>CBDVAP010000217.1:0-1925 GCA_965372015.1 uncultured bacterium | reverse complement strand
CGGCTGGCCGGCTGGACCTCATTGGCCGAGGTCGGCTTTACCCTGTATGGGGTCGCTGACTATCAGTTCACACCGGAAGAAGGATTAACTTTGGATGATTTGGTGATACCGGTGGGCGAATGGATGCATTTAACATTTCGCAGGGACGACTCAGGCGGTACGCAAATTTTCTTCAATGGTATCCTGGTAGGAACCAGTACGGACAGCGTTGCGTTCCCACGGCTAAGAATTGGCGCTCGTGGCGGCGGCCCTGCCGATTGGCTTGATGCGGTTCTGGACGAATCTGTGGTTTTTGGCCGGGCCCTGACAGACGCTGAGATTATTGCTCATGCTGGTGCTGCCGGTCTTGTGCAGGTTGGAGCTATTGACCCCAGCCCGGCTGATGGTGTCATCTATGAAGATACGTGGGCCAGCCTTGGCTGGTCGCCGGGATATGGAGCGGCCTCGCACGATGTATATTTCGGCGAGAATTTTGAAGATGTGGACGCCGGTGCCGAAAGCACGTTCCAGGGCAACCAGGCCACGACGTTTATTGTTGTTGGCTTTCCCGGATTTCCATATCCGGATGGCCTTGTTCCTGGCACAACTTACTACTGGCGGATTGATGAGGTTGAGGCCGATGGTACTACGATACACAAAGGCGATATCTGGAGCTTTATGGTTCCCCCCAGGACCGCCTACAACCCCAACCCGCCTGACGGTGTTAAATTTGTGGCCCTGGATACGTCTCTCATTTGGACCGCAGGTTTCGGTTCGAAAATGCACACTGCGTACTTCGGTGATAATTTTGACGATGTAAACAATGCCGTCGGTGGTATTCCCCAGATAGATACAACCTATAGTCTTGAGACCCTTGCAAAGGACAAGACTTACTATTGGCGTGTCGATGAATTTGACGCCGTCACTACGCATAAGGGCGATGTCTGGAGTTTTACAACCCTACCGGAGATAGCCATTACTGATCCCAGTCTTGCGGGGTGGTGGAAGCTTGATGAAGGCCAAGGTACGACTGCCGTTGATTGGTCCGGCCATGACAATCACGGTACCCTGGTTGGTGACCCGCAGTGGGTGGCCGGGTATGACGGTGTTGCACTGGAGTTAGACGGTAGTGACTGGGTGGATTATGGCAATAAGCTGCAGATTACCGAGGCTATTACTATCGCCTGCTGGATCAGGCCAGCCGGGTTCAGCGGTGACCGGGGCTTTGTCGCCCGGGACGGAGGTTATGCGCTCAAGTCCAGCAGCGACCACCTTCGGTTCACTACTCCTGGAATTCTGGATCACGACGGCCTTAACACGATTCTGGAGACCGGGACATGGCAGCATGTAGCCGCCACCTTCCAGCCTGAGCAGACCGGTGGACTGGTGTTCTACATCAACGGAGTGGAGACGGAACGGATGAATAGTTCAGCCATGAGCCCTGGCACGGGACCGTTTCGTATAGGTAACAATCAGTGGAGTCAGTTCTATGTTGGCCTGATTGACGACGTGCGGGTCTATAACAAGGTGTTGACCGAGGAGGAGATTCAGCAGGCCATGCGGGGCGACCCGTTACTTGCCGGAGTCCCGCAACCGAGTAATGGTTCAACAGCGTACATCAGAGATGCGACTCCGCTTAGCTGGTCGCCGGGAGATAATGCATCTGAGCATGACGTTTACTTCGGGACTGATAAAGACGCTGTGGCCGATGCTGACGCATCCGATACGACCGGCATATATCAAGGACGCCAGGTCGCTACCAGCTACAATCCACCGGAAGGCGTTGAATGGGGCGGCGGGCCTTACTACTGGCGAATCGACGAGTACAATACCGACGGAACTATCAGCACAGGTAGAATCTGGAGCTTTACTGTAGCTGACTTTATTCTCGTGGACGATTTTGAGGACTACGACGTTGGCAACAATGAGATATGGTGGTCGTGGAT
>CBDVAP010000216.1:0-1940 GCA_965372015.1 uncultured bacterium | reverse complement strand
CCCCATATGTGTTAACCTAACTATTGAACAGTGAGATCGGCTGTGATAGAATTCGGTCATGGAACCGCTCACGGACGAGTGGGGTGTGGTGGAGCGCCTACTACCGCAGGGGTGGCAGGCGGCGGCTCGGGAGATGGGGGCATTTCGCCGGGCGCGGTACATCAAGGACCCCTCAACCCTGCTGAGAGTGTTGTTGTTTCATGCCGTGGCCGGCTCGCCACTGCGGCAGACAGTTGCGCTGTTGCGGGCTGCGGGCGTGGCCGAGCTTTCGCAGGTGGCGCTGCTCAAGCGTTTGCGCGGTTCGGGAGACTGGCTGGCCTGGATTGCCGCCGAGCTTTGCCGGGGCTTGCGGGAACGGCCCTGTCTGCCCGAGGCGCTGCGCGTGCGGGTGGTGGACAGTACCACGGTGCAGGGTCCTGGCAGCCGGAGCACCGGCTGGCGCCTGCACTACGGGCTGGATCTGACCTCGCTGCAATGCGACTGGCAGGAGCTGACCGACGCCCACGGCGGGGAGAGCCTGGAGCGCCTGCCGGTGCGGCGGGGCGATGTGATTCTGGGCGATCGGGCCTTCTTCACACAGCGGGGCATGGCCCATCTGGCCCAAGCCGGGGCTTACGCAGTAACCCGTCTGCGTTGGCGGCATGCACGCTTGCTCGACCCTCAGGGCCAGGTTTTCCGGGCGTTGGACAGCGCGTGCACGTTGGCGGCGGGTCAAGTAGGCGAGTGGCCGGTGAAGTTGCCCCTGTCCGGCGGCCAGTCGCGAGCTGGACGGGTGATCGCCATCGGCCTGCCCCTGCCCCTGGTCGAAAAGGCACAACGCCGGGCACGGCGGGCTGCCTCCAAAAAGCAACATCGTTTGCACCCCGACACACTGACCGCGGCGCGCTACGTGATGCTTTTCACCTCGCTGCCCAAAGAGAGCCTGAGCGCGGAATCGGTGCTCGATCTGTACCGCTATCGCTGGCAGGTCGAGTTGTCCTTCAAGCGGCTCAAGCAATTGCTCAAAATCGGCCGGCTGCCACACAAGGATCCCGAGGCCGCCAAGGGCTGGATACACGCCAAACTGGTGGTGGCGCTCCTGCTGGAAACCCTGGTCCGCAACTCGCGGACTTTTTCCCCCTGGGGCTACCGATTGTCCGCGGGTGGCGGCACCTGACCCAGCGTTCAATCGCTGGCGGGAAACCTTTGTCTTGTTGGAAGCGTTTCGCACCGCTGCTTGTCCCTCACCGGGTTTGTTGGCTATTCTTCAGGCTCGCCACCATGGCCGCCTGGGCCTGCGCGACACTCCGGCCAAGCGCCGTCCGCAGATCGAAGGGTTCATCAAATTATTGAGCCATTGGATATTAGGTTAACACATATGGGGCGTCGCCCCCCCAGGCCCCGACAGGGAATTGCGGCCCAGCAGGGGGCACGCCCCTTCACCCGGGTTTAGGTTTTTATTTCAACAAGCTGCGCATAGTGTAGATCGTCATCATAGTATTTATCCGGGGGGTGCGGGGGGCTTGCTCCGCCGCAAAGGCAGTTTCCGAACAGAGCCTAGCTGTCCAGACCCAGCAGACCGGCCGGGTTCTTCCGCATCATCAGGTCCAGTTCCCGGTCCGAGATGCCGGCCGCCTTGAGTCCCAACACCAGGGCCTTCATCCCATCGGGATGCACCGGGTTGCCGGTTTGCCCCAGGTCGGAACTGAGCACGAAGTGCTCCGCCCCGATCTGGCGTACCGCTTCCGCCATCTCCGTAATGGAGACCTGCCGCCAATGCCGCATCCAGCTCAAGTGGGACTGGGGTCCCATCAGGTGGTTCACGAAGGTGAGTTCCAGATAGGCGCCCATGGCCGCCGCCTGCCGGGCCTGATCGATGCTCAGACCGGGTACCGAGGCCAGGGCATGGGTTACGACGATTCGATTCACGCCCACTTCCCGGGCTCGGCGGATCACCGTCA
>CBDVAP010000215.1:0-2012 GCA_965372015.1 uncultured bacterium | reverse complement strand
AAGGAATTCGGTTTCAAGGAGCATGGGACCGGGGGCGCGGTGGCCCTGGACCGGCACGGCAACCTGGCGGCCGGCACCTCCACCGGCGGCATAACCAACAAGAAATTCGGGCGCATCGGCGACTCCCCCATTATCGGGGCAGGCACCTACGCCGACAACCGCACCTGCGCCGTCTCCGGCACGGGACAGGGCGAATTCTTCATCCGTATCGCCGCAGCTCACGATATCTCCGCCCTGATGGCCTACCGCCACCTGTCGCTGCAGGCCGCCGCTGAGTTGGTGGTGAATGATAAACTGGTGCAGCTGGGGGCCGACGGCGGGGTGATCGCCATCGACCGGCAGGGGTACATCGCCATGCCGTTCAACACCCCCGGCATGTACCGCGGCTATGTCGATGAAAACGGCCAGGTGACTGTGGCGATTTATGGCGATTAAACAATGCCCGTAATCCTGATCACCGGCTGCTCCAGCGGCTTTGGCCTGCTCAGCGCCGCCCGGCTGGGCGCGTCCGGGCATACTGTCTACGCCTCCATGCGGGATCCAGCCAAGCAGGAAGCGTTGCTGGCCGAAACCGCTAGCCGCGGCGGAGAGTTACGGGTGCTGCAGCTGGACGTCACCGACCGGGACAGCATCGGGGCTGCCATAGAGTGCATCGAGCGGGAACAGGAGCGGCTGGATGTAGTGGTAAACAATGCCGGTTATGGCATCGGCGGCTTCTTCGAGGACTTGAGCGAGACGGAGATCAGGGAGCAGTTCGACACCAATTTTTTCGGGGCCCAGGCCGTTACCCGGGCAGCCCTGCCGTTGCTGCGCCGCACAGCCGCGCACAGCAAGCATCGAACCAAGGTGATCAATATATCCAGCATCCAGGGGCTGGCGCCCTCGCCCGGGCTGGGGGCCTACAGCGCCTCCAAATTTGCCCTGGAGGGTTTCAGCGAGGGCCTGCACTTCGAGCTCCAGCCGTTCGGGGTTGACGTGGTACTGGTGGAGCCGGGGGCCTATGAAACCGCCATTTTCACCGCGAACCGCCGACTGGCGGCCCGGATGGGGGCTGAGGATAGCCCTTATGCCCGGTTTACCCAGCGCCTGCTGGCAATGGTTGAGAACCTGGTGGCCTCGGGCCAGGGCGTGGGCGATGCCGAAGAGGTGGCCCGCCTGATCGAGCGGATCGTCAACAATCCCCGGCCCCGGCTGCGCTACCTGATTAGCAGCGCTGCCCGCAAGCGCTACCTGGTCAGGCGGATATTACCGTTCAAGTGGTACCGCCGGTTGGTGCTGCGCAAGGTCTTTGGTCTGCTACCGAAAACGTAACGAATAAAACCCGACAAACGGGGGCCAACGGGCAACGGTTAGCGTTGGCGAAGGGGCCCTGTCCTGGGGAACTATCCTTTAATCGATACGTGCAAATTCTATCCTCGCTCTACAAATTAGATAATGCACCTGCAGTATTAAATTTTTCCTTATTTACGCACTACTCCGTAAATGTCTCCCAGCAAGACAGCGCCGACGTAAGCTCCGACAGAAGTGGCTGCGGCGTTGATCGCCGGCATCCCATCTGTAACGACTACGCCCCCCGCAGTTTGCCAGACCTGGCTGAAAATTATACCACCAACGACGGCTCCAATTATTCCAACGCCTTTAACAATCCATGGAAATGGATCCGGATCAGGTATTGGCGGCCACGGCCTTGGGCCCGGTGGTGTTCCACACCAGCCTACTAGAGCCCATAAGACTATCAGTTGGATATCCATCTTTTATCTCCTTTTTAATCTAACTAAGATTTGATCAAACCGCTTGTTATCCTCTTCAGCGCGGATTATTTTGAACCTGTGAGACGAAAGCGTGCACAGGTCTCGATTTTCTTTCGCGGAATTGTCCGATAGATAACAACCCAACACATACAAACACAGGCACCCCAAAATTACGACCTATTAGGAACAATGTGAAATAGCGGATAAAACAGATAACTCAAATGTACAAAAATAAAATCATAAAATCAATAAATACTATAA
>CBDVAP010000214.1:0-2033 GCA_965372015.1 uncultured bacterium | reverse complement strand
TCAGGTAAACCCAATGGGCAAATCAATTGCATACCGGCTGGCTTCGATCGCCCATGAGCGCGAGTCTGATCTGGCCCCAGCGTAGTCTGTACAGGGAACCGGCGGCCCCAGTTGGACGCCGCTCCTCAGCCGCTGTAAGTGGGGCGGCCCCAATCGCGGTGCCAGAGGCGCAGCAGCAGTCGCTTGAGGGCGGGGTCCTCCATGTCTTCGTAGGCGGTGCGGCCATGGCCGAAACTTCGGTTGTTGATGAATTGCAGCTGGCCTGGCTCGATGGTGAAGTGGCAATACAGGCTGGGGTCCTCCACGATTTCTGACATGGCCTCAAAGGCCGCTCGGGTTTCCCCTTCGAAAGGCACGCCCGCGGTCTGGTATCCGGCTGGCACGGTGAAATGGGTGTATCGGGTGCGCAGTTCCGTATCGTAGGCGAAGAGGGGATAGGAGACAGTCTGGCTTTCCCCGAGGTGAAAATCCCCTTGCCGATCCTGATAAAATGGCCGGTATAGGCGGGGCAACAGTTCCGGGGCCCGGCGCATCAACTCATTGTGGACGGTGTAAAAGCTGATGAATTTGCTGGCGCCCCCCTCGCGCGCCTTGCGGATGCTGCACAGGCTGACGTAGTCGGGCGGGCGGTGGTTAAAGGAATTGTCTATATGAGCCGGCTGTGCTACCCGGGTGCGGAAACCCCGCACCCCGATCGCCTTTTTGATCCCCGTGTCCGTGATGTCCACCATAATCTGGCCGTCGATGGTCTGCACCACCGGCCGAGCCAGCAGCGTGCCAAGTAGCCAGAACACGTCGGTGACTTCACCTAGGTCGTACGCCGCCATGGGCAGGCGGTCCAGCACCACCACCCCGCACCCCTCGTCCAGGCGGAGTCGGGTTTCGTCCATCAGGCGCGCGCAGCCCTCCAGGTTGAACTGCCCCGGCTCCAGCAGCAGGGTTGGCAGGGAGTCCCTGCGGAGCGCGTCCACCACCTCCTCTAATTCCGCCAGACAGTGGGAGGGGATGGGGAGCAGCCAGTCCGTCTCGCTCAGGTCTGCTTTCCGCCAAGCCTGCGGCCTTTCCACGATCCGCTCCAGCATGCGGGGGGCCTTCTCCCGATCTTGCTTTCCGCTCTGCCCATTCTCCATGGTTCTTTCCTTCCTCCATCCCGTCCAGAATGTCCCCGGCGCGTTGCAAGACCCGGAGAGCCTACCTACATGACTTCAACGGCTATGAGTACCGATTCTTGCACGGATTGGTTTTTGGTGCGAATAAGGGGGATGCGGGGTCTCCCGCCTACCCGGAATCATGACTCCCCCGCAGATTTATCCAGTCCTCCGGCCGTCCACTCCTTGCTGTAAGACCAGTCGTTGCGTTTGGAGAAGATGGCTCGCATATCCTGGCGGATTTCCTCTACGGTAGGCCTGCCAACAAACCACCAACCATTGTAAACGCTGTGGATGGTGCGGTCGCCGTCAAGCATAAAGGTGTAAGGGATGAACACTGGACCGAATCGATGCTCGCTCTCGTCGGCCAGGTCCAGCTCATGAAGGAGCTTGCGCTGCTGATCGCTGAAAAAGGGCCACAGTGCGCCGACACCATTTCGCATCTCCACTGTCTCCAGGCGCGGCTCGGTGGTGACGGTAACAATGCCGTAGTAACTCACGGGCAGGTCCGGTTGTAGGTGCATCGCGTAGCCGCCCAACTGACGGCGGTCCTTCGGTCAGTAATTGCCGCGGTTGAAAGTGAGCACAACCGGCCAACCGTTCATCACTTCGCTCAAGGATATATCCTTCTCTGCCTGATTCGGCAGATTGAAATCGGGAAAGGGTTTGCCAGGTTTCAGGTCTTCACGCATGGTTACTCCCGAGGAAATTGGCTGCCGGAGTGCACCGTTTTTTCTGTTGGCTAGCGGCTTCAGGCCATATCAGATCGCAGGCGGCCCATCCACTGACGGTTCGCCGGACAGGTTCGGACCGAGGCGCGCTACGCCCCGTGACCCGCCCCCGGTTATTGTACCACTTCGTATGTTAGTCCTGGAGGATCTTGAA
>CBDVAP010000213.1:0-2046 GCA_965372015.1 uncultured bacterium | reverse complement strand
GTTTCTTTACCTCAGCGTGGTGCACCTGGTACGCAAGATGCGGGGCGCTTTCCACACCCCCGTGGACGTCATGATTGCTTACGGCTCGGCCGCCACAGCAGCCCTGACCTTCATGGTCACCGACAGCCACTGGTTTAACGCGGTGGAGGCGGAAGTTTACTCAACTTCCACATTTCTCACTGCCTTCGTGGTCTGGCTGATCCTGCGCTGGAGCCAAAAAGACGACGTCGGCAGCCATACTCACTACATCCTGCTGCTGGCCTACGTGTTCGGTCTGGCTACCGGTCTGCATATCCTGAACCTGCTGGCCCTGCCGTTCATTGCCCTGGTGATCTATTTCCGGCACCGGGAATTCACCTGGACCGGTCTATTGATCACAGCCACTCTTACCGGGGCCGCCTTCCTGGTGGTCTACAAAGGGGTCATCAAAGGCCTGCCCCAGTTGGCCCAGTTGAATATTATGCTGCCCGGCCTGGCAATTGCCGCCTTGATCATGGCCACTGTCTGGGTAGTGCGGCGGAAATTGGACACTGCCAGCATCGTTTTGACCTCCTTAACTCTGATCGTCCTGGGATACTCCACCTATACCATGTTCTTTATTCGCACTACCCAGGAGCCGGCCATCGAGGTGGGCGATCTGGGCAGTGTTAAAAGTGTAGTGTCTTACCTGGAACGGGAGCAGTACGGCGATTGGTCCATGTTTGATCGGGCTCGCTGGACCCCGGCCACCCAGCACAGGTATCAAGGCGTCGGTGATTTTTTCTGGAATTACCAGGTAAAGAAGATGTATATGCGCTATTTCCTCTGGCAATTCGCCGGTCGCGGGCCGGCCCGGGAGCCGGGGGTCTCGCCTTTCGGAGCCACATCCACCGAAGACGGAGTACAGTGGGGCCGGTATGGCCTGCCGCTGGGTCTGATTATCGGCCTCTTTGGTATGACCTATCACCTGAACCGGGACTGGAAAAACGGCCTGGCGGTGTTGTCTCTGTTTCTGGCCACCGGTTTGTTGCTGATCCTGTATCTCAACCAGCCCGATCCCCAGCCACGGGAGCGGGATTACTCTTACGTGGGCAGTTTCCTGGCCTGGTCCATCTGGATTGGTATCGGTACCGCCGGTATCCTGGAGCTGGTCGCCGGCGGCCTGAAGGACCTGCGGCGCAGCCTGATCGCTGTACCGGTGAGCCTGGCGGCAATAATTGCCGTCATGCCGGTGGTAATGCTGGCCGTCAACTACCACGAGCACGACCGCAGCGGTAATTACGTCGCCTGGGATTATTCATATAACCTCCTGAACAGTTGCAAGGAAGGGGGCATCCTGTTCACCAACGGGGATAATGATACCTTCCCCCTATGGTACCTCCAGGAAGTGGAGGGTATCCGCAAGGATGTGCGGATAGTCAACCTGAGCCTGATAAATACCAGCTGGTACATCACCCAAATGCGGGACTCACCCCCGAAACTTCCCCTGAACCTTTCCGACGCGGACATTGCCCGGATGCAACCGATACCATGGGAAGCGCGCGATGTGACCTTGTCCTACGACAACCCGGAACTGGGCAGTGGCAATATAACCTGGAACATACGCCCCACTTACGCCGGCCGGTTCCTGCGGGCCCAGGATCGCATGGTCGTGCAAATCATCAAGGACTTGAATTTCGTCCGCCCGATTTATTTTGCCGTGACGGTAGCTCCCAGTAACCGGATTGGACTGGACCCGTACCTGGAGATGCAGGGCCTGGTATATGAACTCCGGCCTCATAAAGTCAAGCCGGTGAATATCGAGATGCTCCACCAAAACCTGTTGGAACGCTACCAATACCGCAATCTGAACAACCCGAAGGTTTATTATAATAACAACATCCAGCGACTGATGCAGAATGTCAGGGCCAGTTTTCTGCAACTGGCCCTGGATGGTGTTCTTAACAAGGAGTATGACCGGGCTAAAATGTATTTGGATACCCTGGCGGCCACCATTTCCGAAGAGGTGATCCCGGTGACCAACAAGGAGCTGTATATGCAGATTACCCAGCTGTACGCCGAAGTGGG
>CBDVAP010000212.1:0-2099 GCA_965372015.1 uncultured bacterium | reverse complement strand
ACATGATTGGCCTGGAGGACCTGGGTCTGTTGAAGATGGACTTTCTGGGCCTGCGAACCTTGACCGTGATCGACCGGGCGGTGAAGATGATCGCCGCTAAGGGTCAGCCGCTGGATATGGATGGGATTGCGTTGGATGACCAGGCCACCTACCAGATTTTTTCAACCGGCGATACTATCGGCATTTTTCAATTCGAGTCGTCGGGGATGCGCGAGTTCCTGACCAAACTCCAGCCTACCTGCATCGAAGACCTGATCGCCATGAATGCCCTCTACCGGCCGGGGCCCATGGCCTTCATCGACGATTTCATCGACCGCAAACACGGCCACAAGAAAATAACGTATCTGCATGCCTCCCTGGAACCGCTGCTCAAAGAGACTTACGGCATCATCGTCTACCAGGAGCAGGTGATGCAGATCGCCCACGCCGTGGCCGGTTTTACCCTGGCTCAGGCCGATCTGATGCGGCGGGCCATGGGTAAGAAAAAGAAAAAAGAAATGGAGCGCCTGGAGGGAAACTTCGTCCAGGGGGCGGTGGAAAACAACATTCCGGAATCAACCGCCAAGGAAATCTACGCCCTGATAGCCCGTTTCGCCGAGTACGGTTTCAACAAGAGCCACTCCACCGCCTACGCCCTGGTGGCCTATCAGACGGCCTATCTGAAGGCCCATCACCCGGCCGAGTTCATGGCTGCCAACCTGTCCTCCGAAATGAGCAACACCGACCGCATGCCGGTACTGCTGGCAGCCTGCCGGGACAGGGGCCTGGAGGTATTGCCACCGGATATTAACCGCTCGGGGCGCAATTTCCGGGTGGACCGCGAGGGCCGTATCATCTTTGGGTTGAACGCCATCAAACATGTAGGGCAGAAGGCCGCCGACCATATTAAGAATACCCGGGAGAGTGATGGTGGTTGGCCCAGTTTACCGGAGTTCCTGGTGGACATGGACCTGCACCTGGTTAATCGCAAAGCGGTGGAGTGCCTGATCAAGTCGGGGGCCTGCGACTCGCTGGAGGGCAACCGGGCCCAGAAATTCACAGCACTGGACGAGGCCTTGAAATACGCCCAGAGTGTACAGGCCGGCGAAGCCTCCAACCAGGAGAGCCTGTTTGGTGAGGCCGCCCAGGATGTTATTTCGGCCCCGCCGCAGCTGCCGGAAGGACCGCCCTGGACCGACCAGCAGCACCTGGACATGGAGAAGGAACTTACCGGCTACTACCTTTCGGGCCATCCGTTGGAGGCTTACGCCGAAGACTTGAAGGAATTCTCCAACCACGACTTCAGCGACCCGCAGCGGGCCCTGAAACGGGAGCAGCTGCGCCTGGGCGGCATCGTCAGCCAGATAAAGCACCACCACACCCGCAAGGGGCTGCCCATGGCGTTCCTGACACTCGAAGGGATGGCCGGCCAGTTGGAAGTAGTGGTGTTCTCCGATCTGTATTCCAGGGTCCAGAGCTTGCTGGTCAAGGAAACCAAAATATTTGTAGTCGGTAAACCTACTAGGGGGGGTATGCCTGGTAATGATCGCAGCCCGGAACAGAACGGCAATCCGGTGGCGCCCGAGATCAAGATACTGGCGGAAGATATCATGGCGCTGGAGGAAGTGCGCCAGCGCCTGGCAAAGCGGGTCAACGTGCGCCTGTTCATGAACCACTTGAAGTCGGAACTGATACATGAACTGCATGCCCTGGCCAATCGCAACCGGGGTTCCTGCGAATTATGGCTGCACGTCGCTGACGAGACAGGTAACGGTTCCGATCCCCGGGTGCACCGGATCAAATCGACCAACCTGCGCATTACTCCGGCCCCCGGTTTTCTGACCGAGCTGCGCAGCCTGATCGGGGAAGAGAATGTGTGGGTGTCTAATAAATGATCGCCGTATTGCAACGGGTCTCCCGGGCCAGCGTTACCGTCGATGGTCGGGCTATCGGCTCCGTCGGCCCCGGCCTGGTGGTCCTGCTGGGGGTGCACCGGACAGATATTGAGAGTGACGCAAAATTTCTCGTGGAGAAGTCCATAAATTTGCGTATCTTTAGCGATAGTGCAGGTAAAATGAATCTCTCCTTGCTCGACACCGGCGGCAGTGCGCTGGTTATCA
>CBDVAP010000211.1:0-2112 GCA_965372015.1 uncultured bacterium | reverse complement strand
GAAGGCCGTGAGAGAGCCGGGGACGAAGATCAGCATTTTATCCAGCATGAAGAATACGAACACGATCATGAAACTGAGGATGAAGGCGGTAATCTGGTTGCTGGTCAAGGAGCTGCAGAACACCCCGGCCGCCGCGTATACGCCCCCTACCAGTAATAGTCCCAGGTAGCCGGTGAATACCGCCCCCGGGTCTAAGTCGGTGGCTACCAGCAGCAGGGTCGCGAAGTGGAACAGGGTAAAGCCCAGCCCCACGGCAATGAGCGCCACGGCTGCCAAGTATTTCCCCAGCACCACCTCCCAATCGGATAGCGGGAGTGTGACCAGAAACTCCATGGTGCCGGAACTCCTTTCCCGAGCAATCAGTCCCATGGTTACCGCCGGGATGAAAAACAGGTAGATGATCGGCACCAGGCTAAATAGCACACGCAGGTCCGACTCGTTGATGATAAAAAACGAGCTGGAGAAGAACCAGCCGGTGATCAACAGGAAGACCAGCAGAGTTATGTAGGCTACGGAACTGTTGAAATAGGCGGCCAGTTCCTTGCGGAAGATCAGACCTATGTTGCGCAATGGCAATACTAGCTGATCAGGCATGGGCGCCTCCTTTCTCCAGGGTCAAGCTGCGGAACAGGTCCTCCAACCGGGCTTGTTGGCGGGACATTTCCAGCAGCACCCAGCCCGCTTCCACCGCGTAAGCGAAGATCTGCTCACGCATATCGCGGCCGGTGGGGTACTCCAACACCAGGTGGCTCACACCGTCACGGGTGGTCAGGTCCTGGACCTTGATCTCAGGGAACCGGGCGATGAGAGCGGCGACGGATTTATCGGTGGCGTTTTTGACTTCCAGGTTCAACCGGGCCTGGCCCTCGAAACCGGCCATCAGTTCGGCGGTAGTGCCGTCGGCCACCACCCGGCCTTTATTGAGGATGATCATGCGGTCGGCCACCGCCTGCACCTCCTGCAGGATATGGGAGGAGATGATGACGGTCTTCTCCCGGCCCAACTGTTTGATCAGGCCGCGAATTTCCGCGATCTGGTTGGGATCCAGGCCGGAAGTGGGCTCATCCAATATCAAAATTTCGGGATCGTGAATAATGGCCTGGGCCAGTCCCACCCGTTGACGATAACCTTTGGAAAGTTCGCCGATGGGACGATGGACGACCTCCCCCAGGCCACACTCCCCACTGACCCTGCGCAAAGCAGCCGCGAAGGCTTGGCCGGTGATCCCCCGGGCGGCGGCGGCAAACCGTAATTGGTCGTAAGCGGTCATTTCGTTGTAGAGCGGATTCTGCTCAGGCAGGTAACCGATGCGGGCCCGAACCTGGGCGGATTCCGTGGCCACATCCAGATCATCGATGGTCACCCGCCCGGCCGTAGGGGTCAAGTAGGTGGTAATGATCCGCAGGGTGGTAGACTTGCCGGCGCCGTTAGGCCCCAGGAAGCCCAGGATCTCCCCGTCATTGACGGTGAAGCCCAGATCCTGAATGGCCTGGATCTCACCAAACCGTTTAGACAGATTTTCAACCTGGATCACACTGTGCTCCTTATATGGTATTCACACTTTCCGCAATCTGTAAATCAAAACGGGAACCCGTTTTCAAAGGCAATAAAAGCATCAAACCGGAACAGGTTCCCAATAAAAAATCGGCGGGAATTTACAAATTATTACTGGAAAAAGCTTTATCAATGTGTCAATTGGTCAGCGAGCCACCTATTCCGTGGTAAATGAGAATTTATAGGGTCTTTCCAAGGGGTATCCCCAGGCGTCGTGTAATGACGTGTCAATGGTTACTGTGTAGATAGTCAGAGAGTCCAGCCAACCAATAGGATCGATAAAGATGTAAGGACTCGGATTCCCAGTAGATACTTCCAGGTTAAAGTCAATTGGCGGTGTTATGCTAACTGCCGTGGCGGCCGTAGAATCAGCGAATAAGGTGCTGAATTTAATATTAATAGAAGTGTAGCGTATACTATTCCGAATGCTGCCGTCACGAGGACTCGTATCCTCCACCATAATCGGGTCCATTGTGACGATAATTGTGGCGTCTGCGCCCATGGTATGGCCACCGATCTCCTCTAAAGCACCGGATATAGCTATGACAGTCTCATGAG
>CBDVAP010000210.1:0-2164 GCA_965372015.1 uncultured bacterium | reverse complement strand
CTGGGCTATCGATCCGCCGGTAATGGCGCTCAGCGCCGCCGGGTTTGCCGCTACCCTTGCTGATTCGGATTCAGTGGACCAGGTTCTGAGAATTGACAATAACACCGGGGGCAGCGATTTGAACTTTAGTATCCTGTTCTCGATGAATCCGGACGTACCGATGGCTCCGGGGCTCATGGGGGGGGCGGGATCTACTGGTGATGGTCGCATTCCCGGATCAAAGATCAGCGCCTCTTCCGGGCCGACAGGCGAGCGACCGAGATCGACCGACCAAGTGGATCATATCGGGCTGTCACCGCCGGGTCAGTTCACCGCGGTCACCGACAGCTCAATCCTGGTGATTCAGGATGAAGATGCCTGGGGCTTATACATGGACGCTTACCTGGCCACCTATTTCGGATTGGCGCCGGTGGTAATCACTTCCAGCGATATTCCCAGCACTGATTTTACACAGTATGCTCTGATTATCACTACCGGTGATCAGTCCTCTACCTACTACAGCAATGTTTCAGCCAGCGTCAGCCAGTTCGAGGACTACGTAGCCCAAGGCGGAATTGTCCAGTATCAGCTGGCCACCCAGGGGCCGGATGTTACAGTTGTGGGTGGTGTGAGCGTTTTGTACGGGCCCCTTGAATATTATAATATAATCCTGGAACCCGATCATCCGCTGGCGGCGGGGCTGCCGGATACGTTAGTGGGCAATTATGCCAATCATAATTGGCTGTCCAATTTGCCTCCGGAGGCCATTATTATTACCGAGACTCAGGATACTCAGCATCCTACTACGGCGGAGTATTCCTATGGTGGCGGCTTGGTGATAGCAACCGGGATGACCTGGGAGTACCTATATATTAATGAATATGAGTCAGGCCTGATGATGTACAACGCCGTGGCCTATTCCTTGTCCGTGGCCGGGGGCCGGTGGCTATCGGCTGATATTATGGCCGGGGTCGTACCTGCGGGAGGAGGGATGGATATTACCCTGACCTTCAACAGTACCGGCCTGGATTGGGGCCGCTACGAGGCCAACCTGCTACTGGCTAGCAATGATCCAGCCCGACCGGTGGAGTTGCTCCCCATCAGCCTGTCGGTCACGCCCATCGGGGCGCCGGGAATTACCGCCATCACTGACGAGCCGGGTGACCAGGGTGGAATACTCAATCTCGCCTTTGCGGCTTCAGCCGATGACATTGCGGGGGGCAGCTATCCCATCGAATACTACCTGGTCTGGCGGCCGGAACCGGACCAGCCCCTGACTACCGGCGGCATGGACGGCTTTGGTGGCTTAGTGTCGCCTGGACAACCGCAGACCGCTGGCTGGGGCCGGGCGGATTCGGTGATCGCCAATATGTCGGCTTCCTATCTAGCACAAGTAACGACGGAGATCGATTCGAACCATACCGGCATTCACCTGGTCAGCCTGATGGTTTCGGCTCACACCGGCATAGATTCCATTCCAGCGGCCATATCGACGGTGGCCCGAGGTTACTCAGTAGATAACCTGCCGCCTGCTACTCCGCTTGGGATTTACGCCACCTCGCCGGATTCGACTTTCAACGTCAGCTGGGTGTATGACATCACGGCCGAGGGTGACTTCCAGCACTTCGAGGTATTCCGCAGCAACCAGCAGGACTTCGAGCCGGCGCCCGGTGACACGGCCTTGCGCGTCACTACCGAGACCACGATCATCGATCAGGAGGGCCTGGATAACAGTCTGTACTATTATTACCGGGTGGCGGCGGTGGACACCAACAACAACCGGGCCCTGAGCGGCGTAAGCGACGGGGTGATCCTGGAGATCCTGGCGGCCCTTGGTATCCCCAAGGAATTCGCCCTGCGCCAGAATTACCCCAATCCCTTCAATCCCAGCACCACCCTGCGCTTCGAGACACCGCGCCAGGGCAGGGTGGAATTGATCGTCTATGACTTACGGGGGCGGGAGGTGGTGCGCCTGCTCGACCGCGATATGCCGCCGGGCTACTTTGACGTAATCTGGAACGGACGGACGGCCACCGGAGCGCCGGTGGCATCGGGAATGTACTTCACACGGATGGTGGCGCCCGGCTACAGCCGCACCATCAAGATGGTGCTATTAAAATAAGCATCTGCATAGTCCCGTTATGATCCCGCCACAGGCGGGGCAGAATGCGGGGGTTATGCTGAA
>CBDVAP010000209.1:0-2174 GCA_965372015.1 uncultured bacterium | reverse complement strand
AGCCCCGGAAAAGAAGGAAATCCTGGACGCCATTGCCGCCAAAACATTCATTGACATTGAAGGTAATGAACAGCCGATGCTGAGCGAAGAGGAGTATGAGAATTTCTCGGTGATTAAAGGCAATTTGACCGATGATGAGCGCAAACAGATCCAGCATCACGTGATCTCCACCAGCGAGCTGCTCTCGAAGCTGCCTTTCACCGATAAGTTGGCCCGGGTGCCGGAATACGCCGGAGCGCATCACGAATGGCCCAACGGCAAAGGCTACCCTGACGGCCTGGAGGGGGACCAGATACCACTGGCGGCGCGCATCATGTGCGTGGCGGACGTGTGGGACGCCCTGACGGCCCAGGACCGGCCTTATAAGCCGCCCATCCCGGTGGACAAGTCCTGCGACATCCTGCGTAGCGGCGCCAAGTTCAACGAGTTCGACCCGGATGTGGTGGAACTGTTTGTCGGTCACCGGCTGTGGGAGAAGAAACCGGGTGAAATCACCGAGTTTCCCGATGAAGAAGGCAATTAATCGTTGGTGGACCAGGTTTGCCTGAGCCTTCCGCCAAGGCCCGGGCGGCCCTGCAAGCACTCCCCTCCGTCGATGACCTGCTAAAGGTCTTCCCCCCCGAAAACTATCCCCTCCCCCGCCGGCAAGTGCTGACCGCAGTGCGCGCGCTGTTGGCCGAGGCCCGCAAAACCTTACTGGCCGGTGAGGAGCTGCCCCGGCCGCAGGTATGGGTGCGAGAGTCGATCAAGGCCCGGCTGGCGGAGCTGGCCCAACCCAACCTGCGCCCGGTGCTGAACGGCACGGGGGTGGTGCTACACACCGGCTTGGGGCGTGCTCCCTTGGGCAACGACGTTATCGACCGGGCCGCTTATGCCACTGACGGCTACGCCAACCTGGAGCTGGATCTGACCTCGGGGCGGCGGGGCGAACGGCTCAACCTGGTGGCGGACCTGTTGCGCAGTCTGACCGGCGCTCAGGATGTGCTGGTAGTGAACAACAACGCCGCCGCGGTGCTGCTGATGCTCAACAGCCTGGCCGAGGGCCGGGAGGTGATCATCAGCCGGGGGCAGCAGGTGGAGATCGGCGGCTCATTCCGGATACCCGACGTGATTGCCAAGGCCGGGGTCAGCATGGTGGAGGTGGGCACCACCAACCGCACCCACCTGGCCGACTACCAGCGGGCCATTGGCGAGCGTACGGCCGCCCTACTGATAGTGCATACCTCCAATTACCGGGTGTCCGGTTTCACCGCCGGTGTGACGGTGGCCGAACTGGCCCCCCTGGCCCGGCGCAAGAAGCTGCCGTTGATGATGGACCTGGGCAGTGGCAGCCTGTTAGCAGAGCCGGTGCCGGGAGTGACCGACGAACCGGAGGTGGCGCAAGTATTGAAAGCGGGGGCGGATGTGGTTTCCTTCAGCGGCGATAAGTTGTTAGGCGGCCCCCAGGCGGGGATCATCGTGGGGCGCAAGAAATGGTTGCGGCGGCTGCACCAAAACCCGCTCTACCGGGCGCTGCGTTGCGATAAAGTGACCCTGGCGCTGTTGGAGCAGACCCTGAGGACGTACGTAGACAAGGACTCTTTCCTCCCGGAGAACCTGGCCCTGCGGCTATTGAACCGGGGGCGGGAAGAGTTGGCGGCCCAGGCCCGGGAACTGCTGGAGAGGTTGCCCGAAAGTTTGGCGAACGAGGATTATATTAAAGTGGTGGAATCGGAGGTGGAGGCGGGCAGCGGTTCGCTGCCGGGTGTGGCCTTGCCCTCAATGGCCTTGGCGGTGACGGTGCCGGGGGAGAGCGCCGGGAGGCTGGCGGCCCGTTTCAGGCAGGCACGGAACCCGGTGGTGGGGCATGTGCACCGGGGGCGCTATTATATCGACTTAAAGGCCATTCCCGTCGAGAAAAACCACCTGCTGGCGGCGGCCCTGGAGGAGGTGCTTTGGGTTGGTCATAACGTTTGATGATCCGGGATCGGTCCTGACCGGACAGGTCCTGACCGGACAGGTCCCGGTATTTCTCCACAAATCCGCCAGTCAGCCGGTGGTCGGATCGATGATGGGCCCCGCTGCTTGTCCCGTATTGATCCCACCAACCCCGCCATCGGCGGGGCCAACGGCCTGCCCGGGGCTCCCCGTGGGGCCTCGGCGGAGCCGGTACGGCGAGCCTCCGCCCAGGGCCA
>CBDVAP010000208.1:0-2189 GCA_965372015.1 uncultured bacterium | reverse complement strand
CTCATCTGCCTGGGAAGATAGACCGCGATATTGGCCATGTCGTGGGCCAGCCAGATTGACCACAGCCACCCCGTCAGTCCCCACTGGGCGATTCGCCAGTGCCTGATGTGGGACTTGATTGTGACGGGCTCATGCTCGTTGATGAACCGAACCAGAATGGCCCACACAACGTAGGCGATCACGGCGCCCAGGGCATACCCCGCGATCGTCTTGACCAGCATCTTTTGCAGTACGAAGGCATCTGAGAAGAAGGAGAGCACAAAAAAGGTCGTGCTCACCGGCACGCCGAACCGCGTAAGCACGAGCAGCAGGATCGGCGCGGCTGCGTGATACCATTCAAAAACTTCGGGTCGGGGAATGCTGGTCAGCCGGCCATAGGAAATGTCACCGTCGTTGACGTACCAACTGTACCCCAAGGTAATGATCAGTACGGTGGATGCGGCGAACCATAGCTTGTACCACTTGACGTTGTAGTTGGAACTGAGAAATGTTCCCAAGGTCTGGATGCTGTCGTTAGAGGTGACCGCGAAGGCCGACAGCAGAAACCCCGTGATCATGAAAATGAAACTGGCGTCCAAGTCCAATCGACCCTCCCCCCCTTTTTTCCAAAAATGACGATCTGTTGCAGCTACCGTATTCCCAATAGCAGACACCACGGGGCGAGGACAACCCAAAGACCAGGTACTTCCGTAGTTCCGCCGCGCGCTGCCGCGGGAGGTGGGATACCTGTTTTATACAAAGAGTCGTCTTCTCCCTGGAAATTAGACTGTTTATTATGAGAGGAACTTTTGAACCCGAATCCAAGACGTAAGAATTTGACCTGATCCCCGGATTTTGATCCAGCAGTAATGCGAATTCTGTCATTGATTTTGGAGCATGGGGAGGTGCAGACCATATCGGTATCCCCTTCCGGGACTATCCAGGGTGCTACTGCTTCCGGCGTTGGTCCTCTCAAATAAAGTGCGCGGATTGATATGAACGGATTTTCCCTCCCCCCCAACCGGCGAGCAAGCATCACCACCGGGCCGGCAGCGTACCGGCTGGGCGGATTGCTCCAACATCAAATGATTGGGGTATGGAAATTCTGATGGATTTTAATATTGCCACAACGGAAGATCGATTTTCGCGCGGAATCCGGGTTTGAGGCCATACTGGGCCTATTCCCTGCTTTTCCTAATGCCATATCAGGCAAATCTGAGTCTTTGATGCCCCATGCGAATTCTGGTCACCGGCACCGCCGGATTTATCGGTAATGCCCTGGCCCTCCGCCTGCTGGAAAGGGGCGATGCGGTCGCGGGGCTGGACAATGTGAACCCCTATTATGATGTGCGGCTAAAGGAGTCCCGCCTGGATCGCATCAGAGCCTACCCGCAGTTCAAGGAGGCAAGGGTGTCCCTGGAAGAGCGGGACAAAGTCTCCGCGCTGTTTGCTGAATTTCGCCCCGAATTCGTCGTCCACTTGGCGGCGCAGGCGGGAGTGCGTCACTCGCTGGAACATCCCCATATCTTTGTTGACAGCAATTTGGTTGGTTTTATGAACATCCTGGAAGGGTGCCGGCAGCATGCGGTGTCCCATCTCGTATTTGCTTCCAGCAGTTCGGTGTATGGCGCCAACACGAAAATGCCGTTTTCCGTGCACGACAACGTGGATCATCCCGTTAGCTTGTACGCGGCAACGAAAAAGGCCAATGAGTTAATGGCTCATACTTACAGCCATCTTTATCAACTTCCGGTAACCGGGTTACGCTTGTTTACCGTGTATGGCCCCTGGGACCGGCCCGACATGGCCTTGTACAAGTTTACGACAGCCATTCTGCGGAATCAGCCCATTGAGGTATTCAACAACGGCAAAATGCGGCGGGACTTCACCTATATAGACGACATAATTGAGGGAATAGTAAGGGTGCTGGGGCGCGTGGCCACTCCAAATTCATTGTGGCGGTCGGATTGCCCCGATCCTGCCAGCAGCAGTGCGCCATACAGTCTGTACAATATCGGAAACAACAATCCGGTCGAACTTGAATACTTCATCCAGGTCTTGGAGCAAAAGCTGGATAGGAAGGCGGAGAAGATTATGAAACCCCTGCAGGCTGGGGATATTCCTGAAACCTTCGCCGATGTGGATGATCTGGAAAGAGATGTGGGATTCAGGCCGTCGACACCCATCGAAACCGGAATCGAGAAATTTGT
>CBDVAP010000207.1:0-2263 GCA_965372015.1 uncultured bacterium | reverse complement strand
ATCGCCGACGACACGATCGTCGTTTGGGCGAGCGACAACGGCAGTGGTGCCACCAAGGGTGAGTCGTTTGGATCCGGTGGCTTCTGGCGCGGCACCTTCGGGGGCGGTTGGGAAGGCTCGTACCGCACACCCGCCATGATCCGCTGGCCGGGCAAGATCCCCGCAGGGGCGGTCACCGACGAGATCGTCGCCACCCACGACTGGTACCCAACCCTGGCGGGACTCATCGGTGAGGCGGACCGGGTTCCGACCGACCGGCCGATCGATGGGATGGACATGTCGGCCTTCATGCTGGGCCAGGCCGAAACCTCCGGCCGTGACCACTACATCTACATGGGTGTCGACGCCCAGCCCATCTCGGTGAAATGGAAGAGCTTCAAAGTGCACTTCCGCTACACCGAGGAGTACTCGTGGACGGCGCCGTACATCAAGCGGCAGGTCCCGATGGTGTTTGACCTGATCAACGACCCCCACGAGGAAATAGACCTGATGGATGCCGAGCTCACCTATGCCTGGGTGATCGGCGTAGCGGGAGGACTGTTGGGTGCGGTGGCAAAAAGTGCTGCGCAGTACCCGAACATCGCGCCCGGCGCCGATTTCGAAGGCTACGACTGAGGGCGGTATGTCAATCTAGCAAATTCACTTTCCCGGGAGCTGTTTTGAAGCCAGGTGGCTCAAATATCAAAACGGTTGCGGCCTGAGATTTAGCTTCCGGGAAGTTTTGTCGGGTAACCGATCAAGGAGGTGTGGATGAAATATAAGCCCTACGTAGGTCAGGTTTCTTACCTGACGGAGTATTTTTCGGATAAATTCTAATCAGAAAAGGAGAATGAATCATGGATGTTGCAGCTCTAATGGGAGCACTCTTCAACGCTTCGCTGGTCATAATGATTGTGGCCACCATGTTTGCCGCCGGCCTGGCCACGACCACCAAGGCCCTGGGCTCGGTGTTCAGGAACATTGTGCTTGTTATCCTGGTCTTGATCACCGCTTTCGTCCTGCGGCCTCTGGTGGGCTGGGGGGTGACGATGATCTTCCCACTGGGGGTGGCAGCCTCTATCGTGATGCTGCTGATGGCATCCGTCCCGGGTGCCCCGCTGGGCGTCAAGTTTGCGATGAGCGCCAAAGCCGATCTGACCACCGCCGCCTCGCTGCAGGTGCTGATGGCGGTCATCGGCAGCTTCACGTTCGCGTATACTGCCAACTTCTTGATCGGCGCTTCCGGCCTGGGTGATGAATTTGCGCTGCCGGTGGCGGCATTGATCAGAACGGTGGTCGTGTTGCAGATTGTGCCCTTTTTAGTGGGCATGGCCGTGCTCCACTGGACGCCTGAGCGTGCAGTGGAATGGAGACCGCCGACCCAGAAAATCGCCAACTATACACTGTTGATCGTTATCGTGCTGGCCCTGCTGGGCAGTTGGCGCATCATCCTGGACATGTTCGGTGATTTGACGATTCTAGCGCAGGCGCTGTTCGTCGTCATCATGGTCGTGCTGGGCTACTTTATCTCAAAGGGCAACAGTTCGATTCGCAAGGGTACTGGGCTGCTCGAAATCGGCAGCAACTCTGGGCCCGTCTTCGCCGCCATCGCGATCGCCTTCAACAATGATCCCGAGATCCTGGGGATCACCACGGTGCTGGTCTTCGTACAGATCGTCGTGGGTACCCTCATATCCTCCTACATGGGTAAAGGAGATGGTGAGGGGGAGGAGGGGGCTCCGGCTGAGGCTTCGGCGGCCTAGCGGTAACGCGGTTACTCAGGTAACCGTAATAGCCCTTCCTTAGGACTTCCTGACAGGAGCTTTTTCTTGGATAATCACTATAACAAGCTATTCGAAAGGAGATATGTGTATGCCATGAGTGGGAAAAACAATTTGTTTTCCCAAAAAGCGAGGAACACGGTTCCTGGCTCACTCCACGGATAGACGGAGTAATTCCTAAGGAACCGTGTTCCATTATCTGTCTACTCGACCGGTATAGACCCGTCTCGTTGACCTAAGAATCTTACATTAAGGAGATAAAAAACTGACTATTGTTGAATTTCCACCGGGAACTAAATTCCGAGGAAGGCTGCGGGCTTACCCGTCATCGAGCACCATGAGGGCATCTAGCAACCAGAGCGCCACAAGGAGGCTGTGATGGCCAAGAGGATTGACAACGGCTCAGGTTTATTGTGGTGGTCTCATAAGCATCCAGCCAGTCGATTACCAAGGTTAAAAGTATTTACCAAATCAAGAAATGTCAGTTCGCATATACGTGAGGT
>CBDVAP010000206.1:0-2320 GCA_965372015.1 uncultured bacterium | reverse complement strand
TTTCGCAAAAAATCGACATTTATTCGGACTCGATATAGGCAAAAACAGCATCTGTGGTGACAAAATGGAGACATAATGTCACCTGGAAATCAGGGTGTTTTTCAGCTCCCGAAAGAGGTGGCATATGGATCGACAGGGCGATTTCGGAGGATAAATTCCTTGTCAATTTAGATGGCCGTCCGAATGAGGTTCGATTGATATGTTTATCGACGGTGAATTTCCCCATTGAATCGTTATCCCCTCTGGTGATATAATCATTCCTGGAAGTAAAAATCAAATTTCCTATCATTCTTTGACGCGGATGATTTGGAAATTTGAGATAACTTAATCCCGTATATGAAAGGTGACTATGATGGAAAATACCCAGAATCAATGTTCGCGGCGCGATTTTATGAAGACATCGGCGGCCCTGTCGTTGGGGACCATGGGACTGATTGGGGCCAGGGCCTATGCCGCCGGTTCCGATACCTTGCGCGTCGGCCTTATCGGCTGCGGAGGGCGCGGCAGAGGGGCGGCCATGAATATCTTAGATGCGGCGCCGGGCCTAGAGCTTTATGCCTTGGCTGATTTGTTTCAGGAGCCCCTGGATGCCACCTTCCGGCAGGTTTCCCAGACGCGGCCCGAGAGCCCGATGGCAAAAATGGGCAATACGATCAATGTCACCCGGGAACGCTGTTTCGTAGGATTTGACGCCTACCAAAAGTTGATTAACTGTGGCGTAGACATTGTTTTGATGGCAACACCTCCACATTTTCGACCAATACATCTGCAAGCAGCAGTGCAGGCAGGTAAACACAGTTTTATTGAGAAGCCGGTGGCTGTGGATCCGGTAGGCGTGCGATCGGTTATCGCTACTTCTGCACTGGCCCGGAAAAAGAATCTGGCCATCGTGGCCGGCACCCAGCGTCGACACAGCAATCTCTATCTGGAAATCATCAAGCGGATTCACCGGGGCGATATTGGAAGGATCGTTGGGGGGCAGACTTATTTTCTGATTCATAATACTCCCTGGCTGGGCAAGCACAAGCGCCAGCGCCGGCCCGAATGGTCCGACATGGAATGGCAATGCCGCTGCTGGTACTGGTTCAACTGGCTCAGTGGCGACCACATTGTTGAGCAATTCGTCCATAGTCTGGATTTCATGAACTGGGCTCTGGGTGCCCATCCGGTGAGTTGCATCGGTGTTGGCGGTCGTGAGGTGAGGAAGGGGCCGGACTACGGCAATATTTATGATCATTTTTCTATTGAGTATCAGTATCCCGAGGACGTGCGCATTTCCGCCATGTGCCGGCAGATTGACTCCTGCACGGACCGGATATCAGATCGGGTAGTAGGTTCCAAAGGATTAGCCTACCTGGATGGCGCTACAGCAAAAATCCAAGGGGACCGATCATACAAATATGATGGTCCCGTTCACAACCCCCAGGTACAGGAACACGCCGACATGATCGCAGGTATCCGTGCGGGTCAACCCCTGAATCACGGGAAACGCATTGCCGAAAGCACGCTGACCGCGATCATCGGTCGAATGAGTGCCTATACCGGCCGGGCCCTGAAGTGGGACTGGGCTCTGAAGGCCTCCAAACTGGATCTAAGCCCGCCGCATTATGGATTCGGCGATTTGCCGGTGCGCCCAATCGCGGTTCCGGGTACGACTAAATTGACTTAGAGTTGTTAACCTTTGCGCTTTGAACTGATAACTATTCCAGCCCCATCACCCCACCCCGACCCGCGAGTGCAGGGAGGCGGTTTGGTGGAGAGATTGACAGCTATAGTCCTGAAGTGTCGAGGGCCAATTCTCGTCCCAATTGCAGGAATTGCTTATTCAGAACCTGGATTTCAAACAGTCAAGAAAGTCACCAATGCCTCAGCCAGCCAAGAGCATCGCCAACGTCTCTACGACTGGATTCTCGATTCCATCTCAGCATCCACAGGTCCTCAGCTCGCACCTGCCTCACGGTCCCGTCACCGAAACAGACATTAACACCGTCTTTGTGTCGTCTCATAACATAACATACTATTTGCGACCAGTTGCCTATGTTGTACATTTGCTCCTCAGCTACCACAGTTGCAGGCACCGGATGATCGTTGGTCGGCCAGGCGTTGTTCCACCTTGCATCTGCAATGAAAGGAGTTTCTTTAATATTCTTGGTATCTATGGTCACCCACGTCTTTCCGACATACGAAGAATCTCGACCACCACTTGAGTCAAGCACATCACGAATCCAGGAATTCTCTCCGAAGCTACCGATTCCCCAGTCGGTATTTGCCATCCAACTTGCCTGAGCCACATCGATTTGCCAAGCATTACGCATGTACC
>CBDVAP010000205.1:0-2327 GCA_965372015.1 uncultured bacterium | reverse complement strand
GCCAGTGCCGCCGCCGGTAATGCTTATCGAACCTGTCCCGATCACATATATGATCCCGTTGAAGTCAGGATATCCGTTCAGGGTCAGGTCGCCGGTAACCAGCAAGATGCCCGCGGCTGGGAAGTCATCAACGGCCGATAAGTTCGCATCTCCATCGATCACATTGATGATAGGATCGGCCACAGTCCCCGGTTCAGTGAAATCACTGGTCGCCCCGGTGTAGAGATAGTCAGCGGCTTCCGTTATAGTATTGACAACCGAAGTGAGACCGTCGCAGTCCGAGTACAGATCGTGCATATCTGCGCTCACGTTCTGGATGTCCGCCGGAGGTCCGGCGCCGCCGGAGCCGGGATAGTCATCCTGCTTATTCTTCGGAATGCTAGTCCTGATCACGGCAGCATCCCCGTTATTTATCGTGCCGACAGCCGGCCCATCGTCTCCCTGGGCGCCTGCATCGAGCCCCGAAACTAAGGAGGGGTTCGAGTTGGGCCCGTCATACGTGGGGTTGGGCCCGTCCAGCGTTAGCGGCCCCGGAAGAGGCGGAATCATTCCGTAGGCGGCTACTTGGCGGATGAACCTGCGCGCGCCGCCCTGATCGATGGACAATGACGTAAGGATAAACACGGGGGCAAAGTCAGGGACACATTGAGGAAAACCTACGGGGGCCGGCATGAGGTTCTGCCCGTCATAGCAGACCCAGATGGTGTCGTCCAGGCCGGCCAGAACACCCGGGGTCACCAGGTTTCGGTTCAGCTTTCTTTGCGTGGCCACCACGGCCTTTGCCCACACATAGGGCACCTGTCCCGCATCTTGAGCGGTGGGTCTGAAGTTTACCGTGGGCGTCAGCGCGCGCGTTGGATCCGCACAATCTATAGGACCAGCCGGTGTATTGAAGGTGCAGCCGGCTACCGTGGGGTCAATGCCAGCGTTCAACCGGATGTAGGTAGCTGAAGTTGTGTTGGCGGGTGAAGGAATTTGAACGGCGGGGATAGCGTCCGGCCCCATTCGCCCCCGGATTTCCTCCAGCCCACCCCGCGAGGCATAAAAGGCCATCGTGGAGCTTCGGAAGTTGGCGTGGATAAGAGTTTCCGTCGAGGAGGAGAGCATCAAAGCAAAGCCGACGGCGGTGAGAACCCCCATCGCCAGCAAGGCAATAATTAATGCGATGCCCCGCTCCCGGTTTCGCCGGGCTGGCTGCTGATTGAGAAAATTCTTGTTCGTCATGGTAGTCCCTCCTGGTGGACCCTGACAGGCAAGAATGCCTGTCCTGCTTATCTCATCTGCACGGCCATTTGCCGATGCTCTGAATGGAAATTAGATGCCCTGATGATGCCCCTCCTGGCGCCTGTAGGCGGAAGACCGTCACGCCTCACAGCTAGTACTATGCAGCCGACGGAAACGTCCGTCAATGAATAGATCGTCCCAAAACTTCCAGTACTTTAGTACCACATCTTGTCCTAACCCCTCGCTTTTGCTTATGTCAGCGAGGTATCGCTTTTCCGAGATACCGAACCGCACGATGTATAACCACGCAGCCGGTAACCACCTCTTTATACCCTCAGCCACTTCCCTCAATCCAACCGGAATTTCCATATTGAGCTTGACCTTTACACGAAAACCTATGCCTCCTACCCTGTCGTGACAAGCGCAAATTGCCCTGGCTTCTTTGAGGTGGTAGTGCGGTTCATTTTGGCTGTTCTTCGGAGTCGCTGTGCGGGTTTTGCCCGCCGCAGCCCACCACCACGGACGATGAGTACACCGCAGGTGAATATCGCCGGGATTCCCGCCCAGGGGAGTTACTCCGGGCTGGCGCCGGGGTTCGTGGGACTCTACCAAGTGAACGTACAGTTACCGGCGGGCGCTCCCTCAAGCACGCAGAACTTGGAAATCATCAGCAACGGCGTGCCGAGCAACCCGGTCACCATCGCCGTCGAGTAGCGCTGCATTTTTACCGCGGTGTCGCCTCCAACACCGTCACTATTGCAGTCGAGTAGACTGTGAAAACCATGTGGTTTCGGCACAGGGGGAACTGCAAGATGCGGGAATGAGAAATCAGCAATTTAAGAGTCGCTTTTCATGCCCCCTTTTGGCACAGTGCGGGTCAACCTGCTTTCGTAAAGTCAAGGGATAGCAAGTGCGTCCCCTCCCCATTATCGTTTCAGCATTCCAATTCCATGAGCCTGAAGGTATGTTTGCAATACAAGCCGCTGTTCCGGGGAAATCTCTTTAAAACGGGCTGCAATTCCACTAGAAATGACACGGATAACTGTTCCGGTCAGAATAAGCGCAGGACTTGGCGCTTGCAAAATCAACTCAAGCTGAATATT
>CBDVAP010000204.1:0-2340 GCA_965372015.1 uncultured bacterium | reverse complement strand
AACGACACCATCGTGGTGTTCGACCGGATCAGGGAGAACGCCAAGACCCAGCGCCGGGTCGAGTTCTTCGCCACCGTCAACAGATCGGTGAATGAAACCTTGGGCCGCACCATAATCACTTCCCTCACAACCTTAATGGTGGTCACGACCCTATATCTCATCGGCGGCGAGGTAATTAAATACTTCGCCTTCGCCCTGATCGTGGGGGTGATCGTGGGCACCTATTCCTCTATCTATGTCGCCAGCCCATTGATGGCGGCCCTGGAAAGCCGCGCCCAGGAGCGGACCGGGAAGTAGATGGCGCCCTTCCCCGGTCTCTGTACTCTTCCATACAACCCTTAACAACACGGGTCATAACTATGCCGGTAACAGCAGTGATTGGCGGGCAGTGGGGCGATGAGGGCAAGGGCAAGATCGTCGACACCCTCTGCCGGGACATGGACCTGGCCGCACGCTATCAGGGTGGCGCCAATGCCGGGCACACCGTTAAGGTAAAAGACAAGACCTTCATCCTGCACCAGATCCCCTCCGGCATCCTGCATCCGGGTTGCACCTGCCTATTGGGTTCCGGGATGGTCGTAGACCCCATCGCCCTGTCTGAAGAGCTGGACCAGCTGCAGGAGGTCGGCATCGATACCACCGGGCGGGTACAGATCAGCAACACCGCCCACATAGTGACGCCGGTGCACAAGGCCATGGACCGGGCTACCGGTGACGTGATTGGCACCACCCGCCGGGGCATCGGACCGGCTTATGGCGATAAGGCCCGCCGCATAGGGATCCGGGCCATCGACCTGCAAGACATCAAAGGTACGGGCAAATTCCTGATTGACCGGTTGAAAATCGCACTGCAGCAGGGTGAGGTGGTCGCCAAGGAACTGGGTGGCATGACGCCCGAGGTGGAGCAATTTTTCGCTGCCGCCCTGCGGATTACCAACTTGGTGGGCGACACTATCGCCACCCTCCAGGAGGGTTTGGCCGCCGATAAAAATATCCTGGTCGAAGGGGCCCAGGGCACCCTGCTGGACATCGATCTGGGCACCTATCCCTTCGTCACCTCATCACACCCCACTGTGGGCGGCATCGCCACCGGCCTGGGCCTGCCGGCCAGGAGCATCGACCGGCTGGTGGGCATATTCAAGGCCTACACCACGCGAGTGGGCAGCGGCCCCTTCCCCACCGAACTTACCAACAAAGTGGGCCGGCGGCTGCAGAAGGAGGGCAGCGAGTTCGGGGCCACCACCGGCCGCCCGCGCCGTTGTGGCTGGTTCGACGCCGTGGCTGCCCGCTACGCCTGCCAGGTTAACGGCTTCACCGAGCTGGTCCTCACCAAACTGGACATCCTGGATAGCTTCGAAACCCTCAAGGTGTGCACCGGCTACGAGGTGCAGGGCGAACGGGTACGGGGTTTTTCGGCGGTCATCCACGCCCTGGAACAGGTGACCCCGGTTTACGAGGAGCTGCCCGGTTGGCGGAAACCCACCAGCACCCTCAAATCCGCCGCCAAACTGCCCAAGCAAGCCCGGGCCTACATCAGCCGGCTGGAAGAACTGGCCGGAGTAGCCATCAAACAAGTGTCCATCGGGGCCGAACGCAACCAGATTCTCTCCCTATGACCACCCAGACCCGCCTCATGCTGGTGTTCACCGGCATGTGCCTGATCTGGGGCTCGACCTTCGTGGCCTTGAAAATGGGCCTGGAGGGCACTCCGCCCCTGTTGGGGGTGGCCCTGCGCCACCTGCTGGCCTCAACGATCCTGTTCGCCGTCATTCGCCTGAAAGGATACACCATTCCCACCGACGCCCTGGCCTGGAAGCAGTATTTCACGTTGGGGCTGCTCAACTTCTCCTTAAGCTATTCCCTCACCTATTCGGGCGCCCAGTTCATCTACAGCAATATCACCGCCCTGCTGTGGGCCTCGGTCCCCATCACCACGGCCCTGGTGGCCCATTTCACCCTGCCGGCGGAACGGCTGCGGCCGCTCAAAGCCCTGGGCATCGCAGTAGGCTTCGGCGGAGTGTTGCTCATATTCTACGGCTACGGCTTCGGCCAAAGCCCGAACCTGCTGCTGGGGATGTCGCTGGTGATGGCGGCGGTGCTGGCCGGCACCTGGCCAGGGATCTACCTCAAGCGCACCGGGGCCCGCTCCAATCCCATCGTCCTCAACGGCGTGGCCACCGGCATCGGGGGACTGGCCACCCTGGTGGTGAGCTTAGCCTTCGAGGATGCCGGGCGCATGGTCTGGAGCCCGGCCAACCTGGGCCTGCTGCTATACCTGGCGGTCTTCGGGACGGTATTGGCCTGGGTGGCATACTACTACCTGCTCCAGCATATTGAAGT
>CBDVAP010000203.1:0-2376 GCA_965372015.1 uncultured bacterium | reverse complement strand
CTAGCGGACCAGATATGTTCATTTTCTTTTAGAAAGAAAACGAACCAAAAGAAACCTCGCGAACTATAAACTCGTTCCTATAAAATAGCGGAACTCAGACATATAGTTCGCGGTTGCCGCCTGTGGCGACAAATTGGATCGGAGCTACAGGGAGGCCGTAAATGACCTCGTGCTTTTATCCTCCATTTTTCGGTTATCCCGACGGTTCGGGAAGGCAACGACCCCGCAGGGAAATCCCTACGGTTACATTTGATTTGAGTCAATGCGTAGGGCCGTTTGGGTCCCATTTCCATTGATTACACCACGGGCCCGTTCTATATTGATCCTTGTTCAGGCACTAATCAATGGGGGAATAGCTTGGCTGATGATATTGATTTGACCGCCCGGCCGGATGTGGCCCTGGAGGAGGTGCTTTTATCGGGCAGGTAGTGATCGGGCTGGCGGGCCACATAGATCACGGCAAGACCGCCCTGGTGCGGGCCCTGACCGGGGTGGATACCGACACCCAGGCCGAGGAGCAGCGCCGGGGCATGACCATCGACATCGGTTTCGCCTTCCTATCAGGCGATATAACACTAGTGGACGTTCCCGGGCATGACCGGTTCGTCAAGAATATGGTGCGGGGGGTGGCGGGCATCCACCTGGGGCTGCTGGTGGTAGCCGCCGATGATGGTATCATGCCCCAGACCAGGGAACATTTCCATATACTGCGCTACCTGGGGGTGCCCCGGTTGTGCGTGGCGCTAAACAAGGTTGACTTAGTGGAGCCGGAATGGGTGGAGTTGGTGGCCGAGGACCTACGAGGTTTGCTGGCTGAAAGCGGGTATGGGGACAGCCCGGTGATGCCGGTTTCGGCCCACAGCGGAGTGGGTGTGGAGGAGCTTAAGGCTACCTTGACCGCTATGGCGGAGCAGGCGCCGGCCTGGGAGGACCGGGGCTTTTTCCGGCTGCCCATCGACCGGGTTTTCACCTTAAAGGGGTTTGGCACGGTGGTGACCGGGACGGTGGTGAGCGGCACCCTGGATTCCAATGCCGCCCTGGAACTGCTACCGGGCAATAAAGAGGTAAAAGTGCGGGGCATCCACAGCCACGGGCGGAAGGTTTCGAGTGTGGCGCTGGGTGACCGGGCGGCCCTCAATCTGGCCAACCTGTCCACCGCCGATCTGGCGCGGGGGGAGCAGGTGGCTACGCCGGGATTCGTGCAGACCCCGAAAGCGTTGTCGGCGCGGCTTTCCCTGCTGAAGGAAGCACCGGCTTTGCGGCATAACCACCCGTTGCGGCTGAACGTGGGCACCGCCGAGGCGATGGCCAGCCTTAAATTGCCGGGTGGCGGCCGCCTGGAGCCGGGGGAGGAACGGGTGGTGGAACTGGTCCTGGCGAGTCCGGCGCCGGTGGTGGTGGGCGACCGCTTCATCGTGCGCAGCTTCTCACCAGTGACCACCATCGGCGGCGGCAGGGTGCTGGACGTGATGCTACCGGCCACCTGGAAGCTGCGTAAACGATGGCTGAAAGCGTTGGAAACGGTACCGGCGGCGGATCAACTGACATACCTGATCGGGGCGGCGGGCGCCCAGCCCTTAACGCTGAAAGCCTTGGCCCGGCGGCGGGGACTGGCGGAAAAAGTGCTGGCCGGCCGGCTGGCGAGTGAGATCATTCGCCTGGGACGCCCGAACAATCCTTGGCTGTTGACGCCCGAGCAGCAACAGGACCTGGTGGAACGCACGGTGGAAATTGTCAGTGAATACCACCGGGACAACCCCTATAGCCCGGGGGCCAACCGGGAGCATATCCGCCGCAAATTGGGGGGCGACGAAAAATTCGTGGAGCATTGGCTGCCGGAACTGGAGCAACGGGGAGCGCTGGGCGTGGAGGGCGATACCTGGCGCCGGCCTGACTTCACCGTGGATCTGAAAGGGGAGGACCAGGAACTGCTGGGACGCCTGGTGGCCTTGCTGGAGGAGCAGGGCTACGGCGCCGATTACCTGGAACACCTGACCCCGAAGCTAAATGCCCCCCTGGAGCGGGTCAAGACCCTGGCGGCGCTGGCCGAGCAGCGGGGCCAGCTGGTGCGGATCAACCAGCGGTTGATGATGTCGGCGGAGCGAGTAGCGGCCCTGATCGCGGCGGTGCAGGAGCATTTTAACGGCCACGGCGAACTGTCGGTGGGCGATTTTAAGGCCATCACCGGCTCCAGCCGCAAGCAGGCCGTCCCCCTGCTGGAGTACCTGGATCGCCAGGGGCACACGGTGCGAGTGGGGGACAAACGGGTGAAGCCGGATGGGTAGGGGAAGGGCAGGATCAATGAAAAGTAAATCATCATTCATCGCTGTCAGTTTGTTTGGCGCACTTTTTCTTTTGCCATATTGTGACGATGAC
>CBDVAP010000202.1:0-2421 GCA_965372015.1 uncultured bacterium | reverse complement strand
CACCGTCAATCGCCATTGCGGTCGCCGTGCTGGACCTGTTGCTGGCGGCGGCGCAGGGGGTGAAAAACTACGGCTTGGAACTGGCGCAGACTCTGCACTTGGTACAGGATGCCGCAGCGGTTAAAGTGTGCGAAGAACTGTGTCAGGAATACTTGGAACGAGCGGGCTTCGAGGATGTGTTTACGCCCGTGACTTCTTTGCACTGGATGGGTGCCTGGCCTCAAAACGAGGCGCAGGCCACGGCGCTGATTGTATACGGGGGCGTGTTGGCGGCGATCGCCGGCGCGGCCAGCGTTACTACGAAGTCCACCCACGAGGCCTTCGGTATCCCCACGCCCCAGATTAATGCCGAGGGATTGCGCATGACCCGCATGGGTATCTACCTGGCACGGAACATCAGGCTGGACAATCTCCCCGAATTCGAAAGCGAAAAGGAGCTGATACGGCGGGAGGTGCGGGCCATCGTGGACAAGGTGCTTGAGATGGGCGACGGCGACACCGCCACGGGCACTGTGCGGGCAATTGAGGCGGGTGTGCTGGACATCCCCTGGTCGCCGAACAAACACGTCCAAAGCCGGGTTCTGCCGGCCCGGGATGTGGATGGATGTCTGCGCATTTTCGACCCCGGCGCGATGCCATTTCCAAAGGACATATTGGAATACCACCAGGAAAAGCTGCGACTTCGTGCCGAAAAGGAAGGGATACCCTACGATGAGCAACTCGTTGTGACCAGCGTTTACGAAATCTCCGAGACCCTCGATAAGCTGATCCCTTCTTCGTAGGAATATTTCGTCGAGACCGGACACGAACCCCAGCAGCTTGACGTGGAAAGGAGCGCCGCCATGAGAGTAATTCGCGTACATGAGCCGGGTGGGGTGGATCGGATGGTATACGAGGAGGTCCCCACCCCTCAACCGGGGCAGGGAGAGCTGCTGGTCAAGGTAGCGGCAGCGGGGGTGAATTTCAGGGATGTTTACGAGCGGTCAGGGGTTTATGGGAGGCCGATGCCATACGCGTTGGGGCTGGAAGGCGCCGGCGTCGTGGAAGTGGTGGGGCCTGCCGTTACGGAAATCGTGCCGGGGGAGCGGGTGGCCTGGGTGCATGGCCTGGGCGCTTATGCGAACTACGCCATCGTTCCGGTCGAGCGCGCGGTACCGCTGCCCGCGGAACTTGACGAGCAACTCGCCGCGGCCGTTCTGGCCCAGGGTTTGACCGCGCATTACCTTACTCACGATACGTTCCCGCTGAGCGCGGGCCAACTGGCCTTGGTTCATGCCGGCGCCGGGGGTGTGGGCCTGCTACTGATCCAGATGGCCAAGCAGCTGGGGGCCACCGTGCTCACGACCGTTTCCAGCGAAGAAAAAGCCGCGCTGGCACGCGACGCGGGCGCGGATCACACAATCATATACACCGAGCAGGATTTCGAAGCCTCGGTGCACCAGATCACGGAGGGTGTGGGCGTACACGTTGTGTATGACGCCGTGGGGGCCGCAACTTTCGAAAAAAGCCTCAACGTGCTGCGGCAGCGGGGGTACGCCGTGCTCTACGGGCAGGCCAGCGGTATGGTACCGCCTTATGACTTGTACACCCTCGCCGACAAGGGATCCCTGTTTGTGACTCGGCCCCACCTGATCCACCATATTTATACCCGCGAAGCATTGCTGGAGCGGGCCGGCGCCGTTTTTGCCATGGTAGGGGACGGACGGCTCAAGGTGCGCATCAGCAAGACCTACCCGCTGGAGGAGGCCCAGACGGCTCATCGAGACCTGGAAAGCCGCAGCACCACGGGTAAGCTTCTGCTCCTGCCGTGACGCGCCCCGGCACCTGTCTCAGAAGGTCTGACACGGAACAATGTAAGATGTCAGACCTTGTGAGCCAGATTGAGGCTGTGAGCTAATGGACATTTTTCGGGGCAGTACGAACCCTGAAGGGAGAGATCCATGAGTGAGAAACAGGAAGCCGAAGCGATGGTGTGGGAGATCAGAAGGAGGACCCGCCGGGAGTATTCCGCTGAAGAGAAGGCCCGGGTTGTACTGGAAGCATTACGGGGGAGAGGAGAGCATCGTCGAGCTGTGCGGGAAGAGCGCGGGTCCGTTCAATCCTTCCTGGTGCCCCCCAGCACCTCCTCGGTGTGCTCGCCCAGCAGTGGTGGGCGCCGATAGGTAGGTTTGAAATCCGAAAGCTTGATGGGGGTTCCGACCGCCCGGATGGGGCCCTCCGGAACCTCCATGGAAATCACCATCTCCCTTTCGGCAACCAAGTCGCTGTCAAGCGCCTCCTGCATGGAGTGGACACCGGAAATCACGATGCCCCGCGACGCCAGCAGAGCCACCCAGTCGGCCGTATCCCTTTCCTTCAGCAGCGAACTCACCGCCTCCACCACCTCCGTCCGGTTTTCCAGCCGGGCGGCCATGGTGGCAA
>CBDVAP010000201.1:0-2492 GCA_965372015.1 uncultured bacterium | reverse complement strand
CGGTCGCCTTGACCAGCTCTGCCGGCGGGTCAATCTCGGGCGGCTCCAGCTGGTTGTAATGATACCGGCTCCGGAACTGCTTCGGCAGCTCATAGCGGATCGGGGCCGGGGGGGGGCCGACCTCTTCTTCCAACAGCCAGCCAACGATATGAATACCGTCCTCTGCCGAGATCATCTGGTAAAGACTTCCCCGCTGGTCGATAAAAAACTCCCGGAACATGTAGGTGTAGGCTACGGCCGATACATCGAATTCGGCCTGCACGATCCCGGTGCTATCCACCAGGTCAATGTAGCGGGACACCCTGAGGGGCACCTGCTGCTCGATGGTCTCGTAGTAGATGTAGAGCTGGTGGCCCGGCGTCGAGCCCAGGTAGCGGATAGCCCCCAGCCTTGGCCTGTCAATATCAAAAGCATGTTGGCCGTCGATAGACACCCGGGCCAACCGGCGGCTTTTCTTCACCACTTCGATAGTCCGGCCCCAATGGGTGACGGGGATGGCTTTCTTCAGGCCAAGACTGCCTGGCATGCTCATATCGGCGGTCAAGGCCTGGCTCCCATTGATCACCAGGATTGGTTTCCCGGTTGCATCGGTGCTTATGGAGGTGATCAAATCCAGGGGAGATGAGGCGGTATACTTGTGGTTCGGGAAACCTGCCACAAACTCAGTCACCACATTGGCGTCCAGCAGATAGTAGTGCTCCTCGCCTTTCCAGATGATGTCGTCGGTGGAAGTGGAGGTGATGGCTATCTGCTTGAGGAATGCCTTGTCCTGGCCGCTAAATATCTTGATGGCCCGGTTCTGGGCATCCAGGAGGACGATGGCCCGACTACTCTCATCAATGGCAAAGGTGCTGGGACCATAGGGCCCGCCGGGGTCATTCCGATAACCTACGGCCTCCGCCGCCTCACCCCAGGGTACAACAAGCAGTTCTTCATAACGGAACTGGGCGGAGAGGGTGGCGTTTGTTGCCACCAGGAGTAGTATATATTTCAGGAGTGTTCTCATAAGGTCAAAACACTTTAGGGTAAAAAATAAGTGATACATTTCACGTTTCCAAGGTTTATCTCACGGAACCCCGCAGAATGCGGGGGAGCCCCGCCAACGGCGGGACCTCTTTTGAAGCGTCTTTTGTTTGATTTTCTTCCCCCCAGCGCCGGTCGCCCATGCCACTCCCCACCCTACCAAACTTTGGGTTGACTTTCCACGCCCGGCCTGCTTAGCCTTCAGTGGCCAATCGAATGCTATGCTGAGAGACCAGATAACCTACCTCGACGGCATCCGTCTGCACCGCGGCCTGATGGCCGGGATCCGGCGCCTGCTGGCTCGCCAGACGTATCTAAATAAAATCAACGTCTTCCCGGTGCCCGACGGTGATACCGGCACCAACATGGGCTTTACGCTGTTGGCGATTGTGGACCAGCCCGGGTCGGCACAATCGCATGCCGGCCGCACCGCCGTGGCCATCGCCGACGCCGCATTAGACGGGGCCCGGGGTAATTCGGGCGTAATCCTGGCCCAATTTTTACAGGGGTTTTCCGATAGTTGTGCCGAGTATCGTCGTCTGACCGGCGAACATTTCGCTGAGGCCCTGCACGCCGGTTACCAATACGCCCTGGAGGCCCTCAGCGAACCGGTCGAGGGGACGATTTTGTCAGTCATGCGGGCTACCGCCGAAGACTTTAAGGTTAGGACTGATGAGGGCGCGCAGGACTTTTATCTCCTCCTAAACAAATCGCTGGCGGCGGCGGAAGTGGCCCTGCTGAACACCCCCAAGCAGTTGGCTATCCTTAAGAAAAAGGGAGTAGTGGATGCCGGCGGACAAGGGTTTGTATACCTCCTGGAAGGGATCACGGAGTTCATCTCCGACGGCTCACTGCGCGATATGGTGGTCGACAGTGCCGAGCTGCCCGAGCTCGAGATTACTGACCAGGCGGTGGAACCGGCCGGCGAAGGCGGCTATCGCTACTGTACCGAGTGTCTGGTCATAGGCCGGGATCTCCCCCGTAAGCTGATCAAGGAACAGGTCATGGGGCTGGGAAACAGCTTGGTGGTCGGTGGCTCCAAGGAGCGCATCAAGCTCCATATCCACACCGATCTACCCAGTGAAGTCTTCGCTGTAGCGGCCACCCATGGCGAGGTCACTGGCGAGAAAGTGGACGACATGCATCAGCAGGTGGCCACGGCCCGGGCAAAGAGCGACCGGGTGGCGCTGGTAACAGACTCCACCGCCGATATCCCGGCGGTACTCCTCGAGGAGCTGAATATCCACGTGGTGCCGGCCAAGCTCAGCTTCGGGAACACCCGCTATCTGGACAAGGTCACCATTACGCCCGAGGAATTCTACCACCAACTGCGCACCAACCCGGACCATCCCAAGACTTCGCAACCCACACCCGGCGATTTCTGGCGCCAGTATCAGTTCCTCTCCAGCCATTACGAAAGTGTCGTGTCGGTGCACCAGCCCAAGCCGGGGAGTGGCACCATCCAGTCG
>CBDVAP010000200.1:0-2506 GCA_965372015.1 uncultured bacterium | reverse complement strand
TATTTCAGACCAAATACCTATATCATCGTGAATCATAAACATGCCCCAGCATAATAATTGCCCAATATACTATCATATTGAATAGAATAATTGAACAAAAAAGGGCGACCCCTCGGCCGCCCCTTCGTCAATACTGATGTTTGCTGTCCAGGCTACTCGCCGGCCGGTTCCTCCAGCACTTTCACCGGTAAGTCCTCGACCTCCCCGGCCTCAGGCTCAGGTGGCGGGGGCTCCAGCCAGTAGCTGCTGTCGGCGGAGAGGAAGTGGTAGATGCTTTTATCAGTGAGGTAGACCTCGTTCTCATGGGCCAGACGGATATAGTTGGTCTGATAGTTGCTTGCGGAGCGGCCCACTACCAGGTTCCCGGCTAAGTCGCCGTCCAAGTCGTAGATCTCCACCTGGCGCCCGGCGGTACTGTCCACACCATAGGTGGACCACTTTTCGGGGTTGCTGGAGATCACGCTCTCACGGCGAACCGTCAGGACGTTGGTGAAGAAACTGGTCAGTCGCCACTGGCGAACTTCGTGGTCCTCGTAACCCGCCAGGACCCATAGGGAGTCGCGCCGGACCAATTCGGCCACCTCATTGTCCACCACCATGACGATCCGGCCCACGTCGTCCTTTTCCAGGTCAAAGACGGCATCGACCGAAGTAGTATGCCGCGATTGACCCAACTGGGTGAGCAGGTAAATTGCCGCCAGCAGAACCAGGATGACAGCCGGGGTGCGCCACTGCTTAAGATCCATAGATCTCCTCCAATAAATTGCGCCGTTTGCGGTTGCCGCGCCAGCGCCACAGCCCGGTGGCAATGATCAAGATGGACGGGCCCAGGATATTGGCCCATTTCAAGCCCCGGCGTTTACCATCGGACAGCTCCTCTAAAGGCCGGGCGGTGACCTCCCGGCTGCGAATAGCGATCAATTCCTCGTCGCCAACTAAATAATCCACGGCGTTGATGAACAGGTTCAGGTTCTCAGGAAGGCCACCGCCGGCCTCGTCGGCCATGAAATCACCGTCGCCCACCACCATTATGCGGGCGCCCAGGGTGGAGGAGATCAGGTCCGCCTCCTCGGGGCCCGGTTTTTCCTGGAAGTAACTATCCACTTCCCCCAAGAGCAGGGCTGCCGCTACTTTGCCGGGCTCGCTTAAGCGGGCGAAGGCAGGGTTGTTCTGATAACTGATGTTGTAGCCCGGCCCCGGCACCACTGTGGAGAAATCGCTGGTAAACAGCAAAGGCTCAAAGCGGGTGCTCTCGCTACGGGTGCTATCGATGGAGGGAACGATCTCGCTGGTAAAGAACAGCCGTGCCTGTTCCAGATCAGCCACTATAGGATTATCGGGGTTGAATCGCCGGATCAGGGGGAAAAAGGGGTAATCCACTGCATTGCGCATTCGGAAGATGCCTCTTTGGGTCTCAACACCTATCTGGCTGCAGGCCCGGTCGGCCAGCATATTGCCACTGACCAAAATGCCGTAGTGCGCCAGCAGGTCCACCAGGTTTGTGTTGATCTGGGTAGCCCTGCCGCGGTTCAGTTCGGCCTTGATCCGGCTCTGGGCGGCCAGCAGCGGCCGGCCCGACAGGATGTACTGGTCTAAGTGATAGAGGGCCTCGGTGGAGAGGGAATCGGTTACCTGGTTGATCAGCAGCAAGTCGATATCGGGCGCTACCGCCTGGTCCAGGCTCACGTTACGGACGTCATAAGTCTGGGTCAGCAGGTCGCGGACATTACGGTTACGGTCCTGCCACCCGGGATCGGTGACGATCCCCACGGTATGTTTATCCACATCCACCAGCTTCTTGATGGCGGAGGCCAACTGGTATTCCAGGCCGGAGGTGGTCTGGATCACGGGAATCACCTCCCGCTGGTCCTCATAGAGCAGGGCCAAGCCCATCCACACGTTCTTGATCTCCATGCGGTCGTGTTGAATGGCCTGGAGGTGCATGGGCGGGGTGGCGTAACCCGGGGGCTCCGGCGCTAGTTGTGGATCTTCCTCGGGGCGATAGAATTCGAAATGAAACTTGCCGCTGGAGTAGGCCTGGAACTCCTCCAATATATCTTGCAGGTAGCGCCGGTTGTTGGCATACTGGCCCGGCAGGTTATGGGAGAAATAGACCTTGGCCAGTAAGCGGTCGTCGATCTTGGAGATGATGGCCTTGCTGGACGGGGAGAGGGTGTAGATCTGGCCTTCGGTCAGGTCCCAGCGGAAAAAGAGCCGCTGGGAGATGAGGTTGGCCAGTACGATGATAGCGATGACCACTGCGAAGTAGGTGATAAAAGTGTGCAGGTTGGTAATGGTTTTCATGGCTTACCTCCACTTCCGCATTTCCAACACCCGTACCGCCAGCATCAGGAACAGGCCGGTGGTGGAGGCGAAATACACTAGGTTGCGCGAATCGATGACGCCCCGGGAGATGTTGGACAGGTGGAAGTCGATGCTGAGGTACTGGATGAAGGCCGTGAGAGAGCCGGGGACGAAGATCAGCATTTTATCCAGCATGAAGAAT
>CBDVAP010000199.1:0-2514 GCA_965372015.1 uncultured bacterium | reverse complement strand
GAGCTGGAGCGGATCACCCAGGGACAGGTTAAGACCGGCGTATTCACCGGTGCTTACGCCTTAAACCCGGTTACCAACCGCGAAATTCCTATCTGGATCGCCGATTATGTGCTGATCAGCTACGGAACCGGCGCCATCATGGCGGTACCTGGGGGCGATGAGCGCGACTTCGAGTTCGCCCGGCAGTTCGACTTGCCCATCGTGGAAGTGGTAAGCCCCGACGGCCAGCCTCACGGCACGGACCAGTGCTTTACCGGTGAAGGCTTTGCCCTGAACTCGGGCGAATTCGACGGTCTGCCGACAAAGGAAGTCATTGAGCGCATCTGTAAGCAGCTGGAAGATGGGGGGCAGGGAAAACGGCGGGTGCAGTATCGCCTGCGGGACTGGCTCATCAGCCGGCAACGCTACTGGGGCGCGCCAATACCCATCATTCATTGCGGTGATTGCGGGGTGGTGCCGGTACCGGTGGAGGAACTTCCGGTGATGCTACCCGATGACATCGATCTGGCGGCCGCCCGGGGCCAGGAAGTTTCTCCCCTGGCGAGTGTAGAAAGTTTCGTCAAGGCCGATTGCCCCCAGTGCAGCCGGCCCGCCCAGCGGGACACCGATACGATGGATACCTTCGTGGACTCGTCGTGGTATTTCCTGCGCTATGTGGATGCAGCCTTTAACGGAGGCCCCTTCAACACGGCGCGGGTCAAGCAATGGTTGCCGGTGGATATGTACATTGGCGGTATCGAACACGCCACCATGCATCTGCTGTATGCCCGGTTCGTGACTAAAGCCCTTCGTGATGCCGGGCTCCTTGACTTTGGCGAGCCCTTCCTGAAGTTGCGGCATCAGGGGGTGATTACCGCCGGGGGAGCCAAAATGTCCAAATCCCGCGGTAACGTGGTTTCACCGGACGGTTTTGTAGAGCGTTACGGCGCCGATGTTTTCCGCTCCTACCTGATGTTCATGGGGCCTTACGATGAAGGGGGTGATTGGAACGACAGTGGTATCACCGGTCTAGCTCGCTTCCAGGAGCGGGTCTGGCGCTTGCTGCAGCTGCCGGATTCACTAGCGGAGGAGGAAGAACAGGCGATCGTGCGGCTGCTGCATGTCACCATCCGGGCGGTTACGGCTGACCTGGAGCAGCTGCGCTTCAATACCGCCATCAGCCGCCTGATGGAGCTGTCTAACGGTCTGGCCGGCCACGAAACACTCAACGGTGAAGTGCGGGATGTGTTCATACAGATATTAGCACCTTTTATGCCGCATCTGGCGGAGGAGCTATATGAACGGGCCGGCAATCAAAACGGCGTTTTCAATAGCGACTGGCCGGATTATGATCCCAAGCTGTGCCGCGAGGAAACCGTTACGATGGGAATTACAGTAAATGGCAAACGCCGCGGGGAACTAGTGGCGCCCCGAAATGCTGATGAGGCCGCAGTACTGGCGGCCGCCAGGGAAGTGAGTGGGGTCAAGCGCCACCTTTCGGGGAAGGAGATCGTGCGGGAGATAGTGGTGCCGGGGCGGGTTGTCAATTTCGTGGTGCGTTAGGCGTGGCTGAGCGCCTCTCTCGCTAACTTAACATAATATATATTATACGCAATCCGGTTTCCGCCCCATAACTGTGACAACTGTGCTTTCTCCTCTTTACTTCCTTATAATTATTCCAGGCAGTCCCGCACCCACTCCATATAGGGCTGGTGCAGGACCTCACCGGAAAGTGCTATGATTTCGGGTACATCGTAGCTGTGGCGCTCTTCAAGTATCGCTTTAACCTGTGCCATTTTTGAGTCCGTGGTTTTGATCAGTAGCAGCAGCTCGTTTTCGGTCTGCACACCATTTTCCCAATAGAATACCGATTCCAATTGCGGAATTATGTTAACGCAAGCCGCTGCCCGCTGCTCAACCAGGTACAGTGCCAGCTCCCGGGCTTGAGCGGGGTCATCATGGGTCGTGAGGATTAGTTTGAGGTCATTCATGGTCCACATCTAGATATTTGGTTTCAGGAATGTTTGCACAGATTTTACCTACTTTGGGGTAGCGCTCTTGTTTAAGATATCCACCCCTGGGTTCACTAAATATAATGGGATAAGCGCAAGAAAGTATGTTATTTTACCCTCATCTACGTTACTTCAGCCTGACCTGCGTCTTACTTTTCCCCTGCTGGACCCCGGCCGGATCGTCCCCTCCGATAGTAATCAAATTGGGCTCACTGGCCCCCACGGGGACACCCTGGCACCGGACCTTGGAGGAATTGGACGCAGAGTGGCGGAAAATCACCGGTGATCTGGTACAGCTGAGAATTTATCCCGGCGGGATCCTGGGCGATGAGGCCGAGGTTGTAACTAAAATGCGCCTGGGCCAGATTCAGGCGGCTGGGTTGACATCAAAGGGCCTGGGCGATATCGATAAAGGCATCTGGGGACTCTCCCTGCCCCTGGCGATCCGGACCGACGATCAGGTGCGCTGGCTGCATGCCCAGATCAAGGATGAATTGGACCGCCGCTACCTAACTGCCGGTTT
>CBDVAP010000198.1:0-2519 GCA_965372015.1 uncultured bacterium | reverse complement strand
ATCACCGCCCGCAGGCGATCGGCGGTACCGCGGATATCGCGCCGCTGGATGGCTGCTATGATTTCGCGTAACGGGATCTGATATTCCGCCGTCGCAGCGGGGGAAACCTCGACCCGTATTTCACGGGCCGGTAGCCGTATCTCTCCAGGTGCGAGATTCCGCTTATATCACTCAATTTTTTATCGAAAATACGAGCGTATTCCCGCAATTGGCTATAGGGCACGTCACCTGACAGTCCCACTTCGATGGCCGGCATGGTCTGCTTTAGTTCTGTCAGCCGGGGTGACTGGGTGACTTCCTCAGGGAAATCGGTCACCCGGGCGACCGCTTCCCGAATCTCAGACATGATCTCGTCCTGGTCCGGCTCGTTGATATCGACAAAAACCATGATGACGGAGACAATCTCCATCGAAATAGAGGTTACTCGGTCGATCCCGGCAACGCCCCGCAATTCCGTCTCAATTTTATTGGTTACATTAAGTTCCACATCCTCGGGGGAAGCGCCGGGATAGACCGTGGTAATATTCATGATCCCAAATTCCACGTGGGGATAGATATCCCGCTTGATCCCCATCATGGTGCTGAGACCCAGCAGAATAATCATAATGGTAATCAGGGTGGCAAGTATATGGCGCTCGGCGAAGAAACGAAAGAAAGCTTTCATCACATTATCCTCCCGGTTGGTCGTAGACCCCGGTCAATTCACCAGTAATTCGTCCAACAGGGCCAGCAGCCGCAGGTTGAGCCCCTGGTAAGTGGCCGCATTCTGGGCATAGGTCAAACGAGCCCGTTCCTCACCATCCTGGCTCTGGATAACGAAGGTCAAATCACTGCGACCCTGGTTGTAGCGCTTGAGCTCTTCATTGGTTTTCTGCCGGGCTGTTTCGATCTGTTTCTCATTCAGGTCCAACGCCCTTTCGAATTCCCCGAGTTGGATCAACAAGTTCTGTAACCCGGCCTCCAAGCTTAAAGCCAGTTCTTCTTCCGCCAACTGGATCTGTCGCACTTGCAAGGCGGTTTTCGTGACCTGGTTGCGGGCAGAGCGGTTACCCAGCGGATAACTGAACTGGAGTGATACACCCAGGTCACTCTCGTCAAGGCCAACGGCATTGCCGAACTGGCTGTCACCACTTTTCAAAGTAAGTTGGGTGTTCAGGTAGAGCTGCGGTTTGGTCATCTCGTCATACCCACGCCGCTGACGCTCCAACAGGGCCTTCTGTTGGGCCAGCACCGTTAGCACCCGGGCATCCTGCCGCAGACGCGCACTGGCTTCCTCCAGACCGGGGACCTCGACACGCTGATAGAGATTGATCTCAGGCAAGAGCTCGTTGAGTTCCGAAAACCGTGAGAGCACCGCCAGTTCGGCCCGCTTGCCCTTCTGTTGGGCGTTTATCAGGACCACACCCTGTTCAGCGATCCGCACAGCATCCTCCGCTCGCATGACATCCACTTTGTCCACCAGGTTTGCCTTGCGCTTCTTCTGGGCCTGCTCGAGCTGCTGCTGGGCTAAGTGCAGCCGTTCGGTGGCGATAGCCGCTTGCTCAACCAGCAGTGCCCAGTCCAGATATTGCAACCCCATCCGTAGCAGAAAGTCCTCCTGATTCTCCAGCGCCTGGACGTCAGCCACAGCCACGGAGTACTGACTGATCTCATAACCCAGCCGGTCTAGCTCGCCGCGGAAGTTCTGCAGCAGGGGTTGGGAGTAGGTGATATAGGCATTGTTTTGGTAGTATTTGGTCGGACCGGTTAGCGTTTCTTCGGGAACACCAAAGGCCTGCGCCATCTGCGACAAATCCAGGGACTGGTCTGTCAGATCTGATTGCCAACCGATGGTCATCCGGCCACCCGTTGTCCAAAAGGTTCGCTGCAGGCCGGCATCGATACCGGCATAATCAACCTGTGTCGGTGTAAAAGCTCCCGGCGGTATGGGCTTTTGCCGGGCGAAAGAAGGACCCGATGAAATCGTCCAGTCCTTACTCCCCAAGTAAATATCTCTACCATGGGCTTCTATCTTGGGGGATAGCGCCTCCCTGGCAAAGAGCGGGTGGTTGGTCTTTACCAGCTCGACGAACCGGTCGAGGGTGATGGTCTGGGCCGGGGTCAGCGACAGCAGACCCCCCCAGCAGGCGGATATCAACAGGGTGGTTCTGGAAAATCTCATAACGCCAAACCTCCTTCATGCAACTTTAAGATGTCCGGTCTGAGTTGCAGAATTCCTTTCCCGCCGTACTATCGGTACAAGTATCCGTCGCGACACGGCAGAGAATCGGGATTATTTACTCGTCAGATTGAAGGTCGAAACTACCCCTGATCCGGTTCGAATTCAACAATATTATAATCAGCTGGCCCCGGCGCTTGTCCCGCCAGGCATTTTTCTCCCTAACCAAGTATCCTCCGTTTTTCGGTTATCCCCTAGGTTCGGGAAGGCCATCCACCAGCTGGCGGATTTTGAAAATCCTGTGGTTACGTCTATTTTGAGTCACCTCGGTGAGCAGCCCACAATTATAATGGGTTGCATG
>CBDVAP010000197.1:0-2645 GCA_965372015.1 uncultured bacterium | reverse complement strand
CTACAATGGCCGGCAGGGTCAGCTCGGGATAGGGTCCCCGGCGAATGGGTAGGCCCGGGTCGATTTCTGCAGTGGTCACGAATACACCTCCTTAATGAGTCGGCATGGAGATAATCATACCGGCCGGTGATTCAGAAGCTGATGAATTTGAACTACCGGTATCGCTGATACGTAATTGAAATAATGTAGCGGATGATGTCACCCAAAGGACGAAAATTAATTGAAATTGCCGGAAAGGGTACAATATTTTGCGATCTGCCACCGAGTGCCTCCCCGGCTGTTAGTGGGAATGCGGAGCTACTCTGGCGATGGCAGAGAAAATCATGATCTCAATGGTTCCAATGGGCCACGCACTGGTTGTGGGTTGATCTTGATTATGGTTACCTTCTACTTCCATGGCTTCCGGCCAGCCAGAGATTTCATTGCGTATCGGGGTTGACCTGGGTGGGACCAAGATCGAAGCTGCCGGTTTGAATCCGGACGGCATGATCCGGGACCGGCGCCGGATTCCCACCCCTACCGGCAGCTACCCCGGGACCGTCCAGGCCATTGTCAACCTGGTGCGGGAGATCGAGCGCGAACTGGGGGAGGAAGGCACGGTGGGCGTGGGCATTCCCGGAGTCGTGTCGGCGGACACCGGCCTGGTAAAAAACGCCAATTCCACCTGGTTGAATCATCATCCCCTGGACCGTGATCTGGCGGCTGCCCTGGGCCGGCCGGTTAAAGTAGCCAACGACGCCAACTGTTTCGCCCTTTCGGAGGCGGTGGATGGGGCCGGGGCTGACGCTGAGGTGGTACTGGGCGTAATCCTGGGCACCGGTGTCGGCGCTGGGGTGGTGGTGCGCCGCCGGCCGCTAACGGGCGCCAACGACATCGCCGGCGAATGGGGGCACAACCCTTTGCCGGCGCCCGAGCCGGATGAACTGCCGGGACCGGATTGCTATTGCGGCCGCCAGGGGTGTATTGAAACCTTCCTCTGTGGCCCGGCCCTGTCGCGGCAGTTCAAGGCGGCCGGGGGGAAGTCGCTGCCGGCCCTGGAGGTGGTGCAGCTGGCCGAGCAAGGCGACCAGGTGGCGGGTGAGTTATTGGAGCGTTATGCTGACAGGTTGGCTCGCGGGCTGGCGGGGGTGATCAACATTCTGGACCCGCAGGTTATCGTCCTGGGTGGCGGGCTGTCCAACATCAGCCTGCTTTACCGCGAAGTACCCCGGTTATGGGCGCAGCACGTTTTCAGCGACCAGGTGCACACTAAGCTGGCCCCGGCCATCCACGGTGATGCGGGTGGGGTGCGGGGGGCCGCCTGGCTATGGCTGGAGGATTAGCCGTCAGCTTTGCATATTCACGAACTGGAGGGGTACGGGCAGGTCACTCTCCTTGAGGAGCTGGATCACAGTCTGCAGGTCATCGATCTTTTTGCCGGTGACCCGCACCTGATTATCCTGGATCGCCGCCTGGACCTTCAGCTTTTGGTCCTTGATCAGCTTTACTATCTTCCGGGACTGGTCCTTGTCGATACCGTCTTTAATAGCCACGTCCCGTTTCACATTGCCGTGGGCTGTAGTGTCCACTTTGCCGAAACCCAGGTTTTTGGCGGACAACTTGCGTTTGGCGAAGTTTTCCACCAACATACCCCTGAGGGTCTCCATCTTCATATCGTCGCTGGTGAGCATATGGATGCTCTTGCCCTGTTTGTCAAAAGTGATGGTGGTCTGCGAGCCCCGAAAGTCGTAGCGCCGGGCCACGTCCTTGAGTGTGTTATTGATAGCGTTGTCCACTTCCTGAAGGTCTACCCGGTTAACGATATCAAATGTTGGCATGGCTGATTCCCGTCTGTGCTTGCAGTTGTCGTCCTGATCGATTCGTCAAATTAACCACCCGGCTCCCGGGTAGTCCAGATGTGATGGGGGACTAGTCAAGTTGCGAGGAGAGCCTGGGCGGTAGCCGCCGATCCCCCAAATCCACTCCCGTAACCCCCCCAGCCGCCCCCCGGAAGTGACGCCGCTCACACCCCGGCCCGACCCCCCTAAAGACCAATTCAAATCAGCCGATAGAGATGGTAGGGTACCGCGTTTCACCAAGGAGGCCCTCGCTTTGCAAACTACTTTTAGGATCATGGCCACCGGCCTTTTATCTGCTCTGGACCGTGTTGAACGTGCCGGGTTGAAGATCACGAGCGGTGGCGGCAACAATCCAGCCGGCGATATGACCTCCCTGATCTTGGAGCAACGGTCCTTTGAGGCCAACCTGGCTACGGTCCGGGCGGCCGATGAGGTGCTGCGGCAGACTCTCGATCTGTTTGTGTAGCCCTGCGAATTATCCCGCCAATTTCCCACCACACCCGCCCACCCGGGATCTCCAGGAGATTCCGGGTGGAGCACGCCTATCTGTCCAACTGCTGGTGGTGGTCAATGGCATCGTCCCTGCACATTGCATCAAATTAGATGTAACCGTAGGGTATTTGAGAAGTGGTCGTTGCCTCATAATCTATGAAGCAGTTCCGACTCTCAGGTCGGGACTTTTTTTAATTCAGGGTGGTCATTTATGGCCTCCCTGTGGCTCCGATCCAATTTGTCGCCCCAGGCGGCAACCGCGAACTATATGTCTGAGTTCCGCTATTTTATAGGAACGAGTTTATAGTTCGCAAA
>CBDVAP010000196.1:0-2647 GCA_965372015.1 uncultured bacterium | reverse complement strand
TTCAGCTGCCAGACAAACTTGCCCTGGGCCGTGGAATAAATAGGTATGGCAGATATGCCCACATTCTCCAAGGGGGCCAGGTCCAGAAAGGAACGACTGAAAGAGGCCATGTAAGAGCCGTTTCCGGAGAGCGGTCCTTCGGTGAACAGACTGATCCCGTCCATACCCAACGATATTTCAGATTGCCGTTTTTCACGGCTGCCTTCACGAAGGGTGACGTCCATAACCGATGATAGTTTATCGCCGTACCGGGCCGGGAAGGCCCCGGCAAAAAAATCGATGCTCTCCACAAACTCCGTGTTCACCCCAACGATGGCGCCCCCGGAGAGGCCTTGCTGTGGGAAATGGTTGGGATAGGGGATCTCCAGGTGATCCATCACAAACAGGTTCTCGCCGGGCCCGCCTCCCCGGATGATGATCTCGTTGGTATAGTCGCCACCCGAAGCGACGGCCGGCATGGATTGCATCATCATGATGATATCATAAGCCCCCACCGGGTCCGAGCGTATTTCCTCAATGTCCACTGTGCGGGTGCTGGTCATGGCGTTCTTGGCGCGCTCGAAGTACCCGGCTGTCAAGGTGACCCCTGCCATTTCCAGAACGGCCGGTTCCAGGGACATATTCAAAATGGTCGCTCGTTGGGGAACTACATGCACATTCACTTTGCTGAGGCCCCCATAGCCCATCATCATCACCTTGACCGTATAACTGCCTGGCGGAACCTCGCTGATGTGGTACCGGCCCTCACGATCAGTGGCCGCGCCCATTGGGGTGCCTTCAAGAACCACGTTGACGCCGATCAATAGTCGCTGGGTCTCTGAATCTGAAACCTGGCCGCTAATGGAGCCGTTGGTCTGGCCGTATCCGACAGACGTCAGAAGGATTATTGCTAGGCCAATCAAAATTTGTGGTTTCGCGTTCATAAATTATCGCCCCCCGGCCATTCTTGAGGGCCCGCGGTTTGAACCCTCTTACGCCAGAGCGCTAATCCCAGCCACGCGAGATTTACCGTATGAAACATAGCCCCAAGGTTACTAGCAAATACGAGTCCCAGGTGTTCTATTATATGCTTCTGTATCAGAAATTCGTCTACTAGAATGGGTATCATAAATTTCTTCCCCGTCCGGATCCACCTACTTCAGTGGGTTATCCAGTGCGTAACAAGCATCGAACCCCGCCGGTGGCGGAGCAGTGTCGGGGTGAGGTAGGAGGCAGCCGTGGCGCATATACGATACGGGAATGCCAAACACTCACGAAGGCTGATAACTTGCACGGTTGTTGTTAAATTGTACCTGGAAAAGGAACTGAATAAGGAAGGGTTATGTCCGGGCATAGCAAATGGGCCAGTATCAAGCGCAAGAAGGCGACTACGGACGCCAAGCGGGGGGCCGTATTCACCCGGGTGATCAAGGAGATCACCGTGGCGGCCCGGCTGGGCGGGGGCGATCCCGACGCCAATCCGCGACTGCGAATGGCGATCACCCAGGGCAAGGCAGCCAATATGCCCCAGGCCAACGTGGAGCGGGCCATCAAAAAGGGCACCGGCGATCTGCCCGGCGTGCGTTATGAAGCGATCACCTACGAGGGTTACGGTCCCGGCGGCGCGGCTATCCTGATCGAGGCGCTGACCGATAACAAAAGGCGCACCGTGGCCGATATCCGCCACCTGATGACCAAGTACGGCGGCAACCTGGGCGAATCGGGCAGCGTGGCCTGGCAGTTCGAGAACCGCGGCAGCCTCACCATTCCCGCAGAGGGCGTGGCCGAGGATGAGTTGTTCGACCTGGCCGTGGAGTATGGGGCCGAGGAGATCGAAGAGGGCGATGAACAATTTGTGATTTTAGTTCCGGCGGAAAAGGCTATCGAGTTGCAGAAAGTCCTGGAGCAGCGCCAATTTCCGGTCAGTGCCATGGAGGTGGGCCTGGAACCGGTCAATACGGTAGAGGTCAGCGGTGCGGATGCCCGCCAGCTGCTGAGACTATTGAGTGCCTTAGACGACAATGAGGACATCGAAAAGGTATCCTCCAATTGCGACATCCTGGAAGCGGACCTGGCCGGTTTTTCCGCCTGATGCGCATCCTGGGCATCGATCCCGGCATTCGCTGCACCGGCTACGGCCTCATATCCATCGATGGGGGTGAGCCGCAACTGGTGGATTACGGCACCATCAAGCCCCCACCCGCAGCCGGCATGGGGGAGCGCCTGGCGGTGATCTACGACGACCTTTCCCAACTTATAGAAATGACCCATCCCGACGAATTTGCTATCGAGGAGGCCTTTCACGGCGTCAACCCGCGTTCGGCGTTGATCCTGGGGCAAGCCCGGGGCGCGGCCCTGGTGTGCGCGGCCCATCACCACCTGCCCATCGGGCAGTATGCTCCCCGCAGAGTGAAGATCGCCGCTACCGGCAGCGGCCGGGCCACCAAGGAACAGGTGCAGTACATGGTGCAGCGCATTCTGGGGATGGACAGCCCGCCTCAACCGTTGGATGCCTCGGATGCTCTGGCGGTGGCGGTTTGCCATCACCAGAGCCTGCGGCTGGAAGGCTTGCGGGCATGATCGTCCGGCTGACGGGCCGGCTGCTGGAGAAGCAGCCCAACCACGTGGTGCTGGACGTGCACGGTGTGGGCTACCAGGCCTGGATCAC
>CBDVAP010000195.1:0-2698 GCA_965372015.1 uncultured bacterium | reverse complement strand
GGAGGCTTGGCATCTATCGCTATTATTTGGCGCCGGCATGGGATCGGTGCTGGTATTGCGGTGGCTCTGGGAACGCATCAGCGTTTACTCGGAACTGGCCGCCATGGCGGCCTCCCTGGTGATCGCCCCGATTCTCCTGCTCACGGTTGAAGACGAGTGGCTGAAATTGTTGTTGATGTCAAGCTTATCCACCCTGGTAGTGTTGATTGTTACCTGGTTGGCGCCGGCCACGGAAGAGGCTACCCTGGACCGCTTTTTCGAGCGGGTTAATCCACCGGGATTCTGGCGAGGCACCGCTACCCGGCTGGGCTTGGACCCCGGTTCCCCCTTGACGGCCCTAAAAGGTGGTGTCTGGCTGGTGATCACCGTTGCCATGACCATCTTCTTGCTGTTGGTGGGCATCGGGCGCTTACTTTTGCCTGGCCCGGGAATCTCCACTTTGGCATCCTGGGGGTACGTCCTGGCAGGGCTGGCTTTTATAACGCTGTGGTGGCGCCGGCTCAAGCCCGCAGAGAGTTAATTCGGACCCAGATCCTTAATGTGGCCGCATCTGGCGTTGGATGGCGCCTAAAAACACCTGGAGTCAAGTAGTGGCGGAATATCCCTGGTACCTGAATGCCGTGCTCTACCAGGTGTACATCCGGGCTTTCTACGATTCAAATGGCGATGGCCATGGGGATTTTAAGGGCCTGATCGCAAAACTCGATTATATCCGGGACCTGGGCGTGGATTGCATCTGGATCATGCCCCACTATCCCTCCCCGCTACTAGATGACGGCTACGATGTAGCCGATTATTACGATGTTCAACCTGATTATGGCACTCTTAATGACTTTCGGGCCTTGGTCAAGGCTTGCCATGAAAAGGGATTGAAACTGCTGGTGGAACTGATTCCCAACCATGTGTCCGACCAGAACCGATGGTTCCAGGAGGCCCGGCGCAGCAGGACCAGTAAATACAGAAACTACTTCGTCTGGAGTGACAGTGGGGAAGAGTATGCTGAGGCCCGGATCATTTTCACCGATACCGAGCACTCCAATTGGGCCTATGACGAACTGGCCGGACAATACTACTGGCACCGCTTTTTCAGTCACCAGCCGGACCTGAACTATGATCATCCTCAGGTACTTGAAGAACTGCTCAAGGTGATGCGCTTCTGGTTGGATATGGGTATCGATGGGTTCCGGGTCGATGCCGTACCCTACTTAGTTGAGCGTGAGGGCACCAGTTGTGAAAACCTGCCCGAAACTCACACTGTCCTGAAGCGCATGCGCCGGCTGATCGATGAGGAGTATCCCGGCCGGGTGCTGCTGTGCGAGTCGAATCAATGGCCCCGGGATGTGATCCCCTATTTCGGCAACGGCCGGGACGAGTTCCACCTGGCCTACCATTTTCCGTTGATGCCCAGAATCTTCCTGGCGCTGGCAAGCGGTGATCCGGCCCCCATCCACCAGGTTATGCGGGACACGCCGCCCAATCCGCCGGGTACGGCCTGGGTAACCTTTCTGCGGAATCACGACGAACTCACTCTGGAGATGGTGACTGAGGAGGAACGGGCGCTGATGTACGGCCATTATGCCCCCGATCCAATCATGAAAAAAAATGTTGGTATTCGCCGGCGGTTGGCGCCGTTGCTGGACAACGATAGGAAAAAAGTCGAATTGGCGTTCACCCTACTGCTCAGCCTGCCCGGCTGCCCGATTATCTATTACGGCGATGAGCTCGGCATGGGCGATAACCTGAAACTTGATGATCGCAACGCCCTGCGCACACCCATGCAGTGGGACGACACACCCGGCGGCGGCTTTTCCGACAGTCCCCGGACCTATGCCCCGGCCATCAGCGATGATCTGTACGGTTTCAGCAAGGTGAATGTGGCCGCCTCGATCCGGGACCGGGGTTCGCTTTACCATTACCTGCGCAGATTGATCCGCGATAGGAAGGACTGTGCAGCCCTGATGGCAGGGGCCTGGGAACCTTGGGCCCTTGATAACCCGCAGTTGCTGGCCATTAAAAGAACCGGCCCCGGTGAGCAGGTGGTGGCGCTGTTCAATTTCACCGCCCGGGAGCAAGTCACCCGGACGCTAGCGGTGGACCGGTATGAGATTTACCGGGGCCGGGCCGATATAGCGGGAGCGGGAGTCTCGCTGGCGCCGCTGGACTGGGTATGGCTCAGGGGCAGTACTGCTTGAACATAAAGGCCATTGAGAACGGGGCAGCTGGCAGTTGGCCGCCTGCCCACCAGGGTCCTTTTAAAATACTGCTGCTTGCTGGTGCGATAGGTTGGACTTCGGTTGGACAGGAACAACCGGCATCTACCCGTTGCCTCATTTTAAAAGGTAACCCAAGTCGGGCTGTCTTCCTAAGATTGGTTTCTTGTTGGATTGCGGACCAGAAAAGATATGTTCATTTTCTTTTAGAAAGAAAACGAACCAAAAGAAATTTTGCGAACTATAAACTCGTTCCTATAAAATAGCGGAACTCAGACATATAGTTCGCGGTTGCCGCCTGTGGCGACAAATTGGATCGGAGCTACAGGGAGGCCGTAAATGACCACCCTGAATCAATAAAAGTCCGGAACTGAGAAGTCGGGACTGTCAGAGAAAAGCGGCTTTTAGGGCGGTTTTATCCCCCGCCAGAGGTGGGGTTAGCGGGACTAGCGGACCAGATATGTTCATTTTCTTTTAGAAAGAAAACG
>CBDVAP010000194.1:0-2719 GCA_965372015.1 uncultured bacterium | reverse complement strand
GGTTACGTTGGTCGATTTCAACCGTGTCGTTCACTCCGATCAAGTGCTGCTGGATGAAATCAAGGCTGGATGAACCTAACGGAACGGTTCTTTCAGGACCCGTTGCTGGCGGCGATCAGTCGTGTGCTGGCCAAGGAAACTTCCACCTCGTGGGCTCCATTGCTGGTGGGTCTGGCCAAGGAGCTGGAGCGAGCCCGCCAGCGCCAGGCAAACCTGTCATTTGCGCCGCAGGAAGACCCGGTGTTAACGGCGGTGAACAGATTCCTGCAGGTCGAAAAGGTGAGGATCGACTGGGGCAAGATCATCTACCTGGGATGCTCGGCGGGGGGCGATTTGGCCGTGCGTGAAGTGCTCCGCGGAGTGGATTACCCACACTTGCCGATTGTGATCTCAATGCATCACAATGCCAAATTCTTGTTCTTATCCAAACTAATAATGGCCAACGGCGTGGAGCAGCAACCCCAAAAAATCGATAGCGACCTGGCCATAAAAAGCGGCCGAATTTACTTTATACCGGGTGATAAGATCGTGGGCTACCATCGGACAGACCTTTCATTTACGATTACTCCATTGATGAAGAAGCTGCGTTTTCGCCCGCTAATCGATCAGGTGTTTACCCTGGCGGGCCGCCGGTTCGGGAGCCGAATGGTAGCAGTGATCATGACCGGTATGCTGAATGACGGCGCCGCCGGACTAAAGGATATTTATCTTAATCACGGGGAGGCCCTGATACAGAACCCGGACAGTGCCCTGTTTCCAGATATGCCCCGGGCTGCGCTGGCGGAGGTGCCGGCGGCCAAGGTGTTATCGCTGAGCGGCATAGCCGATCGGATCAATGCCTATTCCCGGGAATATCTGATGCCCAAGTCATTCAAATCAATCTTTCAGCCTGGGCAAGCGTGAGTTTGATGGTGGCCAAGAATCAAAACGAAAAGCATGTATACGATGCCAATCTGGATTCCCAATCCGACCTACAGCGATTCTTCGAGAGTGACAACCTGGTCGTGGCCACCCGGTTCTTTCGCAATGCGGAGTTGTTCCGGCATCTGGGAACAATGGTAATCCCGAATCTGTTGAAAAGCGGCTTGCAGGGGCGAGGCTCGCTGCACATCTGGTCGGCGGGCTGTTCCGATGGCCGTGAGGCCTATTCGCTGGCAATGGCGGCCCGGACGATTTTGGATGATCTCGGGTGTCAGGATGTGGCTGTGAAGGTGCGGGGTTCTGATTTGAGCCGGCCCCAGATAGAGCTGGCCCGTCGCGGGGTATACCGAATCAGCCCCCATGATCAGCATAAGCTTAAGCCTTACGGGCAATATTTCAAGGAGCTGGAGGAAAATATCTGGCAGATCGCAAGCACCATCACGGGCACGGTTGAATTTGTGGTTGAGGACATCATTAAGGCCCAGATGGACGCGCAGTTCGATATTCTAATTTGCTCGCTGGTACTCCTATATTATGATCCCCAGTACCAACATAAGATCATTCAGCAACTGGTCAAAGCGGTTCGACCGGAAGGTTATTTTCACGTGGCCCCGGTGGGGCGTCGCTGGCTAAAGGCCCAGGGATTTGAGCCGTTGCCAGGCTCGAGGCTGTTTTTTACCACTCGGACGATGGAATTCTTAGCATAACAATCGAGTCGAAATAGTTACAGGGGATATTGAACAGATGACTGTAGACGAGGCCAAACTGAAGGAGCTGGCAGGGGTGGTGACCAATTTGAGTGCCGAGGATTCCGATACCCGGCGCTGGGCGGTGTATGACCTGGAGTCATACCCGCCAAAGCTCACGGTGGACCACCTGGTGGCCGGTATTCAGGATGAACACCGGGCTGTACGCGAAGCGGCCGCTGAAGTGCTGGAATCGGTACCAACCGAGCTGAGTCTTCCTCGGCTAACACCGCTGCTGGGCAGTGCCCGGATTGAGGTGCGGAACATCGTGGCGGCACTGATAGCAAAATTTGGTGATGCCGCGGTGGACTACCTATCGGAAGCGTTGGCCCATGAAAACGAGGATGTTCGCAAATTCAGTGCTGATATTCTGGGTCTGGCGGAAAGCGACCGGGCGGTGGAGGGTTTGGTAGCGGCGATGTATGACCCGGTGAAAAATGTGGGTGTGTCGGCGGCGGAGGCGTTGGGTAAGATCAAGTCGCCTCAGGCGTTACCACACTTGATCAAGGCCTTTGAGGAGCGCGACTATCTAAAGCGGGAATGCGCTGAAGCTATAGGGCTGGTGGGTGAGGCAGAAGGGGCCCATTTCCTCAAGGACCGTTTGCTGGCCACCCAGGACCTGCTGATCCAGTTCGCCATGGTAGATGCCCTGGGCCATGCCGGTGATGCCGGGATCTTCGATTTCTTGGAAGTGAATTTTGATGCTTTCCCCGATCAATTGCATGTGCCGGCAGTGATGAGTATGCTTAGAATTGCCAACCGCCTGGATATCAGGTTGCTGACGCGTCCTGACCTGCCTCTCGATACTCTGGTGATGGCGGCCATGGAGGCGGAGGAGGACTTTCAACAGCTGTTTATCGAGCAGATAGACGAGGAACTGCCGGCGGAAGTGCTGGCCCGGTTGGTTCATGTTCACGGAAAACTGAATTCCCGGGTACTGGTAGCACTAATCAAAGCTGCCACACCTCATGCGGACCTCAGGCAGTTTACACTGGATATGGTTGAACATAAGGACGATTTGGTCTCCTACACCGCTATCGAGCACCTGGTCT
>CBDVAP010000193.1:0-2776 GCA_965372015.1 uncultured bacterium | reverse complement strand
CGCCGGGGCACCCCGGCCATGCGCCAGTATTGGGAGGCCAAAAAGGCCCACCCGGACGCCCTGATGCTGTTTAGGATGGGGGATTTTTACGAGACCTTCGAGGAGGACGCCAAGATCGCCTCCCGGGTGCTGGGGATCGCCCTGACCAAGCGCTCGAACAAGGGGCGCTCCGAGAACCCGGGGTCGGCTTCCAACGTGCCGCTGGCCGGGTTCCCCTTCCATTCCCTGGATATCCACCTGCACAAACTGATCAGGGCCGGGCTGAAGGTAGCCATCTGCGAACAGGTGGAGGACCCCAAACTGGCCCAGGGGCTCGTCAAGCGGGAGGTGGTGGAGGTGATCACGCCCGGCACGGCCCTTGAGGAGCGCTACTTAGAATGGGGCGAGAACAATTTCCTGGCCGGGGTCTATTGCCAGGGAGATGTGGCTGGCCTGGCCCTTCTGGATAACTCCACCGGCGAGTTTTTCCTTGAGGAAGTGCCGCCGGAACTGCTGGGTGAGCGGTTGGCCCGCTACCACCCGGCCGAAATCCTGGTGGCCGAAGGACAATCGGAAGTGACCCAGTTGATCGGCAAGACCGAGGCGTTGATCTCCACCTACCAGGACTGGATTGGTGAGCTGGACAACGCCACCCACGAACTAACCGAGCATTTTGGCACCAGTTCACTGCGGGGCTTCGGTATCGAGGACTATCCCTTGGGAGTCTCGGCGGCCGGGGCGGTGCTGCACTATATCAATCAGAACAGTCCGGGGCCTAAAGCGCATATCTCAAGCCTGCGGGCGGTACAGGACCAGGTTTACCTGGAACTGGACGAGTTCACCGTGCGCAACCTGGAACTGTTCCACTCGCTGGCCACCCAAGGCACGCACGGCACCTTGATCAGTGTCATCGACCGCACTCGCTCGGCGGCCGGGGCCCGGCTACTCAAGCGCTGGCTGAAGGCCCCCTTGCAGGATCAGGCCGCCATCGAGGAACGGTTGGAGCGGGTGGCGGAGCTGGTTGGTGACGGGGCTTTGCGGGCAGACCTGCAGGATTTCATTAAGGCTTCCAGCGACTTAGAGCGCATCCTGGGGCGGCTGTCCATGGGGCGGGCCAATCCGCGCGACGTGGCTAACCTGGCCTCCAGCCTGGAGGTGATTGCCGGCGTCGAGGCCCTGATCCGCAAGGCCGAAGCTCCGGCCCTGAACCAGCTGGCGGACCACCTGCACGACACTGGTGAGCAAGTGGCCCTGATCCGCCGGGCACTGGTGGAGGAGCCGCCGCTGAATGTGGCCAAGGGGGACTACATCCGGGAGGGCTATAATAAAGAGTTGGAAGAATTTCGGGAGTTGGCCCATAGCGGTAAATCGTGGATCGCCGGGTTGCAGCAGACGGAGCGGGAACGCACCGGTATTCCCAGCCTTAAGATCGGCTACAATAACGTATTCGGCTACTATATCGAGATTACCAAGACCCACCAGGAGAAAGTGCCCGAGGACTACCACCGCAAGCAAACGCTGGTGAATGCCGAGCGCTATATCACGCCGGAGCTGAAGGAATACGAAGAGAAAGTTTTGACGGCTGAGGAGCAGATCGCCGGTCTGGAGCGGCGGCTGTTCGAGGAACTGGTGCAGGAAGTATTGGCCGCCACCCGCCAGATCCAGGACAATGCCCAGGTCCTGTCCATGATCGACATCGCTGCCGGGCTGGCCGAGTTGGCCCAGGCTAATGACTATGTTCGGCCGGAGATGGTGGCGGGGGAGAGCCTGGTGCTCAAGGATGCCCGCCATCCGGTGGTGGAGACCCTGCTGCCGGTGGGTGAGCGGTTCACGCCCAATGACCTGGAAATGGATATCAAGAGCAACCAGATCCACATAATTACCGGGCCTAACATGTCGGGCAAGAGCACCTACTTGCGGCAGGTGGGGCTGTTGGTGGTAATGGCGCAGCTGGGGTCGTTCGTGCCGGCCGGCGCGGCCCGGATCGGCCTGGTGGACCGGGTGTTCACCCGGGTGGGGGCCAGCGATAACTTGGCGGGCGGCGAGAGCACTTTCCTGGTGGAGATGGTGGAGACCGCCAACATCCTCAACAACGCCACCTCCCGCAGCCTGGTGTTGCTGGACGAGATCGGCCGGGGTACCTCCACCTACGACGGGCTATCGCTGGCTTGGGCGATCATCGAGCACCTGCACAACAACCAGCAGCTGGCGGCCAAAACCCTGTTTGCCACCCACTATCATGAGCTGGTGGCGCTGGCTGATTCGTTGCCCAGGGTGCGTAACTATAACGTAGCGGTGCGTGAGCATGGCCAGGAGGTAGTCTTCCTGCGTAAAATCGTGCCTGGTGGAACTGACCGCAGCTACGGTATTCACGTTGCTCAGATGGCCGGTTTGCCACCGGGTGTGATCCAGCGAGCCGGAGAAATCCTGGCGACCCTTACCGATCAGGAACAACCGCCACCCCCGGTTCCCACCGAAGACGGCAGTAAGCAGCAGATCAACCTGTTCGGAGCCCGGGAACAAGCGCTGCGGGAAGACTTTAAACAGGTCGAGGTGGAGAATCTGACCCCGGTCGAAGCGCTCAATTTATTGGATAACATGAAAAAGAAACACGGCCTGTGATGGAGCGAAGAGTTACGAGTTACGAGTTTCGAGTTTCGAGTTGCGGGTATCGAGTTTCACGCCGTGGGCTGCTACCCGGCTACACTTACGCTAAGCCGGGCAAGCTGCCAACTGCCAACTGCCAACTGCCCCTGCTACTGCCCCTGCTACTGCTACTGCTCCTGCCCCAGGGCCT
>CBDVAP010000192.1:0-2899 GCA_965372015.1 uncultured bacterium | reverse complement strand
TGTCGACGATGGCGGAAAGAATTCCCACGATGATGTTGGACCAGGTCGGGCCGATGGCCTCGTACATGTTTTCACTGACCAGGGCGAGATAGCCGATGTACTCCAGGGCGCCGACGGCGGTGAGCACCCCGAAGAAGAACAGCAGGGTATCGAACTCCACCGATGAAATTTTGTTAAAGATGTCAAAATGACGATGTTCCTCCCGAGAGTTACTGAAATCTCCCAGTTCGTGGGCCAGGGGTTGGTCGCCCCAGCGTTTCAGATAGTAGCCGAAGAGCATGAGTGCACCGAGGCCGAGCATCATCCCCATGAACGGCGGCAGATGAAAAAAATGATGGAAGCTGACGGCGGCGGCGATGGTACAGATCCCCATCACGATAATCACTTTGGCGCCGGATTTCAGGTGAACTTCCTCCGATGGGGCTTCCGGGACTTCATTGGGCAGAAAGAAAAACATGCAGACCGCCGGTATTATCCAGTTGACCAGCGACGGAAGCATGAGGTATGCGAACATCAGGGTGTCAACCTTGCCGGCGGTCCAGACCATCAAAGTGGTGATGTCGCCGAACGGGCTCCAGGCGCCGCCGGCATTGGCGGCGACCACGATATTGATGAACGAGAGAACGATGAATTTTGAATTGCCGCCACTTACCGCGAGAGCGACGGTGGACATGAGCAGTGCGCTGGTCAGGTTGTCCGCTAAAGGGGACAGGAAAAAGGTAAGGGTTCCCGTGGCCCAGAACAGGGAACGAAACCCTAAACCCTTTCTGAGGAGCCACGAGCGCAGGGCATTGAAAACGTTCCGCTCCGCCAGGGTATTGATATACGTCATGGCGGCGAGCAGAAAGAAAAACAACGCGCCGATTTCCGCGATCAAGTTTATAACGATATCGTGGGCATGGCTGTCGACAATTCCCGCCTGGTATTCATAAAGGCCGATGAAGAACCACATGAGGCAACCCGCAAAGATCACGGGCTTGGATTTTCTCATGTGGATTTTTTCTTCGGCCACGACCAGAGCGTAGCCCAATACAAAAATCATCAAAGAAAGGTATCCCACCCACGTGGTGGTCAGCGTTTCCATTCAGTTCTCCTTAAGGTTGGGACAAGCGGGTTGGGATGAGGCATGGGATTATCGGCAGATTTCTGAAATATAAATTATTACTCTCTTATGAAAGACACATTATTATATCAATAATTTAATATTAATGCGTAAAATCCAAGAACCCATTCGGTCGGAGTGACCGGGAGTCCATGAGGCCCCGGACGGTGCCTTGTGTCCGTTTACAACCGCTTGTGAAATACCGGCGTGGATGGCTGGCCGCTTACAGTTATGCCAATGATCCGCTCCAAGTGATGTTCAAACGCTCTCGGCTATATGCAGGCGGTGGCTGAAGCGACTGTACAACCCCTTCATCACGAAGGGCGGCAATACGGTCGTAAGAGCGATCACTATAATCATAGCGGCATAAATCTCGTTGCTGAGGATACCGCTTTCCCGTCCCAATTCGGCGAAGATGAGTCCCACTTCACCGCGCGGGATCATGGCGGTGCCAATGATCCAACGGGCGGGCCAAGGTTCCCGGATGAGCCAGGGGCCTACCAATTTACCGACAATCGCCACCATCATAAGAGCCATTGAAAAGAGCCAAATGAATGGGGAACCCCAATCGATTGCGCGCAGGTTCAATGACAGGCCGACCACTACAAAGAAAATTGGCGTGAACAAGTGAATGATCGACTTCATTTCCGTCTCAATGCTCTCGGTGAAGGATGGGTCTGCATGCAATGCAGCGCCAAAGGGCAAAAAGAAACGCCTCGATAAAGCCAGACCTGCCGCGAAACCACCGAGCAACTCGGGGGCCCCCATAAAATGGGCCAGCCAGGCGAAGAATAGCACCAGGGAGACGATCGTAGTGGGAATCAGGCCGGGAATCTCGGTGGTCGTGTTGATGTGTTTGATGATAGTGGACATCAGCTTGGCGGCCACCGGGGCTAAAATAAAGAAGGCCGCCACGAACATAATTACTTTGCCTGCATTGACCAGGGTCACACCGCCGCCAATGGAGAATTCGTAAAGTAGTGCCAGCAGGATGACGCCCATAACATCATCCAGAATCGCTGCCCCCAATATTATCTGGCCCTCCGGGGAGTGGTGGCGTTTGAGGTCAGTGAGCACGCGGACGGTGATTCCAATACTGGTCGCGGTGAGTGTCCCGCCGATAAATAGCGATACCAGCAACGAGAGATCGAATATCCAATATCCTACACTGAACCCCAGCAGGAGCGGTAAACCGAAACCTGCCAGGGCCACTACTAAAGACTTGAGGCCTGCCCGCGCCAATTGCCTGGGGTCGGTCCCCAAACCCACCTCGAACAGGAGCAGGATGATACCGATTTCCGCCATGAGCTTGATGGCTTCGATGGGCTCGATCCAGCCCAGCAGACTCGGTCCTAATACCACCCCCGCAAATAACTCGCCTATGACAGAGGGTGCTTTGAGCCTCACAGCCAGCTCCGCAAAGACGCGCGCGGTTAGAAGAACAATAAGCAGGATAAGAAAAAAGTCATGAGTTTGCATTAAGGTTCCTTAATTTTAATCAACCTCTCCCCTGGAGCGGTCAAGGTCCAGTGTTTAATCTTTTTGGGTAACACCAGCCGCGGTAGGAAGATTTCAGGATTCAAGGCTAAAGCAAATAGTTGCAGTCGTAATTTGTTATCCCTGAAAGCGTGACAGGAAAGCCGGGTCCACGTCAGGTCGATTGTACCTTCCTTGATTCCTTGCTCGGCGGTACCCTGAAGTGAAGGTCATGATTCTATGAGAAGGATTTTTCCTTAACATGGCAATAGTACTATAGATTCAATATTTTAGGTCTTTCATTAAAGTAAAGAAACAGAT
>CBDVAP010000191.1:0-2919 GCA_965372015.1 uncultured bacterium | reverse complement strand
CAGGGCCAGGTTGGAGTTGGCTTTCTGGGCGTAGCGGATCACATCGAAGGCCCGCAGATCGGCCAGCCGCCGCCCGATGATATCGGCATGGTAGACGTATAAGGGGGTCCCCAGTCGGGCCACCAGCCGCTTGAGCAGGTCGTCGCTCAACGACCTAACCGGCAACCGGCGCCTCCAGGAAGGTGAGTTCCGCCGTATCGTCCCCGGCTCGCAATTCCACCGGCAGCGAGATGGGAAAAGTGAGGATGGTCTGGCCGTGGCCGCAGGGCACACCGGTTACAATGGGGATCTCCAGTCCTTCGCAGGCTTCCAGCACTATCTCGTCCACAGTCCGGCCAAAGGGCGTGTCCTCCTGGGGAATATCAGTGATTTCCCCGACGATCAGCCCGCTGATCCCGTCCAACAGCCCGCTACGCCGCAGGTGCTGGAACATGGTCTCCAGCTTATGATATGGTTCATTGACATCTTCCACGAACAGCACCCGGCCCTTGGTGTCCAGGTGGCGGGGCGTGCTGAGAAAGGAAGTGACGATGTATAGGTTGCCGCCCCATAGCTGGCCCCGCCCGGCGCCGGCCCGCAGAACGCGCACCCCCTCCATGGCTCCCAGGTCGGTGCTCAGGCGCTCCCCGGAAAGGACCTCCCGCAGGTGGTCGAAACTGAGCGGCGCGGGGCCGTCCTTGAATGTGACCAGCATGGGCCCGTGGAAAGTGACCAGGCCGCTCTCGGCGCTGATGGCCAGCAGCAGGTTGGTTATATCGCTGTAGCCCATGAAGATTTTGGGGTGCTGCCGGATCACCTCGAAGTCCAGCTCATCCACCACCCGCCAGGCGCTGTAGCCCCCCCGGGCGCAGAATATGGCGTCGATGGCCGGGTCGGCGAACATACGTTCCAGCTCCCGGGCTCGACTAGCCGGTGGTCCGGCGAACTGGTGCTCCCGGGCCTGGTTGCTCTGCCCCCAAACCAGGCGGTAGCCCTGGGCCTCCAGGCGGCGGCTGGCAGCCTGTAGCTGCTCCGGCGGAACCCACTTTGAGGGTGAGGTAACGCCGATGGTGCCACCGGGGAGGAGTGGTGGTGGTTTCAGCCTGTCAGGCGCTGAGGGCATGGGAGGAATTTACAGCGAGCCGGGAACGAGGTGGAACAATGCCCGCTGTTGGCGAAGGTACTGGGGTGATCCTATTCCCCTATTTGCGTGTAGCCCACGAGGTCGGTGAACATTATGGCGGACCTCCCTGCAGCTCCGATCCAATTTGTCGCCAAAGGCGGCAAGTGCGAACTATATGTCTGAGTTCCGCTATTTTACAGGAACGAGTTTATAGTTCGCAAAGTTTCTTTTGGTTCGTTTTCTTTCTAAAAGAAAATGAACATATCTTTTCTGGCCCCAATCCAACAGGAAATCCAACTTAGGAAAACTGCCTGACTTGGGTTGCCTTTTAATAGGAGGCAACGGCTCTCCTTTTCCCTTCATCCTCTCTCTCGCCGCCACCTAAATTTAGAGCTATGGCTGACCCGCTCGTACGCAACTTCTGCATCATCGCCCATATCGACCACGGCAAGTCGACCCTGGCCGATCGCCTGCTGGAAGTGACCCATACGCTTTCGAAAAAGGAAATGCAGGCCCAGGTGCTCGATGACATGGACCTGGAGCGCGAGCGGGGGATCACCATCAAGTCGCACCCCATCCGCATGCGCTACCGCCACACCAACGATCAGGAATACATCCTTAACCTGATCGACACCCCCGGCCACGTGGACTTCACCTACGAAGTGTCCCGCAGCCTGGCGGCCTGCGAAGGCGCGCTGCTGCTGGTGGACGCCGCCCAGGGGGTGGAGGCCCAGACCGTCAGCAACGCCTATTTGGCAATCGATAACGACCTGCAGGTCATCCCGGTGATCAACAAGGTCGACCTGGCTAATGCCCGGTTGGAGGATGTGACGGCCCAGTTGGTTGACCTGATTGGTTGTGACCAGTCCGAGATAGTTATGGTCAGCGCCAAGACCGGCCAGGGGGTGGCGGATATACTGACGGCCATCGTGAACCGCATACCCGCGCCCCGAGGCGAGCTCCAGGGATCGGCCCGGGCCCTGATCTTCGATTCGACCTATGATTCCTTCCGGGGGGCCATCGCCTATATCCGCATGGTGGACGGTGAGCTGCGCCCCAAACAGCTGGCCCGCTTCTTCGCCCACGACCGGACCTACGAAATTGACGAAGTGGGCTACTTCCGCATCAAGCGGGAGCCGGTGGAAAAGCTGGTGGCGGGGGATGTGGGCTATGTCATCGCCAGTATCAAGGACGTGCGCTTTGTGCAGGTGGGGGATACCATTACCACCAGTCGTTCACCGGCCAGCGAGCGTCTGCCCGGCTATAAGCCCATCAAGCCCATGGTCTTCACCGGTCTGTACCCGGTTTCTTCGGACGATTTCGAACTGTTGCGTTCCTCGCTCGACAAATTACGCTTAAATGACGCTTCCCTCTCCTTTATTCCTGAAACCTCGGCCGCCCTGGGGTTCGGCTTCCGCTGCGGGTTCCTGGGGCTGTTGCACATGGAGATTATCCAGGAGCGGCTGGAGCGGGAGTTCAACCTTAATCTGATCACCACTGCTCCCAACGTGGAGTACGAGGTGGTCACCAAGTCCGACGGGACTTTCACCGTCGATAACCCGGTGGACATGCCGCACCCGGGCTCCATTCTGGAGATCAGAGAGCCCTATATCGCGGCGGAGATCATTACCCCACCCGATTACCTGGGCAAGGTCATGAAACTGTGCCAGGATAAGCGCGGTGTTTACCTCAATACACACTACCTTTCTCCCAGTAAGGTGATGATTACCTATGAGCTACCCCTGGCGGAGGTGATCTACGATTTCTTCGACCGGCTGAAATCGGTCAGCCGTGGTTACGCCTCCTATGACTATGAA
>CBDVAP010000190.1:0-2960 GCA_965372015.1 uncultured bacterium | reverse complement strand
GCAGCAATCGAATAAGCGAACTAAAATCTAACGAATGAATTCCATCTTTCCAAGGATTTCGATCACCTCGATCGTCGTTGCTGAGCGCCGGTCAGTCACGGCGGGAAACTAGGAAGAAATCAGGCTGAGGGGGAGATATATTGGGGGGAGAAGCAGCCGGGGGATGCTGATGCCGGAGGGCAACATCTGACTACCATCCAACAGCCCAGGCAATAGTCAGCCAACCCAGCAAAAACATCAGGCCACCCACTGGTGTCACTTTGCCCGGCCATGAACGACCCGACATAACCCGCGCATACAAGCCGCCACAGAAGAGGAATATGCCCCCTTGGAACAAACCGCCGGCCAGCTCCAGCAGGCCGGTATGACCCACCCCGGGTAACTCCTCCAGTAAACCCACAGCAACGAGGCCAAGGCTATGGTACCACTGCATTCTTACAGCCTTCTCCCATCTCAGGAGTTCATCCGGATCAATGCGTTTGCTAAGCACGTGCGCCCCGTAAGCACCTAGAGCGACCGCGAATGCCGCCAGCAGGCTTGCGATAAATATGAAGTTCATAACCTGTTGCTCCTTGAATTAAGTATCTGGTATCGGTAATCGAACTTAATGAACGAGGCCTTGCCATCATCAATACAATTCCTGTGCCTGTTCGGATCACGTTAGGCCACCAAAGACCCAACAAAAGCCCAACAAAGACCCCACGAATGCCCATTAAAAACCCATTAGAAACCTCGTCAAAACCGAGCTAATACCCATTAAAAGGCTAATGCTTACCGACGGGGGAGGCTAGCCAAAGGGGGAAATGAAAAAATTAACCACAATGACACAAAGGGGGGAAATAGGAGTATAAGACATTAAGAATGAAGAGGTTAACTACCTTTCGATACCGGAAGCCATTTGCGGATACCGGAACCGGACACCTCACCCCAGACACTGCGTGTCGTCCCCTCTCCCTAACTACATGAAACGAGCCTGAGGGAGAGGGGATGTTGCTACTCACATTTCAAAGAGCGTCGGGAATATAAGGGTACGAGAAGGGCGCTGTCGTTCGCCTGGTGCGCCCCCGCTTTTAGCGGGGCAGGGCCGCCGTCGGCGGGTTACACAACTCCCGATACTGAACGCCGGTGCGATGTATCCACCTTGTGTCTCATCAGTTGAGTACATTGCGCCTTGTGGCTCATGAATGCTGTTATATGATATACAAGGTGTGTTGTTGCGCATGCGTGATAATCAAAAAACGGGCTGTCCTTCTGCGATGTTTAGAAGTTCGGGAAAGGCCAGAAGCGCCGACCGTCTGCCTCTACCAGGCCGCAGTTCGAGCAAAAGCCCTTGATCCCTCGCGACCCGAACAATGCGGTTAGCTGTGGGCTTGGGAATATCCACCGAGGTCACAAAATCCGAGGTCTTGAAGATCGGACGGTTGAAGAACCAATCAAGGGCTCGAACCGCATACTGAGAACGCGTGTTCTCAGTGATCCAGTCTTTTTTTGACTGATAAAGGTCCAGAATCGCCCTGGCCTTGGACTCGTTGTCGCGGGCTTGTTCGGTCAGTGCTTTCAGAAAGAAGGCGACCCAGCCGGTCCAGTCCCCGTCTCGCGAGACCGCCAGTAAACGTTCGTAATACTCCTCCCGGTGGGCCTCAAGATAGGCGCTGACATAAAAATCCGGGCTAGACAACAGTTCCTTGTTCACCAAGAAAAGCGGCGCCAGCAAACGCCCGATCCTACCGTTGCCGTCGAGAAAGGGGTGGATCGCCTCGAACTCCGCATGCAGGATCGCCAGTTGCGCCAGCTTGTCCGGCGCATCCGCGTGCAGGTATTTCTCCCATCCGGACATGAGATCGGGCAGTCGATCCGCCCCCGGTGGCACGAAGCGCGCCTCCTCTATAGTACAGCCCGCCGGACCGATCCAGTTTTGAATCCGTCGATACTCGCCCGGCGTCCTATTCGCACCCCGCACCCCCTGCATCAATATCCGGTGGGCACCTCGCACGACGCGCTACGATAGTGGCATATCCTCCAAAGCCGCCACGGCATGATGCATGGCATACCGATAGTTGAGAACCTCCCGGATGTCGTCCCGTTTCTCTGCGCTGGCCGTGTCTTCCGCTGCTTCGAACTCCAGCACCTCGCCCAATGTCGCTTCTGTACCTTCGATCTTGCTCGATAGTACAGCCTCCTGGGAAGTCAGGGGCGATAAGAGCACCTGTGCATTTGGAATACCGTGCAATACTCCCTCATACCGCGCCACCGCCGCGTTCGCTGGACCTACCAGCGGCAATAACCGGTACCAATCCATTTTCCTCGGAGGAAACCCGCCTTCGTGATACATCACTGCTGCCATCTTATCATCTCCTTGTCCCCACCTTCCTTCGGGCGAAACTCCACATTCGCCTGTTTTTTCCGAACCTGTTGCACGATGCCGCTACCCTTTCCGGCGTGAAGGGGATTCGTGCTTACGGCCCTATTGCCGTTCTGAATGTTGCTCATGGAGTGCTCCTATACATCGGCCAGCGCCTTCTTGATTGCTTTCAGTTCGTAGTCGGCGATGCCCCCAGATCTTGGCGGCAACTTCATCAATTTCAATCTCGAAAGCGTCAACAGCTCCTGTATAGAAGTGGACAAAATCGAACCCCATAGCTTAGACATTTTTTCCCAATTCTTAGACGCAAACGCTAAGGGATAGACTTGCTCGTAGTTCAGACTGCGCCACAGCCTCAGCCTCTTCCCGATCCCCCAGCCTCAAGTCCCCAAAGCCTGCTCCAAATCCGCCTGGAGGTCGGCCATATCCTCAATCCCCACCGATAGCCGCAAAAGCCCTTCGGTGAGGCCGAACGACTCCCGCTGCTCCTTGGGCACCGAGGCGTGGGTCATGGTCACCGGGTGGTTCACCAGGCTTTCCACACCCCCCAGGCTTTCGGCCAGGGTGAACACCTTCAAGGCCCGGGCTATCTGGCGGG
>CBDVAP010000189.1:0-2960 GCA_965372015.1 uncultured bacterium | reverse complement strand
TGCCCGCCTCGGCTGCCCGGCGTGCAAGCGCGTCATCCATGATGGCCTCGTAGCCGAAGGCGAAATTGACCAGTTTCGTGCTGCCGGAAGTCCAAGTGATTGCTCCGTAACCGCCGTTGGGATACTGGAATAGGCCCTCTGCCCCGCTCAGGGGCGCAATTTCACTGGGGAACTGTTGGTCGGAATCCCGCCCCGGCTGATAGACATCGAAGGAGAGTCCATGGCCAATGGGGCTGCCCTCCACCCCGGTAACACCCACCGGATGTACCCCCGGCGAGGCATCGTCGGCGATGTAGGTTGAATGCAGATAGCTCTCGTACCAGACCTTGGATGCGCCTCCGGACCTGAGATACTCCCGGTCAAAATCTGATTCAGTATCGCACATGTCCCAACCAATATCCTGGCCGGAGAGGAACAGCTTGCCGCCACTGTCGAGGTAGGCCCCCAGCTCCACCCTGTCAGTACTGTCCAGGGACGGGAAGGTCCACTCACACAGCCAGACCACCGTGCTGAACTGATCAAGTATTCCTGTCGGTGTGCCCTGGTCCATGTGCGACCAGTATTCAAACGGCATCCCCAAGGAATCGAGGCTTTTGAAATAATACCCTTCCACGTTGTTTCCACTGTCATCGTCATCGACCAGCAAAATGGGCGCTCGCCCGATTGGAGCGGAAAAACTGAAGGACTCCTGGTACCCGTCAGCACCGCTGATATCCAAAGTAAAGACTGCCCTATGGGCGATAGCGGTGGCCGCGATATCGAACACCAGAGCCGTAGTCGTAGCATTTGTCATAGGTTGCAGGGCAGTTACGGTGGCCTGGCTGGTGGTTATGGAAAGGGCATAATCGCCGGTACTCAGTGTGAGAGTAAGATCGGAGGACTCTCCGCCCAGGAACCGGTTCTCCAGAACGGCATAACCCTGGATGATCTCTCCAGGGTCCAATATCCCATCACCATTGCCGAAGGTCGTATCCGAAAATACCAGTTTCGCGCCAATGTTGGGAGTTATTGCGGAAGTGTCGGTCAGGGCCCGGTAGAGATTCATCCGGCCGAAGCCCAATAGTCCTACCAGATCCTCGTTGGAGTCATCAATATTGTCGGCCCCCGCTGCCAGGCGCATCAGGATCGCGTGGTTACTTTCGGCGGGGAACTGGGCCTTCAGTAGCGCCACGCCACCGGCCACCATGGGGCATGACATGGAGGTACCGGAAAGCGTACCGTAATTATTATTCGGCAGCGTACTCAGGATAACGGAACCGGGGGAAAATATATCGACCCAGGTGCCGTAATTCGAGAAGTTCGATACCTGGTCGGTCAGTCTGCTGGTAGACCCCACCGCCACCACGTGGTTGTAGGCCGAGGGGTAATGATAGGCGGCACTGCCGTCGTTACCGGCCGCCGCCACGATTATCGTCCCCACTCCCCAGGCGTAATCGATAATGTCCTGGGCGGCTGAACTGGCCGAGTTGCCGCCCCAACTGAGGCTGACGATATCCGCGCCATTGTCGGCCGCATATATGATCCCGGCGTATCCCCACGGGATTGTGCCGGTGCCCTCGATGGTGGTGTAACCGACCCGCACTGGCATGATAGTGGTGTTCCACCCCGTACCGGCAATACCGATCGTGTTGTCCGTTACCGCCGAGGCAATACCGGAGCAATGAGTGCCGTGGCCGTCGAAGTCAGAGGGATCGTTATCGGGTGGGCCATATTCTTCACCGGGCCAAACGTCGTCGGCGGCTGCATCCACAAAGTCCCAACCGATCAGGTCGTCGATGAAACCGTTGGGACTGTCGGTATAGAGAGAATCATCAATGCCATTGATATCTCCGGGATCCAACACCCAAACGGAATCACCCTGCCATTCGATGGTATGTCCGTCGCCATCGAAGTCCTCGTCAAGGTTCTGCCAGATGTTTCCCACCAGATCCTCATGATCCCAATCGACACCGGTATCGATGATAGCCACAATGACGGCTGAATCCCCCTGCTCAATTGTCCAGGCGCTGTCGGCATTGATTCGGGTAAACCGTTGGAGCTGCTGAGCGTAGAGCGAGTCATTCGGAACCACATCTACGAAGGAAGGATAGATCTGCTCGGCGTACTCCACGTAGGCGCTCTGATTGAGGGCCTCCACCAGCCGGGCGGCATCGCCGTCATCCGACAGGTGCAGGGTGTATAGCTTCGACAAATCCGGCAGCGGGTATGGTGGCGGAACGGTCTTATTTGGCAATGTGCGTTCCACCGACAGTACCTGGAACCGTTGCAGGGTGGCATCCAACGCCGCCAAGCCGAAACTGGCGGCCTTGTTGGGCCCGAACCCGATTGCCTGCTCCGTGATCGGCAGCAGCTTGACCAATACGATCCCCGGTATCGGCTCCATATCCCTGGGCGCCACCGCCACGGGCCGGTCCGGCAAGAGTTCTTCCTGCTCCGCCAATGGCGCCCGGTTACCCGGTGTTATTACTTGCTTGGCTCCGCCCTCCGCCTGTAGAGCAGAAACGGCAATCAATACTGCAAATACGGTTGTGAATGTGCGTTGTCGATTCATGGATATATCCTTACGCGCTTTAGTATAGTGTTTAACAAAATCTGATATCCTGCACTTGCACTTCCGCCGCAAGGGCCACTAGCGGCAGTGCTATTTTAATAGCAGCAGCTTCCTGACCCTATCGCGATCTTTAAACTTCAACCGGTAGAGATAGACGCCCGAGGGCACGGAAATGCCGTTACGGTCCCGCCCCTGCCAGGTATAGACGTAGCGGCCCGGTCCGCTGTGCGTGCGCCTGGCACTAAATACTTCCCTGCCCAGTATGTCATAGATGGCCAACTCCACCATCCCTGATTCACCCAGCCGGTAGGGAATGTTGGTGGTGGCGTTGAAAGGGTTGGGATAATTCTGCTCCAGGGTAAACTCCTGCGGAGAGATAAAATCTGGCTGCTCCTCGATAGCCAGGATT
>CBDVAP010000188.1:0-3128 GCA_965372015.1 uncultured bacterium | reverse complement strand
TGGGGATGTAGCCCACGTGCGCCCGGCCGAACAAGGGCAGCAGGTGGTGCTCGCACAGGGAGAAAAAGTCGATATCCTTGACGGTGACCATCTCGTCGTAGTCTTCGTCGAAACAGGCCCCGCCGACAATTTCCTCCAGGGTCAGGTCGTACCCCCGGGCCAGGTGTTCCCAGGCCAGGGCCACCCTCTCAGGTGTCCGCAATAACCCCTCACGCTGCGGGTCTTCACCGATAGCGGCCAGCAGTTGACGGGTCAGCTCTTCCAGGCTTGCTCTGGCTTTGGCATTCATAGCACGTTACCTTTCAACGGCCCGGGCTTTCAGGCCTGGCCGTCGTATTCCGCGTAAATGGTGGGGGTTTCGAAGAGCCGCAGCCGCACCAATCGCACTCCGCTGGGCAGGCTGGGGGCCAGCTGCTCCCAGATGTAGACTACCAGGTTCTCCGACGACGGCTGTCGCTCCTTGAACCAGGCGATATCCTCCTGGATAGTGCTATGATCCAGCTGCGCCACCACCCGCTCCTCAACCGTCTGCTTTACCGCCTCCAGGTCAGCCAGAAAACCGGTCTTACGGTCCACCTCACCGGTCAGACTGACCTCCAATTCATAGTTATGGCCGTGGTTGCGGTGGTCGGCGCCGAATACCTCCCGGTTGCGCTCCGGCGACCATTCAGGCTGGTGATAGCGATGGGCGGCGCAGAAGTGGAATTTCTTGGTAAGTACTAACATGCCGGTGCCGTGCTCAAATCAGGGGACCGGAATTTACTCCCGGCTCCCGATGGGCACCACTTTCTTTCCGCGGCATGGATAGTTGTAGCGGGATCAGGCGGCAGTGGCCATTAGCATCAAACCCGGGCGGCCGGGCAAAGTTCCGCCAGCACACATTCTTCGCAACGGGGTCGCCGGGCAATGCACACCTGTCGGCCGTGCTCAATGATCCGGTGGCTGAACAGGGCCCATTCATCGGGCGGTAATAGCCGGCACAGGGCCCGCTCCACCTTAACAGCATCCTTTCCAGCCGCTAGTTTTAGTAGGTTAGATAGCCGTAGCATGTGGGTATCCACGGCCAAACCGGGGACACCGAAGGCGTTGCCCAGGAGCACGTTGGCGGTCTTGCGCCCCACACCCGGCAGCTGTACCAGCTGTTCCATCGTCCCGGGGACCTCCCCCCCATGGTCGCGCACCACCGCCCGGGCCATACCAATCAAGTGCCAGGCCTTGTAATTGAAAAAACCGGTGGACCGGATGATCTCGATGATGGCCTCCAACTCGGCGGTAGCCAGCTCGGCCGGCGTTGGGTAGGCGGCAAAGAACGCCGGCGTCACCAGGTTCACCCGCTTGTCGGTGCATTGGGCCGACAGGATGGTGGCCACCAGCAGTTGATAGGCCCCCCGGTGCGCCAGGGTGCAGGCCGCCTCGGGATACTCCCCCGTCAACCGGTGGTTGATCTCCACCGCCCGGCGGCCTTTGGCAACCTGGCTCTCGCGAGCCACGGTTCAGGCGCTTTCCCCGGCGTCAACCTCCAGCCGCGGCAACCCCGACCAATCGAACTGGTCGGCGCTGGATAGGCCTTCGATCTGTTCCAGTGACTCCCGGGCGAATGTTAGCAGGCTGCCCACATCCAGGCCGCGCCGGATTGGCTGGTAAGGCTGCAGTTTAGCCAAACACTTGGTGAACAGCCCCCGGGCGCCGTTCAGGTTGGCATTGGTCAGGTGGTAGCAGCCCACCGCCAGCTGGATCAGCCCCTGGATGAAGTTGGCGTCCGGCAGGTGGTGATCGGTCCACAGTTGCTCCCAATGCTCGTGGGCGTCGTAAAAGTCGTGGGCCCGGAAGGCCTCCCGCCCCAGCCGGAACAGCTCCCCCGGCTCACTGGCCATAGCGCTCGCTGATCTGCACGTACTTCTCCCCCGGCGCCACCTTGACACCCGGCAGCTCGGGATCGTGATCGAAGAACAGCCACCAGCCTTCCTCGGCAGCCTGGGCCAGCAGCTTGGCCTTCTCCTCCATAGTCTGCAACGGCCGCAGGTCGTATCCCATCATGTAGGGCAGCGCCAGGTGGGTGGCAGTGGGTACCGTATCGCCCAAAAACACCGCTGTCTCGCCCCCACCGGTGACCTTCACCATCTGATGGCCGTCGGTGTGGCCGTTTCCCACCAGCAGCGCCACCCCGGGGGCCACCTCCTGCTCACCCTCCAGGAGTTCCAGCCGGCCGTGGCGTTCCAGCGGCAGAAAATTGTCGGGCATAAAGCTGGCCCGGTCCTTCAGGCTGGGGCTGTTCGCCAGGTCCCACTGGGCCTTCTGGACGTAGTAGCGGGCGTTGGGGAACGCGGGCACCAGCTCGTTACCGGCGGTCCTGGTGGCCCCACCGGCGTGGTCAAAGTGCAGGTGCGTCAGGATCACATCGGTAACCTGTTCGCTGGAAAAACCGATCCCTTTCAGGGCGTTGTCCACCGCGTTCTCGGCCTGCTCGATGCGGAACATCTTGACCTGTTTCTCGGTCCAATTATGCCCCATACCGGTGTCCACCAGGATGCGGCGATCATCACCCTCGATCAGCAGGTGGCGGCAGGCCATGGTGATGCGGTTGGCCTCGTCGGCGGGATTTGTGCGCTGCCACAAGGCCTTGGGCACCGACCCGAACATGGCCCCCCCGTCCAGGGCGAAGGTGCCGCTGGTGAGCGGGTGGATGGTCCAACGGCCCAGGCGCAGGGGGTCAGGCACCCTGATCCCTTAATTCTTCCAGTATCTTTTCCACTTTTTCAAGCTGAATCTGCATCCCCACTTCGGCAAACAGAGCCTGTGCTTTAAGGCACATTGCCTCTGCTTCTTTCAGATTACCTCGGATTTTATAAATATTACCCAAATTGAAGTAAACAATGGCTATACCTTCCTTCTGGCCCAGTTCCTCGTTCAAGGCCAATGACTGACTTTGCATTTCCTCAGCTCTTTCCAGGTCACCGCGTTTCAGATAAATATTACCCAAATTAACGTAATCGTTGGCTATACTTTCTTTCCGGCCCAGTTCCTCGTTCAGGGCCAGCGATTGACGTTGTATTTCCTCGGCTTTTTCCAGGTCACCTCGTTTCAGATAAATATTACCCAAATTGCCGTAAGCATTAGCCATACCTTCT
>CBDVAP010000187.1:0-3129 GCA_965372015.1 uncultured bacterium | reverse complement strand
CAGTGCCTCCATTTCCATCATCGACAGTGAGCACCGCAGTGTAAGTGCCTCCATCCGAGTAGGTATGACTGACCGTCACACCCCCCGTCGTGTCGCTGTTGCCGTCCCCAAAGTCCCAGGCATACATGAGAGTGTCATCGTCAGGATCGATTGAGCCTGAAGCGTCAAAGTTTACTGGCAACGGTGCTTCGCCTGCAATCGGATCGGCGGTGAAGCTCGCTTGCGGCGGAGTATTGGAATCGACGCCGTCAACCACTAAGGCAAAAGGCTGGGGACCGTTAGGCACGTTGTAACCTTGCACTTTCACGGTCCAGGTGCCAACCGTAGGCGACTCGACATAGACGTTTTCCACGTTGTTTTGCTTATCCGGTAAGCCGCCAGTTATGGACCAGCCGCCCTGGAAACGATTACCCAGATAGCTGTCTCCCACAGGTGGCTCAACCACCAGATTCAGGTTGTTGACCAGGTGTTTATACGCCGATTCAATGGAGGGGTAATCGGACCACACCAGGGTGACCTTTAAGGGCGTAATCGCCGAATCAACAATAAATTGATAGGTGAACTCTCCTCCGGTTTGCAGGCCGTTGGTCTCCTCTACGAACTGATGGCTACCGTCTGTGGCGTTCGCCAAATTTACCCTTCCCCAGCCCTCGTGAACATTGGGTACGGGAAAGGCGTTATCATAAACGCCGTCATTGTTTTCGTCCAACAGATCTTCAGCAGAGTTGATCAGCGTGGCCTTGACCAGAGCGGCACTGGCGCTGTGACCATAGTCCTTCTGGTAGAAATCGCGCACCACGGCAGCGCCACCCGCGACTAGAGGGCTCGCCATTGAGGTGCCCCCCATGTATTTGTAATATCCACTGTACGGTTCACTCCAACCATCATACTGCCAGGCACTATTATCGGGGTTGGGCGAGGGATCATACCCCTCCTGGTACAGATCGGAGTAGCCCGAGAGCACCCAGGTGCCCGGGGCGACCACATCGGGCTTTATGCGAGCATCATTGGTGCGGCCGCGACTGGAGAAGGCCGCCATCTGCTCAGCGTTGCCTGCGCTTGGGTCATCTTTTATGGGGTTGGCAGGGAAATCTCCCGGCCAAGACTGGCCATAGGTAAACAGGGGCTCGTTATCACCATCGCACCTTGCCAAAGAGGGATCGCACGGGTAATGATCCGCACGTTCATTTTCGCTGGCGCCGACCGTGATGACATTCTTGGCCGTGGCCGGGGAGCCGATGGAATCACTGTCAATTACCCCGTCCCCGTCGGCGTCAATACCAGAATTGCCAGCCGAAAATGTTATGGCCATATCGTTGTTATTCCAGATGAATTCATCGGCATTGGCGCTGTCCACGGTGTAATCGCCCATTGCATCGCTACCCCACGAATTGGAGTGGACGCGGGCACCCCGGCTGTATGCCTGCTGGAAGAGGTCGCTGATGTCGAGCGGAATCCCGATCAAGTAGTAGCCATCAGCATACAACGGTGCACAAATGGACTCGAAATCAACAAAATTCTCCACGGCCTGAAAGATCAGTCCGGCACTTGGCGCAACCCCTTGTCCCTCGCCAGACAAACCGCCTTCGCCCAGCGCTGAGAGCGTTACATGGGTGCCGTGGCCGGAGTCAACGTCCCGGGGGCCATCTGATATAACCGAGTAACAGCCTACTGAAGAACTACCGGGCCAGTCATAGATATCACTAATCCTTGCTGGAAGGATGTCACGGTGGGCATTTTCTATTGTCCCAGCGCCTAGGCCCGTGTCGGCTATGGCGACCGTCTGGGTGGAGCCATCGTAACCGGCCAAATTGGCTGTTGCGGAGCCCATAATTACACCGCCGCCGTATTCGTTGTGCTTCTCCCTGAGCATGAAATTCTCCACCCAGGCCACATCGAGAACCCGGGCGATGGCTTCCAGCTGGGCTGAGTCTGCAGCCACTTCAAGGATATTCCTCTTGTGAGCCAGCACTGTCGCGCCGCTCTTGGCAATGGCCGCCCTTGCCAATCCGACGTCCGCATTACGCTCTATTCGCACAGTATAGATCTTAGTCCCATTGCGCTTCAATTTCGGGCTGAGTTTGTAGGCGGGGTGAAACAGCCCTACCCAGGTGACGCTTTCCAGTTTCTCAACCTGCCGCGTCTGGGCTGGATTCATCCTCACTTTGAAGGCGAAGTCAGGAATGTAGTGCAGGATGTCCGCACCTGTCGCGGTGACCTGGTCTTTCCAGTCCTGTAATATAGGACCCTGAAACTGGACGAGATAATACCCTCGTATTCCTGCCGAGTACTGGGATATAGCCAGTCCTGGAGGGATTGCTGGCTTCTCTCCCTTGGTAGGTGTGAATTGCATTGCCCTAAGTCTGATCGGGGCAGTCTCGCTTTTTAGAGGAGGGCCGGCCTGGATGAAATTCGGCGCCAATAACATGGAAAGCAGAAGGAAGGCGCTGGCGAGTACGGAGAACTTGTCTGTTCGCATCACAATAACCACCTCCTATAGTAAATTCAGTTTGATGTACGGACAACTACCTGAAGGTGTGTTATGAAGCTTTGCTTGCTGTGACAACTCCTTTCTCAAGCTGGTCATGTTTGCTTAAGAGATGCACAACATCAGTTGTCAACACGTCCCTTCGACAATTGATTAAAACTCAGCACCAGAAAGTCAGAGGTGGAAGGAGCAAGATAATTGGACCGCGCGCCGTAGCAAGTGTCTTTGAGACAGAATGTGGAAATAATCTGTTGGCATACTAGCAGAAATTATTAAGCGGTGCAACAAAAAAGTCTATGATGCAAGCAACTTATCCTTCTATCCCGAGCAATAATCAAGCAAAATTCTTCATGAGTCTTCTGGATAAGTCATGAATAAAACATACAGATCCCTAAATTACTTCAACTAAAGTATTAATACATAAGCGCTGCTTGTTCACATCAGGGTAGGCTTGTATCAGGAAGGGTTCGAGATGGTCACCAGGTGATGACTTAAAGGGTACACACTCTTGTTATGGAGTTCTTATCTTGTCTTAAATCACCTTTTTTGGTCCTGCTTGTTGGCAAATTCTTGAAACTTCTTTTTTACTGTATCGCTCTTGTCTGTATTGTAGGTGATGAGATTTTTTAGATGGAAGAATG
>CBDVAP010000186.1:0-3204 GCA_965372015.1 uncultured bacterium | reverse complement strand
ACGAGTTTATAGTTCGCAAAGTTTCTTTTGGTTCGTTTTCTTTCTAAAAGAAAATGAACATATCTCTTCCGGTCCGCTAGTCCCGCTAACCCCACCTCTGGCGGGGGATAAAACCGCCCGAAGTTTCCTTTTGGTTCGTTTCCTTTCTAAAAAAAAATGAACATACCTTTTCGGTCCCCAATCCAACAGGAAACCAAACTTAGGAAAACAGCCTGACTTGGGTTACCTTTTAATAGGAGGCAACGGGCTTTTTTACACCCGCAACTTCACGACCGGCGGGTCCATTTTGCTAGGTCTTTAAATAACCTGTGGTGCTATTCCAGTTTGCAAGCGGCTTCCCGATTCCGTACATTGACTGGTCACCAAGGCGGGCCAATCCAACGACCGTCAGGGTTCAATAATGACGACTACCCGTTATCCAGTCATCGTACCAATCGCCTGCCTGCTGCTGTTCGCCGCCAGTTGCGGCGCTGCCCGCCAGGAAGGACAGGGTGATCTGCCCAGCCGGGAATCGCTGGCCGGCGAAGGGTGGCGGACGGCTGCCCGGGAAATGGTGGACCGGCAGCTGCGACCCCGAGGAATCAGCGACAACCGGGTCCTGCAAGTCCTGGCGGCGACGCCCCGGCACCTGTTCGTCCCCCAGAAGGTCGTGGCGGGGGCCTACCTCGACGGGCCCCTGTCCATCGGGCTCGGCCAGACCATCTCCCAACCGTACATCGTGGCGTTAATGACCGAGCTGCTGCACCTCTCAGGCACCGAGAAAGTGCTGGAGATCGGCACCGGCTCCGGCTACCAAGCGGCCGTGCTGGCCCAACTCACGGATTCCGTATATTCCATTGAGATCGTCAAGGCCCTGGCCGACAGCTCCGCTGACCGCCTGGCGCGGTTGGGTTACACCAACGTCACTGTCCGCCATGGCGACGGTTACCTGGGCTGGCCGCAGCAGGCCCCCTTCGACTGCATAATAGTCACCGCCGCGCCGCCGGAGGTGCCACCTGCCCTGGTGGAACAGTTGCTGCCCGGGGGCCGGATGGTCATCCCGGTGGGGGAATACTACCAGGAACTACTGGTGATCACCAAATCCAAATCCGGCCAGATCAAGCGCGCAGGCATCATCCCGGTGCGCTTCGTACCCATGGTGCACCCTAAAGAGCGATAGCCCGGCCGGTGGCCGCCCTCAGCCCCAGCCCTCATGCCGGATGCGCTGGGGGTCCACGCCGGCGGCCCGCATTATCTCGAGCAGCGATTCCATAAACTTGGGCCGCAGTTGGAAGCCGTCCTCCTCCCGGGCCCGTTTTTTTTCCTGTGGGGTGTTGGCCGGACCACAGACGAAGACCGCCGGATTGTTCCCGTTTTGGAGTGCGGCCTCCACCGCGGCCTGGTCGATGCGCCCTAAGGTGATGCGGGGCGAGAATGAGGGTTTTTGCTTCATGCGGGTGAAAAAGAAGTGCACCTGGAAACGCTGCGGGTATTCCCGCTCCAATTCCTGCAGCAGTCCCAGGTAGATGGTATCTTCCACGGTCTTATTGCTGTAAAGCAGTACATGCCGCACCTGTTCATCGTTGTGCAGACCGGCCTTGATGATGCTCACAGAGGGCACCACCCCGCTGCCGGCGCAGGCGTGCAATACGGTATCGCTGCCCTGCCGCAGCTCTTTCGAGAGCGTATAGGGACCGGTAAACCCGGTGACGACCATCATCGTACCCTTTGGACTGCGCTTGGCCAGGATCGGCGATAGCAGCGGCGGGTAGGGGGTCACGCCGGAAACGTACGACTCCTCCTTGACGGTGATGGCCAGGTACTTCTCGTGCGGCGCGCTGAACAGCGAATAGGCCCGGGGCGGCTCCTTCTTGCCTTTGAGGTCCTCTAAGTAATGGGTCCAGCGCTGTAACCCGGGAAACTGGTGCGGATCGATGGTGATGAAATGCCCCGGCTGGTAGATCAGGGTGTCGTTACCGGTGAACAGCAGCAGGGTGGAGGTCTCCGGGGTCTCCGGGATTACCCGGGCTACCATCACCTCCAGCTCCTTGACCCGGCGATGAGCCTTGTCCGATTTGATTTCTTTCATGTTCCCCCCTCTGGTCCCACCCCGGAATATAACCGCTTGTCGCAGGGGAAAGGTATTGCCGATTGCGGGGGTCTATTAGACGATTTAGATTATGAGACGGGTTTTGGAACGGGAATTCGGGTTTTGAGGTGGGTTATTGAGACGGTGCGCAATTGTTCAAGGGCATCTGGTACACCTATATAAAGAATCCCAGTTATTAATCAGATAATGGCTTAATACGAAATTCGAACATATTCTCCGACAGACTTATCTTCAACTTCAATCACAACAAGACTTGTTTCATCAACCTGATATTCGTACGTGCTGACATCGCCTACAGCATTCGAGTCATATTCATCATCGCATATTCTTGATATAATGGTCATTGTAATAGTTTTGTCATCACCATAATGTTCGTATTCAGTCGTACACGATAGAGTAATATTTTGGTAGGTATCCTTCAGGTTTAAAGTTGAGTATTGCTCTCGGATTGTGAGTGTTTTTATGATGATTGAACTTCCCGGATCATCATCTGGAGCAGTCCTCCAGGTGCCATATAGCAACGGATCTAGCTTCGTGCTCTCCTCGTCTTGTGAGCATGCGGTAATTATGCATAAATGCAATATAAGCGACATCAACATAAAGCGTTTGAACATGCCATACTCCAGTCGTTTTAGTAAATTATTTTCTATTCCAATCTAGTATCATGTTCACTGATTCGCTACTATTTTCTCCAAGCCTGGGCAAGGAGATTTGCTGGCATATATTCGGCTGGTGCTAATGGCGAGGGAGGGTAATGAGGCTGAGCGATCAAGTATACCGTTTTTCAAGACAAAGCAGCCTTTTGTGGCTTAAGGGCACCCGACGAACTAGCGGCGGGATGATCTGTTTACTGAGCCCTTCATCCGCCGAAGGGCGGATTCAGGATAAACTCCGCCGAAGGGTGGCAATCTCTCCGGCTTATCGTAAAACCCGCCAGGCGGGGCTCCTCGGCACAGATGCCAGTGGGACGAGACCCCGCAGCATGCTTGTCCCGCCAGAGGCGGTGGCGGGAGTGGGTCATGCGATTTCCCCCCTGGCCCAGGCTGGGCGGTAGTCGCGTGGATCAATGCACTTATCATATGTAGCCCGATCAATCCTTATCCATTGGGTATTGT
>CBDVAP010000185.1:0-3239 GCA_965372015.1 uncultured bacterium | reverse complement strand
ACCACTTCTCAAATACCCTTCGGTAACATTTAATTTGAGCGATGCGCCCCGCCGGTACGCCAATAATTTTGCTGGAATTTTCGTTTCTGCCCGCGTATCTTGTGGAGTCGATTTCAACCCTACCATGATTAAAACCCGACCGGAGAGAAACTTATGAGCGCCCAGACTACCCAGCCGAAACCGTCGCCGTTCGAGGAGGTCAACCGTCGCCTGGACGAGGCCAGCAAAGTGGCCGGAGTGCCGGAGGAGGCCATGGCCCTGCTGAAGAGTCCCTATCGGGAAATCCGGGTAGAGATTCCCTTTATGATGAACGATCATTTACAGCTTTTCACAGGTTACCGTATCCAGCACAACGCAGCCCGGGGGCCATATAAGGGCGGTATTCGTTACCATCCCCATGTGGATCTGGAAGAAGTCCGATCTCTAGCCTCCCTCATGACCTGGAAGACAGCCCTGGTTGATATCCCCTTTGGCGGGGCCAAGGGGGGTGTGGCCTGCGACCCGACCACAATGAATGACAGGGAGCTGTACGAGCTGACTTCGACATTTTTTACCCGCATCTCCATGGTTCTGGGGCCCAACCGTGACGTTCCAGCGCCTGACATGGGTACCAATGCCAAAATCATGGGTTGGGCCATGGCGGCCTACGGCCGGCTGAACGGCCATACCCCGGCAATCGTTACCGGCAAACCGTTGGAGCTGGGCGGCTCGGTGGGCCGGGAAGATGCTACCGGTAACGGTGTGGTCATTATAACGAATCAGTGGGCCGAAGCCAACGGCCTATCCCTGAAGGGGGCCCGGGTGGTGATCCAGGGATTCGGCAACGTGGGCTCCTTCGCCGCCAAGCACTTTTATAACAAGCATGCCAAGGTTATCGCAGTGGGAGACGTTAAGGGCAGCATCAAGAATGACAGGGGCCTCGATATTCCTCATCTCATCAAGCATGTGCAGACCACCGGTTCGGTGGTCGAGTTCAAGGAGAGCGATCCGCTGGGTAGTGACGAGTTACTTTTCCAGGAATGCGACTACCTGGTGCCGGCGGCCTTGGGCGGTGTCATCACCGGTGAGAATGCCGGCCAAGTAAAGGCCCAGGTAGTGGTAGAGGCGGCCAATCATCCGGTGACACCGGAGGGGGGAGATATCCTGGCCGGGAATAATATAGAGGTTATCCCAGATATCATCGCCAATGCCGGCGGGGTGACGGTGAGCTATTTCGAATGGGTCCAGAATATTCAGCAGTTTGCCTGGAAAGAAAAACGGATTCATGACGAACTATACGCCATTCTTAGAAAAAGTTTCGCCAATGTGATGTTCTTTGCCAAGGAACACGACTGTTCATTGCGCTTAGCCAGTTTTGGTATCGCCCTGGATCGAGTTTACCGGGCCTCCAAAGCCCGGGGGTATACCCGGGTGTGACCCGGCCCACGTCCGCTCGGGACCCCTAGCGCAGTCCGCCAAGCAGCGCTGCCCTCGACAAATCCAAACAGATTCACCGGTAGGTGATGGTAGTCACATGGCCCAGCAGATGTGACGGGGGACATAGCGCCCCCAGCGCGGCAGCTTTAATATCTTCTGTAAATGGAAACGACGTATATGATTAATACCCGCCATCCAAAGCTGCCTTTACATCCTCATCTTATGGGCCATCCAGGGGACCTAGTGGATTGGGCTGATGAGCAACAGGTATGGTTCCGCCAGAAGGTCTACGCCAAAATAGCCTTATTCCTGGTATTTTTCGTTGGTGTGGGACTCACCCTGCTCTTATTTACATCCTGATCGACCGGCAGTCCCCGGCTGCCCATAGCCCTCCGACATCGAACGCCCCTTTTTGGGGCGTTCCCGCTTTATGGCAGGGTAAAGTCCCAGTTTAGCCACCGATATTGGTAAAAACCATTCGAGGCGGCTGGCTCATAAAAGGGCGTGAACGCCCTCCGGCGCCCATTTTGACCATCTGTCTTCTCCCCCAGCCGTGAACGACTGGGCTAAACAGTCAACAATTCCATTTCCCCTCTACCCAGCTAATTATGGCTGGGATAAAAATCGATCATCACCCATAGACGTCGGACTCCCTGTGGGGCTCTGCCCGGCCTCCCCGTGCCGGGTACGGCCAGGGTCGGGCCTGCCGGGGCTCCCTGGTGCGGTCGGGCTCCACACTGCCAGCGCCAAGCCGGCTAAAATTATGAATCCTCCCCCGATAGTGCTCAGGGGCAGGCCTTCACGCAGGATTATCAGGGCCAACAGGGCGGAGAAAACCGGCTCTGCCAGCCCGAACAGGGAGATCAAAGGTGCTCCCAGATGCTTGAGGCCCCAATTGAAGATGGTATGTCCCCCTACGGTGGGCAGCAGAATGAGCAGGGCCAGGAAGGTCCAGGGGCGGGGAGCCAGGGGAACGGGGGCCTCTCCGGCCAGCAGGACCGCCAAGAGCAGCACTGCTCCCGCTGTGGCGTAGGTGATTTCAACGTGTATTATGGTCCCCAACCGGTTTCGGGCAGCCTGCCCCAGCAGCAGGTAGATAGCCGCGAAAAATCCGCCCGCCAGGGCCAGCAGGTTGCCCAGGCCGTGGCCTCCCCAGGCGCCATCGGCTCCGGCAGCCAGATAGGGCCACTGGATGAACACAATGCCGCCGAAGGCCAACAGGGCGCCGGCGATCCGGTTGGGAGCCACCTTTATGCGCAGCAGCCCAAACGAAATCAGGATCACGAACATGGGGTGGGTGGCCACCAACAGGCCTGCCAGCGCCACGGTAGTACGGTTAACCGAGGCGATCCAGGTAGCGAAGTGCAAAGCCAGGGCCACCCCACACAAGACCGACAGGCGCAGGTCGCGCCAGGAGAGGGCCTGCCGGCGCCATTCCCGGCGGAACCAGGGGAAGATCAGGAGTGCGGCGCCGGTGGTGCGGATGAAACCGATCACCAGGGGGGAGACTTCCGGGATGAACCGAATCCAGATAGCCGCCGAAGACGCCATCAGGCTGCCACTGAGGACTATTGGGATGGCCAGCTGGCTGCGAGGGGGTTTCATGGGTTCAAAGCTGAATAAATTAATTTCGGTCGCGGCATGGGGACTGAATCTAGGTCCCGTTGCCTCATATTAACAAGGTAACCCAAGTCAGGCTGTTTTCCTAAGTTTGGTTTCCTGTTGGATTGGGGACCGAAAAGGTATGTTCATTTTTTTTTAGAAAGGAAACGAACCAAAAGGAAACTTCGGGCGGTTTTATCCCCCGCCAGAGGTGGGGTTAG
>CBDVAP010000184.1:0-3266 GCA_965372015.1 uncultured bacterium | reverse complement strand
CGGTAAGGTCCCTGGCCTTGATGACGAAAATTCATACTTCAGCCCGCAGCGGCCGGCGCTCCCCATGCTTAATGGCCTGGTATAGGGCATCCAACGTCTCCGCCTTGGGCACCCCCACGATCCGCATCTGGGGGTCGTCGTTAAATATAATCGTGGGTACCGACTTGACATTCCACCGGTCGGCCAGTGCCTGTCCCTCTGTTCCCGCCAAGCTGGTAATCCGGAACTGCAACTCTTGATGGTCACCGGCAAAGGCCGTCATACGGCGGATGGCTTCCGAACACCCCACGCAAGTGGGGTGGGTGAACAGCACCACCGGTATTTTCGTGCCCGGTGTGGTACTCATACCTCAAACCCCACGCAATGGACGCAATCATCTATGGTCCCTTCATCAAGCTGGGTGGCATAGATCGCCCGAGCCTTCTCGGGGGAGGCGAAATGTTGCGCCAGATCGACCGGCTCATCGGGGCGCAGGCGAACGATCCAGCCGTCGGTATAGGGGAACTGGTTGACCGTAAAAGCCTCGGCTACCACCTTGGGATTATGCTCGACCACAGTGGTGGCGAAGGGCACGTTGAGCAGGCCGATCCACTTGGCGGCTTCATACACAGCCAGCGATTTATTGGCCTTCCGGTGGGTGCCCACCGGCTTGGGCGTCACGTGCAACAGTTTCCCGGCCAGGGTCTGGGCCACATCGGTCAGTCCCATCACCAGCGTCCCATCTGCCTCGGCCTTGATCCACTGATGCCTGACAGTGTCGTAGAACCGGTCCTGGGGGATAATGCAGTTGTGCGCTTCAAGAAAAGTATCGTCGGTGTCAGCGGGCATTGATTTCGAATCAGAGATCGGCTGGGCTATCGATTGTTCTCAACGCTCCCGCTGAAGGGGCGGCTCAAGCCTCCGTCGCTACCTCCAGCCCCACCGGTTTCGGCAGGTCCATGGCCTCGATTACCAAGTCGATTAAGTCCACCACCGCCAGCTCCTGCTCGTGGCCCGAGGTTTTCACGGCGTCCGAGAACATGCTCAGGTCTTTGGGGCAGGCCACCACGAAACTGTCCACGTCCCCAAGCGCCGCGGCCTCGTCGATGCGAATCTCACTGGGACGCCGGGTCATATCCTGGTGGTCATTCATCCAAATTCGCCCGCCGCCGGCGCCGCAGCAGAAGGAGTTCTCCTTATTGCGCGGCATCTCCACCAGGTCGGCTCCGCATAGCCTGAGCAGCTCCCGGGGGGCCTCATAAATCCCGTTATAGCGCCCCAGGTAGCAGGGGTCGTGGTAGGTGACCCGGGCGTTGACCTTCTTCCTCAGCTGAATGCTCCCCGAACTAATCAGCTCCAAAAGCACGGTGGTGTAATGCTCAACAACGTACTCGCCGCCCTTCGCGGGATACTCATTCTTCAGGGTATTGTAGGTGTGGGGATCGGTGGTGATAATTTTCTTAAAGTCGCATTCAGCTAAGGTCTTGATGTTGTCTTCGGCCAGCACTTCGAACAGGCCTTCCTCGCCCACCCGGCGCACATCATTGCCGGCCGATTTCTCGGCGCGCCCAAGGATACCGAAATCCACCCCGGCGGCCTGCAGCACCCGGGCCAATTTCCGGCTCGCATCCCGGCAGGTCTCGTTGAAAGCAGCGAAATCGCCCACGAACCACAGGTACTCCACCGGCTCTTTAGCCGCGTCCTTGATCTCGAAATCCAGTTCCTTGGTCCAGCGGGCCCTTTTGCGGGCCGACTCCCCGAATGAATTGCCCTGCTCGTCCAGGCCGCGCAGCACTTCCGCCAGCTCATCGGGCATCTCGGCCCCAAACACCATCCGCCGCCGCAACGCCAGGATGTCCATCATGGGCTCATTGCCCACCGGGCAGATCTGCACGCAGGCATAGCAGGTTGTGCACGACCACAGGGCGTCATCGGAGATAACCGCTGTCCTGAGGTTGGCAACGCCGTGATCCCCAAGCAGGCTGCTCCCCCCGGCAGTGATCAGATAACGTTTGTTTATTTCCAGGGCCGATGGCGACAAGGGCGTGCCCGATTCGTGGGCCGGGCAGACCTCGTGGCAGCGGGTGCACATGATGCAGGCGTAGGCGTCCAGCAGTTGCGGCCAGGGCAGGTCGGTGAGCTCAGCGGCCCCCGGCGCATTGGGGTCCGGCACCGGGTCCATCAGTCCCTTTGCGCTCCGGCGCTCCAACGCCAGGTTCACAGGAGCAACCATCAGGTGCAGGTGTTTGCTGCGGGGAAAGTAGGGCATGAAAGCCGTAATCAGTCCCATGGCCAGCCACCAGCAGACGTGCCGGGCCGCTTCCAGGCTCTCCGGTGTTAGCCCGCCAAACAAACTTGCCATCAAGCTAGCTGTGGGTAGCCAGGGGTCGCCGTGGCCCTGGGCGGCCAGGGCGAAGGCAGTGCCTATCCAGCGGGCACCCACATGCAGCAGGATGAACAGACCTACAATCAGCGAGTCGACCTTGAGACCGCCCCGCCGCACATCGGCATGCAACAGCACATTGCCATTGAATTCCAGCACCTTAGGCCGGACCAGGAAGCGGCGCACCAGGAAGAAGATCATCCCAACCAGTACCAGGACACTGAATAAATCGGAAAGCAGGTTGAAAATATTCGCCGTCGGGCCCTTCCCCAGGGTGGTCCAGCCGCTGATATATGCCTCGAGCAGGTCGCTTAAATTGACCAGCAGGTAAAAACTGAAGCCGAAGAAGATAAAGGCATGGAACAGGCTGACCATTGGCCGGGCCGTGATCACCGTGCGCTGGAGTGCTACCCGAACCAGGGCGGAAATAAGCCGCCCCGCCAAGCCGTCGGTCCGATCGGTGTCCTGACCGGCCCGGACGATCCTGACGATCCGGGCAAAGCCCCGGTAGGCCAGTAGACCACAAACAGCCACCAGGAAGACATATGCCAATCGTTCAAATGGTGTCAGCATTTAATTTTGGTCATAGTAGTTGCAATCGGTGCGGCGTCAATCTCTGAGGCCTAATCCAGGGCCTCGATCAGCTCTTCGCACACGTCAAATAGGTCGCCCACCACACCGTAGTGCGCCACGTTGAATATGGGCGCGTGCTTGTCGCTGTTCACGGCGATGATGGTGGCCGAATCCTTCATCCCCTCGATATGCTCCGGGGCCCCCGAAATCCCCAACGCCAAGTACAATTTTGGTTTAACCTTCATGCCCGACTTGCCCACCTGCCGCGACTTGGGCAGCCAGCCGGCGTCGATGATGGGGCGCGAGGCGGCTACGGCGGCGTCCAGCGCCT
>CBDVAP010000183.1:0-3434 GCA_965372015.1 uncultured bacterium | reverse complement strand
GTGGGGGTGGTGTCCAACGTGATCTCAGCGCTGTCCGCACCCGGTGATTCATCTGGGGTTTCCGCCGCCGTCGTTTCCGGCCAAGACTCCAGTTCAACAGATTCGTCATCCTCGCCCGGCCAGAGCTGTTCATCCACTGGTTCAGAGGTCTCCGCGGCCGATGTTTCCTCAGCTATCAAGGGTTCCTCCGCCGCCTCTTCCGGAGCCTGGTCAGGTTGCAGACCGGCGGGGGGCGGTTCACCCAGAGCGTCTTCATCGGCCGTCAGATCGTCCTCTTCCTCGCCGGGCCACAGGTCGGGAGGTGGCTCACTGTCCGGGGCCGGTGTTGCTACTGCCTGTTCACTCTCGCCGGCGCCATAATCCTCCAGCGGGAACCGGGGGGACTCCGACCCGGCTATAGCTTCAGGGGCCTGCTCCTCCTGGGCCAGCTCCGCAGCGACGTCCTTAATGCGCCTTTCCCAGGATCGCTCCGCTTCCGTCAGCTGCTCGCTCTCTTCCAGTCTAGCCCCTATGCGTTCCGCTCGTTCCGCTTCTTCATCTGAAAGGATATCCCCAGGTGGTTCCTTCGACAGACGGGCGGTGGGTACAAAGGGGACCGGCTCCGACTCGGCTGCGCCAGTTTCTTTCGCCTGACGCTCCACTTCCGGCAACGGCCTTATCTCGCCCACCGGTTCCCGGCCGCCGGCCTTGGTGGGTTCCCGGACCGCCGCCTCGCGCAACCGCATCTCCCGTTTGACTTTCAGCACCAGTTCTTTTTCGGCCTGCATGCGTTTCAGCCGCACCTGGGCGCTGTGGCTGAGCGGGTTTGCCAACAGCAGAATCTTATAGGCCCGTTCCAGAACACCCGGCGGGCGTTTCAGCCGCTCCTGGACTGCCACAAGGTACTCCGCTGCTTCTACATGGTAGGGGTCCTGGGCCAGGGTGTGGTCCAGCAGCTGTTCCGCCTCCTCCATCCGCCCTTCCCGCATGTTGACCATGGCCAACAGGAACAGGCCCGGCGCGTGCTCAGGGTGATGCTTGAGACCGATGCGGCAGACCTTGCGAGCCCGCACCAAGTCACCCTCCTGATAGTAGGTGTTTGCCAGCAGGGGATAAACGAGGGTGCCGAAGTCACCGGCGAAATGCCGCTCCAACGCGCGTTTGCGCTGCAGTTGGCTGGTTCTATCGCTGGCTGCCATAGTAGTCAAAGGGGGATATTCCCATGCTTTTTGCGGGGATTATGATCAATTTTATTCGCCAGCATCCCGAAGGCATCGATCAGGCGGGAGCGGGTCTGCCGGGGCATAATAATGTCATCGATAAAGCCTCGCTCGGCGGCGATATAGGGGGTGGCGAATTTCTCCCGGTACTCCTGGCTGAGACGCTCGGTGAGAGCCGCTGGGTCTTTCGCCGCCTGGATCTCCTTTTTCCACAGGATCTCCACCGCCCCGCGCGGGCCCATAACCGCGATCTCGGCGCTGGGCCAGGCCAGGTTGAGGTCTCCCCGGATATGTTTGGAACTCATCACGTCGTATGCGCCGCCGTAGGCCTTGCGGGTGATCACGGTCACCTTGGGCACAGTGGCCTCGCAGTAGGCATAGAGCAGCTTGGCGCCGTGGCGAATAATACCCTGCCATTCCTGGTCGGTACCTGGGAGGAAACCGGGTACGTCCACGAAAGTGAGCAGGGGAATATTGAAAGCATCGCAGAACCGGACGAACCGGCCGGCTTTAACCGATGAGTCGATGTCCAGCACCCCCGCCAGGTGGGCCGGTTGATTGGCCACGATCCCCACCGACCGGCCGGCCAGGTGGGCAAACCCCACGATAATGTTGGGGGCGTAGCCGGCGTGCACCTCCAGCAGCTCCTTATCATCCACCACCGCCGTGATTACCCGGTGCATATCGTAGGGCTTGTTGGGATTTTCGGGTATCAGGCTGTCCAGTTCCGGCGCCTCCCGATCGGACGGGTCCTCAGTGGGCCGTTCGGGGGCAGTTTCCAGGTTGTTCTGCGGCAGGAAGGCCAGCAGTTTGCGGCTGTATTCGATGGCCTCCACTTCGTTCTCGCAGGCGCTGTGAGCGACGCCGCTCTTGGTGGAATGGGTTCCCGCTCCCCCCAAATCCTCGAAGGATACATTCTCGTGGGTGACCGTCTTTACCACATTGGGGCCGGTGACGAACATGTGGCTGGTGCCCTTCACCATGATAATGAAATCGGTGATGGCCGGAGAATATACCGCTCCCCCGGCGCAGGGCCCCATCACCAGGCTGAGCTGCGGAACCACGCCGCTGGCCAGGGTATTGCGCAGGAAGATATCAGCGTAGCCGCCCAGGCTGACTACCCCTTCCTGAATCCGAGCCCCGCCACTGTCGTTGATGCCCACCAACGGCGCCCCTACTTTCAACGCCAGGTCCATTATCTTGCATATTTTCTGGGAGAAAGTTTCCGACAGGCTACCGCCGAACACCGTGAAATCATGGGAAAATACATAGACCAGCCGCCCGTTGATTGTGCCGTAGCCGGTGATCACACCATCGCCCAGAGGCCGGTTGTCCTGCATGGCGAAATCGTGCGACCGGTGGCGTACGAACATGTCCAGCTCGCTGAAGGAGCCGGGGTCCAGCAGCAGGTCCAGGCGCTCCCGGGCGGTGAGCTTTCCCTTGGCGTGTTGTATCTCAACCCGCTCAGGGCCGCCGCCCACCAGGGCTTGGGTGCGCTTTTCCAGCAGCTGAGCTGCAGCGGTCGATGGTGTGTCAGCTTTCATTGTTTTTTATCCTCACCGTTCCGGTGTTTAGCCACCCAGCCGGTGATATATTCTACAATTTCCGCCAGGGGCGTTCCCGGCCCGAACAGCCGGCCCACTCCCTGTTTCTGGAGCGCCGTCATGTCCTTCTTGGGGATAATGCCGCCACCGGTGAGCAGTACGTCCTCCAGACCGGCAGCGCGCATACGCTCGATTACATCGGGGAAGATGGTCATGTGCGCGCCGGACAGGATAGAGAGGGCCACCACATCCGCGTCCTCCTGCAACGCTGCGCTGACGATCATCTCGGGGGTCTGGCGCAATCCCAGATAAATAACCTCCATCCCGGCGTCCCGGAAGGCCCGGGCCAGGATTTTAATGCCCCGGTCGTGGCCGTCCAGACCGGGCTTGGCCATTACGATACGAATTTTGTGTTTCATCAAGCCCTCTTGCTGTCCACGACGAAGGTCACCGGCCCGTCATTGACCAGCTCCACCTTCATCATGGCGCCGAATACCCCGGTCTGCACCGAAACTCCTTGCTCCCGCAGACCGGCGATGAAATGCTCGTACAACCGCTCACCTTGCTCCGGTGGCGCTGCCCCGATAAAACTGGGCCGCCGCCCTTTGCGCCAGTCCCCCACCAGGGTGAACTGGCTGATAACCAGCGCACTGCCGCCGGTGTCGAGCAAGGAGAGATTCATTTTACCTGC
>CBDVAP010000182.1:0-3652 GCA_965372015.1 uncultured bacterium | reverse complement strand
CATCGATAAAGGTAAAAATGTACCTTCTCTTCTGGGTGTCGTTAACATATGGTGATCTCTGTTGAGTGGTGACCAGAGCCGTATCATTCAACCAGTCATTTGTTGTCCAGATATAGTTGATATCAGCCATGGTATAGACGGTCCCAGTGAGTTCAGCAGTATCGAGTCTGCCATTTCCGTTGGTGTCGGTAAATTCACCCGGATCGAGTTTGCCGCTGCCATTGGTATCGGTATACTTGTAAATGTCGGTTCCGTTATAGACTATTATATTGTCGGTGGCCAAATCGAGAGCTCTATTGCCGTTGTTATCTTCTCTCAGATTGCCATAAGCGTCCACGAACAGGGCGTGAACCTGACCCACCCAGGAGACCTCCTTGGTGTCGGCATTGAGGCAGTTGGCGTCATTGAAATAGGGATAGAAGATGGACTGATACACCCCTCCTTCTCCCGAGCGCGTATTGGAGATCACCGATGCCGCGGTGCCGGAGCTTGCCCTTTTGAGGATGTCGGTGAAGGCCCTGTTTAGGGCAGCTATCAGTTTTCCCGGATCGGAAGCCTGAACGTAGTTATCCGGCAAGCCGTCAGCATCCGCGTCCCACTCTGCTGTAAGGTTGGGCTCGTAGGTGTTGCCGTCACCGTTGGTGTCGACAAAATCCTTTTCCACAAAGCCGCCGTACTTTCCGGTCAGCCAGAGCATGTTCATCTCACCCTTGAAGGGGGTTGATGAATACTCCTGGGTGTCCATCATGTAGGTGGTGATCGTCTGCCTGCCGTCAAGATCGGATCTTATGTCCTGGGTATTGGCATAGTAAGCCAAGCCGGCGACGTACCAGGAATTGTGCTTGTCACCGCCCCGCGGGCCGGCAACTAGGCCGAGGCCTGGGATGGTTTTGAGGTCGTTGTTCCAATCGCAATCGGTGGCAGTACAACCAACGTAGCGCTGGGTTCCATTTATGCCCTGCAGTTCACCGACGGTATTGGTGAGGGTGGTAACGCTGTAATCGGGGTCGGCATTTGCAGGCTCGCCGTAGTCAGCCCAGGTTAGATCGTCGGTACCGTCGTTGTCATAATCGGCCTCCGTGAAGGCAGTCCCGGGCAGCCGCTTGTCCACGTGCGGGACGGCGTCGTTAATCCCGATAATGTAATTCTTCTGGCAGGAGTACTGGATGGGATCGTCCCAGTTGGCGATTACCGGAAAACCGTCTTTAAAGGCAGCAGGTATGGGGTCGATCACACCATCAATATGATAATCATTGTTCCCATCCAGGAAGTTAGCGGTCGGCCCCCGGTTCTTGTAATAATTCAAACACTCATAGTAGAGTTCGCTCACGGGGTCTTTGGACTTATACCCGTTCCTGCCGAATCTGTTGAGATAATTAATAACCCCGCTGTATTGAACGTCCGAGTCACCGGGCTTCATATTGTCGGGGTCGACGATGAAAATGCCATCCTCGTCGTACTCTTGCTTGGTGTTGTTTGAGCCGTCTGGCAGTTTCGGCCCGATATACTTCATGTTGGCCCTGAGCACACCTCCCTCTCTTTCCCTTTCGCTCTCCAGGAGGTACCCCATGGCGGCAAAGCGCATCTTATCGGCATTTTTCTGCATCAAGCCCTCGGGCTTGTAGTAGCCGCCGTATTCGATACAGTTCTCCTCCAGCCCCTGGGTGGGGTCGCACACCTTGACCCTGGCGTAGAAGGGCCCCGCTAGCTTGTCTTCCATTTCCTCGTAGTCTTCCGTTTCACAACACGAACTATGCAGAGTAAACTGATAGCCATGGTTGTAGATATAAATTGTGCTATTACTGTAAGGGGTCACCGTGCTGGGAGCAACATTATACGTTGATTTCAACACCTTGACCTGCCACACCCGGTGAAAGGGATAGAACCTGGCGGGGTCCACATTGGCTCTTTCCAGGACAGTCTCCGGGGTGGCATCATCATTCAGGTCTTCATCCACATGGCGGTAGCCGCCGGTGAGCGCCCAGCGGAGCTCGTCGATGGCGCTCATGGTGGCCCAGTTGAGAAAGTTGCCGCTCCACCTGCCTACCTTGCTGGTGCACGAGTAGTCACTGTTGGTAGAATCCACGGGTTCAAAGCGTCCGCTGTTTTCTTTGTAACACTTGTTGGGATCGAAATATCCGATGTATTTTCTGGTCGTTTTATAACATTTACCTATTGACCTCCCACTGATATCGACCCTGCCGTCACAGTCGTTAGTATCCAAATAATCTCCATCACCATTGGCATCCACCTGTTCATCATTGTAGCCTGCTCCCGCTGTGGGCCACTCAATGGAGAGATCCAAAAGCACATTGGCGTCCGCCCCCCGCAAGACAAACGGGGGTATCTGGACAAATTTCGACATGTCCGCAACACCTGCAAAGGCTGTCGCGGTCATACAGATTATTATCAATCCTGCGAGTAATAATATTTTTAAGCTACGATGTTTCATGGCAATCCACCTTCTTTAACGGGTAAGGTAATGGTCCTTGGTGCTACATTTCTTCGTCCAGAACCTCTATTTTGCGTACGATCATACCCTGCAAGGTCACTCTCGCCTTGGCCACCGAGCCCACATCTCCAATGGTCTTGAAGTTCACCTTGAAAGCCCCGAGGAGACGGCCCTTTCGATCATAGTCCATGAGCCAGTATTCGGTTGCAAAACCGTATTTGCTCTTTGAGTCTTTGTCGCTGCTATTGATGAGCTTGTATTGGGTATCATTCATTATGATGTAGTCTTTGGTTATCCTTTCAATAGTGCCTACCTTTATGGTGGTTTTTCCTGCCACAAAAGTGGGGGCACTGAGCGCCATGATGACCAGGAAAATGATCGTGGTTTTCTTCATAACATGTCTCCTTGACAAGAGCTCAAATGACTTTCAGTCGTCGAGCTATAACCTTCCACAGACACCTGCCTTGCTCCCTTTTCACATCACGTGTCTCCAGCCAAGGCGGACCATGACTGAAGTGTCGCGGACGTCGCGATGCTGAGCCCGGACGTCAAAGATGATCCAGGCGCCTCCTCCTCCTGCCCCTTTCCCCTTTCCCTCATATCCAGACGCCAACTGGACCGCACTTCCGGATGACAATTGCGAGTTGCCAACAATCTTGAGATTGGTGTGGGGAACACTGGTGTCCAGGACAAAAGGGCTGGCGGTGGGATCAACAATTGCACTGAGCGGGATGACCGCATCTTGGTTGGTATCGGAAGGAATAGGGTCTATGCCGGCGTCAGTGTCACGATTCAGATAGAAATCTCCATTCAGAATGCCCACGTTGCCCCTGGTTGAATCGTCAGTCCAATCCCGCTCTTCAATACTTTGCTCTACCAACTCGCTACCCGCTGCGGTTCCACCATCCGCCGCAAAGAAGGACCTTTTGTAAAGTTTGTCATTCCCTGAAATCTGCAATTCGAAGGTAGTGGTGGTGGTTGCCGAAATGCCGATTAGCGTGAGGACCACGAGCATTAAAAGGGCAATGATCAATGCGCTTCCCCGCTGGTTGTTAAGTAAGGAAAAAGGATGCATGTTCGTCTCCTGCCATATAATTGCAGATCCTAAAAGATGTCCGCTTTCATAAAATCGACTGTAGCTCTCTTCGTTGCTAGCCTATCAGTCCATTCAACGATCACTCGAATGGTCTTGATGTTGTT
>CBDVAP010000181.1:0-3873 GCA_965372015.1 uncultured bacterium | reverse complement strand
CTGCACCACGAGGACTTCACCGGCCAGCACGGCAAGTTCTGGGGCGCCTACCGCAATGCCCAATGGTACCGTGAACAGGAAGCCTCCTACCAGGCCCTGGCCCGCAAGCACGGTTTCCCCCACGTACCGGCCCACAAAAAGGCGGTGGCTTTGAAAATCAAACAGTTCGTTGTGCAGGGGGGATTTATTTTCGCCATGTGCTCGGCCACCGACAGCTGGGACATCGCCTTGGCGGCCCAGCAGCTGGATATCGCCGGCGTGCCCTTCGACGGTACCCCCGCCGACCCCCAGGCCCAGGGCAAACTCGATTTCGGCCAGGCGGTGGCCTTCGAGAATTACCAGCTGATCACCGATCCCGCGGTATACGAGTATTCCAGCATCGACATTCCATCCAGCCACAACCCCGGCCCCCGCTCCGCCGACAGCGACTACTTCACCCTGTTCGAGTTCGCCGCCAAGTATGACCCGGTGCCCACCATGCTGACCCAAGACCACGTGGGGGTGATCAAGGGCTTCATGGGCCAGACCACCAACTTCCGGCGTAGTACGTTGAAGAAGAGTGTGGTGATATTAGGCGAACGGGAAGGCACCGAGGAGGTGCGCTATATCCATGGCAACGTGGGGCAGGGCACCTTCACTTTCCTGGGCGGCCACGACCCAGAGGACTACCAGCACTATGTGGGTGACCCGCCCACCAACCTGGCCCTGCACCCCAATTCCCCCGGCTACCGGCTGATCCTCAACAACGTCCTGTTCCCAGCCGCCCGCAAGAAAGAGCGCAAGACTTAAGGAAGTTACTGGTTTCAGGTTTCGAGTTTCTGGTCTCTGCATCCAGCCCCGCCCCTGGCGGGGTCCCATCGAGTATCTAGCACTCGCCTATTTTAAAAGTACCATCTTTCGGGTAGAGGTGAACGGTTGTCCGCCGTTTGAGGGCACGGCCACCAGCCGATACAGGTAAATCCCCGCCGCCACTGGCTGGCCGTTGTTGTCCGTGCCGCCCCACGCCACTTGTTTATGCCCGGTTTCTTCGGTCATGCGCCAACTGCGTACCTCCCGCCCCCTTAGGTCGTAGATGGTCAGTGTCACCCGGCTGGAAACCGGTAGCTCATAGCCGATTGTAGTGGCGGGGTTGAAGGGGTTGGGCGTACTATCGTCCAGACGAAAGACCTTGGGCGCCCCGATTTGGGCTAGGTCTGCGATCCGCTTGGGAGCTCCGTGGCAAGGCGCACAACCGATGGAAATTCCGTGGGCGCTGAAAATGCTTTCTATCAACTGGGAATTGCCTCCATCAAAAAATAAATCTGCGAGTGCCACGTTTTCCGCGAAGTCGTCAAAGTTATCAGGGTGGGGAGTTCGCACCAGCGCTAGGTACACCAGCTTATCCGTATAGGTTATTCCCATACTGCTCTGGCGCATGTCCCAGCAGGCTCCTGAGATAATTCTACCATTTTGGTGGGGATCGTAATCAACCCAATTAGTCGGGCGAACCCAGTTGGCGCCGATGTCCCGGGGCGTATCAGGTACACCGGTTATGCCGTCTGCCCAAAGCGCGTCTCCGTTTATTGAGCAGGCATAGTAATCACCAATCCCTTCGTCCATTGCCTTTGCTTCCGAATTATAATTCCAGGGTGGAGGGTCAATCCAGTGGCCGTAGATATGATAAACCACAGAGTGGGTATATTCATGATAGACCAAATCACTGTAGCGCGCCCAATTCTGCCCATAGTAGGTACCGAACCCGATATTGGTGCCATCAGACCAACCGTTTGCACCCCCATCATGAACCGTGGCATCCATCCGATAGTTCATCGCACTGTAATTAAAGGGACTGCCGGTCCAGTAATCATGCACGACATTTACGTGATGGTAGACATTGTACTCATCAGTAACCCAATCCCAGTTATGAGTATAGGAACTTGCGGGATTAAAAGAGATATTGTGGAATTCAGTCTCGGCGTTTAATATCCTAGCGTAAGAACCGCTGTAATTCAGCGTCTTCGACCCCTGCAAAAAGTACACCGAATATGCCCCTTGCCAATTAATACTGTAGTACCCGCTGCCGTCGGTTTGTCCGCTTGCCATCTGCTGGCCAATTATGTTGAATATCTTTACATTGACTCCTACCTCGGGGCCACCAGTAACTGGTGGGTCATCTTCCCTTTTTGGCCAATATTGATGATTGACGTAGCCCCTATTGCGCCAATATCTGGCACTACGAAGCGTACTTCCAGCCCAGACTATCTCCTCGCTTAACGCATCGATAAAATAAATCCATTGCTTGGTCGGGTTCGTTGATGCCAGTGCCACTTCATAAATAAGGTAGTAGCTAATCCGGTCGTCGGATATTTCAGGATAAATCGAAGTTGCTATCTCTTTGGTTAGTTTGACTTCCTCGATACCCGGGGTCCGGAACGCATTTTCAGCAGTTTCCAGGGCCTGCTCTATCGAAATTTTGGGCTCGGTATCAACTTCAATATCCGAATAGACATCGGCACCCAGAGTATGAATGCGGCCGCTTTTCTCGATTGTAAAGCCCACCTGTGTCCCCAGAACAGGGATGCCTTGATACAGCTGTTCATAAGATATATACCAACAGCCGTCTCCGCTAACCACTCTTGGTGGGGACAGATTACTCGGTTCGACTTTTGTGATACTAGAATAGTCAGCGAGGAAACTTCTGGCCAGGTCATCGACGTCTGCTCGTTGAAGGCTCGCTATGTCTGCGCCATATTGACTTATATTGACCCGTAGCCCGTGCACCCGGTGGGCGGCCTTAGTTACGATGTTCTCCTTTACTCCCAGGGGACGCCCCAACTTATCATTGACGGTTGTCCACCTGTATTGGGCAGAGACATCGGAGCCCAAGGCAAACCAGCAGAAAGCTGTCAGTAATACGATCCACTTATTTCTAGGCATTTTCGGGCCTCCTTCTTCCTTTGTTTTTCGCTTATCGGCAACTATTTTCGAGCAGTTTTGTTATTCACTCCTCTCAATTCCAAAGGCATCTACCAGGATTTTCAGCGCCAGTCTGTAACTCTATTAATATTATTCGTGGAATCGACATCGGTTATCCGGGTAGAACCGGTACCATCAGTGTTGATAGTGAATATATCTGCCCATTCTCTACGACTCTCGAAGCTACCAATTTCTTTCGCCCAGCCGAAAGCAACCATGGAACCATCCGGTGACCAGCGAAACGCCTCTATTTTATTCTCCCCGGCTGGTGTTATGATCTTCAAACCAGTGCCATCAGCATTCATAACATAGATATCACGGTATAATCCAATGGTTGAAAAAGTGATTTTACTATTATCCGGCGACCATTTCGCGTCGTACTCCATGATGTCGTCAGTATCAGTAATCTGTTTCTTCAGATTGCCGCCCAGATCCATTTCATAGAGTTCATAACTAACCGGTCTGGATGAACCCTCTACGTATTTCACTGCCGTGGTTAGCAGCCTTTGCCCGTCATTGGACCAGTCCCAGACATGTAAAATGGAAGAGGAGTAGTCGATGTCAAGGGGATATTCTCCGGTGCCGTCGGCATTGATCATATAGAGTCCCGCGTAGTTTCCTACGGGGCCCTGTCTCTCAAAGATAATCCGCTTTCCGTCCGGCGACCAGACCGGGTAGTGGCCGTTCCAGGTTAAGCGATACAGGTGGTTCCCCAGGCTATCCAGCATGTAAATCTCAAACCATTCCGGCATCTGGGGAGGTGCCAAATTCGGCATGCCCGAGGCGGCAATCCGGGTCATATCGGGAGACCAACATGCATCTAAATATGAAATTTCGTCTGCGGTTAATTTCTTGATATCCGTACCGTCTGGTTTCATGGTGAACAGACCGCTGCTTGCAAAACTGTCTGTGATAGAA
>CBDVAP010000180.1:0-3937 GCA_965372015.1 uncultured bacterium | reverse complement strand
GAAAACAGGCTCCGTGACTTGTCACGCCAAATGCCTTTGAATAAAAATTTAAACATTACGATACCTTTCCTCTCAGAGCCTCAGTGGGCTTCATTTTCGCGATGCGTCGTGATGGCAGATAACTAACAATCGTCACAATAATCGAAACCAGCGCAGTCGTGCTTACAAAAAGTGCGAGGGGATATACCGGCATTAAGCGGCTGGCAATGATCAGGCCCATCTCGCTATAATCCATTGGCAGGGGAATACCTTTCGTGGCTGTCAGATAGAATAGCGGACCGCCGAGCACGCCCGACATGATGAGTGCCAGAAATGCATTCATGCCGCCTTCGGTAGTGAACAGACCTACAACCTTTGTGCGCGTCATGCCTAGCGCCATCAGGGTACCGATCTCCCTGTGCCGCCTGAAAATGGAGAGCACCTGGGAGTTGAATATCCCCATTGCGGCCAGAGCCAGAAGAATACCGAATAATATGTACGAACCAGGTTGCTTAGCTTCAATCAGTGCGGTCATATCTCTGGTCAGATACCCCACATTCCGGTGAATCCACCCGTCGGTTTCGGTTAACGTGGCAACATCCTGGTCGTAACTCACATAGGTCGCCTCGCCAGGCATGGCCAGCATTTTCTGAACACGAGCCAGGGGTATCCAAATCTGACCGAAATCGATCTTGAAATTTTCCGTCTTAAAAATGTGAACCACGATGCCTTCATCGGCATCATAAGTGCGATTCGCGTCCAGCCAGCGGATTGTAAACGTATCACCCACGTTCACGTTGGCCCTTCTAGCCATCCCGCTCCCAATGAGCACAGGAATTGATTCACCTTCATAGTTAAGCAGGCTGGCCGTGGGCATATCGACGATCGTCTGACTTGGCTCTATCCCTTTCATCATCACCGGCATAATCCGGCCATTGGGGTAGATAGAAGCCTGACTTACCAGCACCGGCATTGCATCACCGGTATTTACCAATTCAATGACCGGCTGTGGTGGTATGCCGTGGGCATCTTCAAGTGTAAATGGATCGGTGGGATCATAAATCGGATGCCAGTAGGCGCCACCAGCAATCTCAGTTTCAATAGTGACTTGCTTGGCGTGTGCATCCATCCCCTGATATAACCCTGTCAAAAATATGAGCAGGATAAATGATATGGCCGTCACGAGCACATTCAGCCATGTGCGCATGCCAGCTCCGATCAGGTTTTTTAAGGCAAGTTTGAATGTCAGCATGATACTATCCTTTAAATTCGGGATTGTCCACTTTTTTGTCATTTACTATCTTGCCGTCCACCAGATTAAGAATCCGGCGCAGGTACCCCATGACTTTTTCGTCGTGGGTGGCAAAGATGAATGAAGTGGATAGTTCTTTGTTGAGCCGCACCAGGATTTTCATCACATGATGGGAGTTCTCCGCATCCAGGTTGGCCGTGGGCTCATCAGCCAGAATCAGTGTTGGTTCCTTTACGATAGCCCGGGCGATAGCCGTGCGCTGTCCTTCGCCACCGCTCAATTGGGCGGGACGTGATTTCATCTTGTCAGTGAGACCAACCCATTCGATGGCCTGGGTGACAAGTTTCCTGCGCTCGTCGGCGGGTAGGCGGTTTAACAGCAGGGGAAACTCCACGTTTTCGTAAACGGTATAGACGGGGAGAAGATTATAAGTCTGGAAGATGAAGCCCATACTGTTGCGACGCAGTTTGGCCCGCGCACCATGGGAACTGCCGGCCAGGTGCATGCCCAGCACGGTGATATCGCCCTCCGTGGGAGAGTCCAGTCCACCGATGATATTGAGCAGTGTTGTTTTGCCCGAGCCGGAGGGTCCCACCAGCCCGGTGAACTCACCCGTGGCGAAAGCGAGGTCGATCCCCTTAAGGGCCAGAAAGTGATTGCCGCCCATGGGGAAGTGCTTGACCAGGTGGTTTATCTCGACGATGTGATTGTTGTCCATCGATAGATCCTTTTGTTAATGGTTGTATACCAGCATGAAGTTCAAAGAAGTACCAAAACCTGACAGGTTGGGGTCCAAAATATTATTGCCATAATCAGATCGCCGGGGATTCAGGGAGAGCATGATATTGAGACTGATATGGTCATAAACCCGGGCCCAGCGGAAATAGCTGTAGGTCCGGCTGTTATCCCAATCCTGGTATACTATGACCATTAGTTGATCAAATAAACCCAACGACCAGCTGGCCAGTAAGGCGGCCAACTGTCGACCGCCGGCGGAATTAGCATCGGCAGCGGGCAGCCACAATTGTTCCAGCATTATATACAGGCCATTGCCGATCCCGACGGTATAGTCGCCCCCCAGCAGGACGAATTTTTGCCGGCCGGGATTCTGCTCAGACTCACTGGGCAAAACCAGGAAGCTTTCAGTCCACAAGCCTATTAAGCCATCGTAGCGCAGGTCAAGGGCCAATCGGCGGTCATGCCCCCAGAGCTGTGCCACGGGCATCTGTCCCAGGCTGTGGAATCCGGGCTGGCGGTGGTCGTACCATGACAGGCCCAGTTCACCCAGCGGCAGTGTTGCTTCCAGCCGGATACCCGGAGAATAGTATTCCCATTGATCGGAGATCACAATCCAGGTCCAGAGGGCCAGGTTTGCGCCGGGGAAAAAACGCAGCCGGAGAGCATTTACCCCATCGGTCTGGTTTGTGGGGTCCTCGGGATCGATATTGTCGAACCAGGCCAGGGGCCGGAGTATCCGTGCCGGGCCGAAGGCGATCTTCTGCAAGCCGAGGCGCACCTCCAGGTGCTCGCTGCTGTAGCGCATCCACAGGCGGTGCAGGTCTTCAAAGTTCTCTATTTCGCCGTTGGGATTTCCATCGGCTGATATACCCACCTTATGAGCCCACTCAAAATCGATGAGTGCGCCGTTCGCAAACTGCTTCATCACGGATAGTGTCGGAATATACCCCAGCAGTTCGGTATGCTGCCGGTAGCCTTCAGCCGGATCGTTGCCCCCGGTAATAGTGCCCCAGAGTTGGCCTTGCAGCCTGAACGGTTGAGCGGCCCAGGTGGTAACCGGCAGCCAGAGCAGGCCGGCTATGATCGCACATTTAAGTCGCCGGTTCATCCGATGATCTTCTCCAGCGCTTCCCGCGATCCCAGTTTTATGGAACCGCGCGGCGCGCCCAGCAGGCGCTCGATGGCATCCTCGAATAATTCCACATTCTGGAAAATCAGGGCTTTGTTCTCGGGGTGATCTTCGAGGGTGAGCATCAAAGAGGCGAATTTTTCTCCCCAGCCGTTAGACAATCCAAATATCAAGTCGGCTACATGGTCCGGATGGGCAGTATTGAAAACACCCTCAGCGATTCCCTGATGAATTATCCGGGCCATCAGGGGACTCGCCAGCGCTACCCGGTGGGCATTCATTTTATGCCGCATTACGATGTTGCGGTCACTGTAAATAGTGCGCAGCAGCGTAACGATCAATTCCCGGTTGGCAGCCTTGGTTCCAGCGGAGATTTCGAACATGTGATTAAGCTTGGTTATGGCATCCATATCAGGGTCGTCGATGGATTCGTTGATTTGAGCTAGAATCTGACCAGATAAACGCTCGATGAGGTTGTCCAGCAGTTGTTCCTTGGATTCGAAATAGTGGTAGAAGGTACCCTTGGAAACGCCCATATGGTCGATGATGGCACTCACCGAAGTCTGGTCGTACCCCTGAGAGTAGAACAGCCTTTGGGCTGTATCCAGAAACTCGTTTTTCCGTTCGTCGTATTCTTTGAGTACCCGCGCCAAGTTCAATCTCCTTCCGTTTTCCTGACCCCCGGTCTAGACTGACTCTCAGTCTAGACTGACGGTCGGTCTAATGTTACCACCACCAATCAACCTATGCAAGGTTTTTTTTACCGCTATGCGAGCAAGAGGGAAAGGGAGCTAAGGAGGAAGAGCTAACCGCCAAGGACGCGAAGGAAGAAGGAAACT
>CBDVAP010000179.1:0-3975 GCA_965372015.1 uncultured bacterium | reverse complement strand
TCGGAGTGCACAACCACCAGCCGGTGATGGTATGGATGACAAAGAAAAGTTTGGGCTATGGCCTGGTAGCTGGGAGCACTGTTATGGCCGGGACAATTAGCTGGAGCGATTTTTCACTGCTCTGGAGGATAACAGCGATGGGCTCGACCACCTTTGTGGCCCTTGCGGTCTACACCAATTTCATTGATGCCGATTTGACTGTTCCCACTCCGGAAACCAGGCCTTCATAGTGGACTACCACCATATTCGGATCGCCTATTTCAGCGCTGAGATCGGGCTGTCGGACCGGATACCGACCTATTCCGGCGGTCTGGGGGTCCTGGCCGGGGATCATCTGCGAGCCGCCGCGGATATGGGCCTGCCCCTGTGTGCAGTGACGTTACTCTACCGCCAGGGCTATTTCGAGCAGAGGATAAATGTCCGGGGAGAGCAAGAGGAGCTATATCCTCTTTTCGATCCGGCGGAGCATCTCGAACCGCTTGACATCCGGTTCGACCTGAATTTTGGTGGTCGCCGGGTGGTTATCCGGGCCTGGAGATTTGACGTCGAAGGACTTACCGGGGCCAAAGTACCGGTGTTTTTCCTGGACACGGAACTGGCGGAGAACACCGCACAGGACCGCCGTCTCACCAGCCGGCTTTACGGTGGAGACCAAGCCAACCGCCTGGCTCAGGAAGCACTGCTGGGATTCGGGGGAGTCCGGCTGCTGCGCCAACTCGCGATTACCGATATTCATACTTACCATTTGAACGAGGGGCACACCGCCTTCGTACCGCTGGCCCTGAGCGCCCAATTCAACGATCCAGCGGCCGTTCGCAGGAAGTGCGTATTTACCACCCACACACCGGTACCCGCAGGCCATGACCGATTCTCCCGTACCGCTGTCGCGGACCTGTTGGATCAATTGATCAATTCGGCAACTGAGCTGCCGTCCGACGGTGAGCACGTTAATATGACGGAATTGGCACTGGCCAACTGCCGGGCGGTAAACGCGGTCTCCCAAAGCCACGCCCGGGTCACCCGGCAAATGTTTCCGGGCCACACGATAAACACGGTTACCAACGGTGTGCATCATCTCACGTGGGCCAGCGATGCCAGCCAGGTACTATTCGACCGCTATCTTCCTGGCTGGCGAGAGCACCCCTCCCGGCTGGAGGAGGCCCAGATCATTCCGGCGGACAGCCTATGGCGGGCGCACCATGATAATAAGCTGCAATTGCTCGATTACGTTCGGACGACGACTCGGATTGCTCTCGATCCGGAGATGCTGACTGTCGGTTTCGCCCGTCGGGCGGCTGAGTATAAACGTGCCAAACTGTTGTTGGCCGACACGGATCGCCTGGTTGATGTTTGTGGTGGGAAAGTGCAGTTTATATTTGCCGGCAAGGCTCATCCCGCCGACCCGGTGGGAAAGGAAATTATCCGCCATATCGTTCAGGCTGCCCGCCGTTTGGCAGATCAGGTCCGGATAGTGTTCCTTGAAAATTACAATATGGAGTTGGGAGGGCTGATAACCGCCGGAGTGGACGTCTGGCTCAATACACCCCGCCGGCCGCAGGAGGCCTCGGGAACCAGTGGAATGAAAGCGGCCCTGAACGGAGTCCTGAACCTGTCCGTCCCCGACGGATGGTGGGCTGAAGGTTGCCACGACGGAATCAACGGTTGGGCCATTAACGGGCCGGTGGATCCTGGCGATGCAGCTGATGCCACCCGTCTATACCAACTCCTGGAAGGGGAGGTAGTGCCTCGCTTCTACCACCACCGGGAGCAGTGGCTCAAAATGATGCAGGAAAGCATTATCACCAGTGCCGGGTTCACCAGTCGGCGCATGGTCCAGGATTACCTGGAGCTCTACTATTCCACTAAGGGGGGGATGCCCTGAAGCGGGTTTGGAATCTGATGGTGGGTGGCATCGCCGCAGTTGCCTGGTACACCTGTGCCAAAGAATTGTATCCCGGAGTGGCCTACCCCGGCTAGGTCACCACTGGCCAATTTTAACTTTGCAAAAGGCAGGGCTCATAAGGTAGTCGGTTAAACGGCTTCTCTCGCCAGCCGCAAGTTCCAAGTTCCCCGTCACCCGCATCGGGTTGCGCACCCGGCGAAGGACACCGCCGTATTAATAGCTTATATTCCCGGCGTTCTTTGAAAAGCATCACCAAAGCCCATTTTTCATTTCCCCCTGGGCTCATCTCCCCCGTCGGTAAGGGTGGTCATGGTCCTTTGGTGAACCCCTGGAGGGGACCAGGGCGATCAGGCCGGTGGCGGGCGGCGCTAGGTCCGGGCCGGGTGGCGCTGCATCACCTCGTGCAGCCGCCGGGCCTGCAGGGTGAAGGTTTCCAGCCGGGCATCGATGATCTGGGGGAAAGGATTGCCGTCGCTCTCGATGGTCAGGTAAGGCAGGCTGGGCACTTCCTGCATGATTTTCTCCAGCCGCGGGGAGTTGCGCAACGGCAGGACATGCTCCCGGTCCATGGTCACGCTAAGGATTGTCTCGCTGAGGCGATTGGGCATACAGCCGAACGGCCCGATGGCAATGGCGCCGCAGAACTGTTCTCCCACCTCGGCCAGGGGGCCACCGACGGTCAGAATGGCCTCGCCGTTGATCTGGGAAGAGATGAACCGCTCACCGGTCTTGATCACATGGTCCACATCCACCAACCGCGATATATACCAGCCGGTCTCGGCCATGATGCCCTTGATTGTCCGTTCCGACTTACGCATGATGTGTTGCTTGATCCTGCGAGCCAGCTTGGCCTTGAAGCCCTTGACTCCGGGTAACCGTCCGTGATCCACCAGCCAATCCACGTAATAAACCCATTCCTGGATGGGCGCTATATGGGCCACAATGCCCTGCTCGGCCAACCGCTCCGGCAACCAGCGGCGGGACAGCCCCTCCTGGCGCACGTAGATTTCACCTACTACCAGCACCTGGGGGGCATCCTCCAGGGCCATTTTCCGTGGGATTGTTTGCAGCTGGGCAGCTACCCGCCTGACCGTATTGAGCAATTCTTTCCCGCCCTGTTCCAATCCCTCCAGGATGGTTTCCCAGGCGGTCTGAAGTTCCCGGAGGGCGGCCGTTGGGTCCTCGGCCAGGGTCAGCAGGGCGTAATGCAGGTCCCCAAATATGTCGGAGAGAATGATCGCGTTCCAGGTACGTTGGGCGAACTCGTTTCCCAGGCCGCCATAGCCGTCGCTGCTGGACACGCTGAGGATGGTAACGTCCTCAATCCCCTGTTTGGTAATGAAATCGCGCAGGAAGTCCTGGTACTGCCCGAAGCGGCAGGGGCCGTCGGCCGTGGGCATGAAGTAGGCGGTGATTTCCCCCTCCGGCCGCTCGTCGCGCAGATACTTCAGCAGCGACCCGGTAGTCAGCTGCAGCGGGAGACATTCCTTGCAGGTCGTGTTCCCGCGCCCCAGCTTCAGGTCCTCATCGTCCATAGCCGGCAGGACTATGGCGTTGATGCCCAGACTGCGATAGACGGCCGCCAGGCCCTGGGTGCCGTACTGGCCCATGGAGGTGAAGACCACCCGTAAGCGGGGATCGAAGAGCGAGACCTCCGGCCCCCACTTATAATTAAGGGTGGTGTTTAGTTCCTTGATCTTGGGCAGTCCCGGCCGGGCGATATCCCCATTGCCGGCGATCAGCGCCTTGGTCTGGAGGTTGCGATAGCGGGCCACAATGTCCAGGAAAGCTTCGATGCGAGTCTCGATACCGGCGTCCGCTGTATGATTGTCAAGCTCCAGAATAAGGGACGGCTTGCGACCCTGAATATCCTTAAAATACCCCACCACAAAAGAATCGGGACCGCAGGAAAAATTGGTTATAAATGCCCCGTACAGCTGCGGGTGGCTCTTGATAAATTCCGCCCCTTTAAGGTTGACCTGCCCCATAGACCAATACATATGCTCCTTGGTGGGCATCTGCTCCAGGTCCAGGAAATCTACCGGGATTACGGTGATGCCGCGGGAAGCAAA
>CBDVAP010000178.1:0-4132 GCA_965372015.1 uncultured bacterium | reverse complement strand
GCCCGCAGCTCAGATCATTGCTAATCCCACTGGTCCAATGCAACCCATCCTGAAACTCAGAAATGAGATCGGGAGTTATGCTAACACATTTCCACCAGGTCCTGGATTTGGGCGACACCCACGCACATGACCGAGTCTGCCCCCCCCCAGTAGATTTTGACTGTTCCGTCATCCTCCGGTACGGCTCCGCAGGTGAACACCACGTTGTTCACGTACCCTGTGATCTCCCAGGGATCTTCGGGCTGAAGAATCCATTCATCCGATATGCCAATGATTTTGGCCGGATCCTCCAGATCGTGCAGAGCCACCCCCAGCCGGTAGACCGATCCGCTCATTGTGGGATATACACCGTGATAAATATTCAGCCACCCCTGATCGGTTCTAAAGGGAGTGGCGCCGGGACCAATTTTCATCTCATCCCAATGGTAGATTTCCGGCTTGATCAAAAGCTCTGAAGCGCCCCAATGAATCAGGTCCGGGGAATACGAAATCCACATTGACCACGGGGAAATCTCAGAGTGAGGACGATCCAATCGAACGTATCGACCGTCAAACTTTTGAGGGAAAAGAACTATATTTCTATGATCTGCCTGAGTAATCAGCGAGACCCGGTCCACCTTTTTAAAATCGGCGGTGCTAGCCAACCCAATTCTGACACCATGCCTTGAATAGCAGCTATAGGTGATGTAATAGGTTTCTCCTAACTTGCATATTCGTGGATCTTCCACCCCGAATTCCTCATAGATCGAGAATACTCCACTCTTCGTGGGTACCATGAAAGGTTCCGGTCGAACTACAAAGTTGAAACCATCCTTACTTTCCGCTATCCCGATGATGGACCGTCCGTTACGCCGGTGTGAACGGAACAGCATAATATACTGTCCCGCATGTTTTACGACCGCAGCATTATGAACCGTCTCGACCGGATAGGGCACGTCTTTTTTTGTGAGAATAGGGTTTCCCTCGTAACGCATTACGAGCGGCTTCATTAATTCTCCCGTTTCAGTAGGATGCCTCTTCATATCAGTCAGCCGGTATGCCGCCATCCCGACTTACCCTTCCCGGCGGCAAATTGTTTGGGGACTCACAGAGGTTCGGTGGCAACGAGCCCGTCGCATTCATACGACTTCGCCAGTCTCGACCCGGTCCCGGTTCGTCGATCCCCGGACCATCAAGACGGTGTCGATACTGCGGTGATAGCGGCCATCGTCGGGATGTTCCAGGCATTCAAACAGCAGCCGTACCGCCTGGACACCCATCTCCAGTTTGGGCACGTGCACCGTAGTCAGGGTAGGTTTGGTTTCCACGGCATAACGGATATCATCAAAGCCGATTACGGCGATATCGCCCGGAACGTTTAGGCCGCGTTCCTGCAAGGCGTTGAGGCAGCCTAAAGCGGTGGTGTCATTAGCGCAAACCACCGCATCGAATTTTATCGACCGGTCCAGAAGAGCACTAATGCCCTGGGCGCCAATCTGTCCGGTGGTCTCTTCGGTAACCAGGAAATGCAGGCTATCATCCTGCGCCACTTCAGACAGGCCGGCGTGGTACAGGGCGTCCTGGTAGCCGCGAAAACGTTCCTGGATCGAAGCGTGCCGGCACGACCCGCCCACAAAGGCGATGCGCCGGTACCCGTGGTGCAACAAATGTTCGACCGCCTGGCTGGCGCCATCGTGATTCTCTATCTGCACCAGATTGGAGTCAATGGCCGGATGTTTATAATCGACCAGCACGTAGGGAATATCGAGGGGGTGAATATAGGTTATCAGCTCCTCGGGAACGGTTCCGGCGATTATCACCCCATCCACATCGGCCCCCTTGAGGAAGCGGGGTGTGTCCTTGGGCGGCTCAAAGCTGTCACCCACGGTGGTCACCAGGATATAGTAATCCTTCGTCCGGGCCTCCAACTCTGCGCCTAACAAGACCCGGCTGTAAAAGAACTCATTTCCAGACAAGTGGAAATCCGCGATTATAAACCCGATATTGCCGGTCTGGCCGGAGGCCAGGTTGCGAGCGGTCTGGCGGGGATGATAGTCATACTTGGCGATTACCCGCTCCACTTTTCGGCGGGTCTTATTGCTGACATACCCGCGGTCGGATATTACCAGGGATACAGTGGAAACCGAAACCCCGGCCAGCTTGGCGACATCCTTGATCGTTATCTTATCCATAAATTATAGCTGCCTATATTGCCGGTAACATTAGCTCGAAGCGTTTCGATAATAACACTGGGAAAACCCCTATGTCAACTACTTATCTTGGGGCGATTTTGATAATGATAAATGTCGAAGGGAAACAACGACTTGAGCAGCTATTCGCGAAGGGTATCGAAACGTTTCGATAGAAAAGGGGAATTGTTAGCTTACAGGGGGCGTAAGGCAGAAAATTGAAGCGCTATTAAGGCCTCAATCGTCGATTCAGCGCCACTGTTGCGGTTTACCGTGGTGGAATCGTTAATTCCATCGAGACAACGGCCGGTGGCGGGGTCATACATCACGACCACGGCCCGGTTATCGCCACTGAACCAACCCAGCAGCCGCCCGGCCAGTGCCGCGTGCTGCGGCCGCCGGGTAATAGTGGCCAGCTGTTGGATGCCCCGGAATGAGGAGCCGGCGCCGTAGGCTATCTGGGGAAATACCGTGGTGTTAATGCTGCCCTCGGCAGTTACGCTGACCTCCCAAAAACTGCCCTGCTCAACCGCCCAGGAGAGGAAATTTTCGGCCCAGTATTCTACAGCTGCGAGGTAAGTGGAATCATTATTGACCTGAAAGGCCTTGAGCAGCGCCAGAGCCTGCAGATTGCCCCAGCCGTGCCACAGGTTCTCCCAGCAGAAGAACATACCGTCCACCTCCGAGCCCGGCCGGCGGTACTGGTAGGTCAGGAGACCATCAGCTAATTCCTTGATTTCTGTCGCGTAACTGACTGCCGACAGTTGCTGTATCCCGGCCAACGCGATTAAAAATTCAGCCGCTTGATCGGGCGCGTTATTGGGCAGCCAACTGGCTCGCATGCCATGCGAAGTGAGGATTTTCTCGGGATAGCTGGCAAAAAGACTTTGCAGATGAGGCTCGCAAGTCCTGAACCGGGCCAAGATCGTGTCTGCCAGCACGGGGTCATGGGTCTTAAAGATTCCATAAGCCGCCGTCAGGCCTCGCAGCCCCCGGGCTGCCCACCATCCAAAGGAAGCTCTGCTGTTCTTGTGGTCTTCGTTTATGGTTCCATCGGCCCACATAAAATTAAACCAAAGTCCGTCATCACGTAGCATGTAGAGGAGGAAATTGGTCATGCCTCGGGCTGTGGGGAGCAGATCAAGCCGATTGAACAATGTTATCTCGGTATTGACCACTTCCAACAGGCGGCCCACATCGTCAACACAAGTCACACCCTCGCCGGTGGCCTCAACCGGTTTGTAATCGGGCGCATCGGCGTAAATGTTTACATAGGCCAGCATCCTCCCCTCAACTTCCACCGAATCCACCAGGCTCAGTATGTGTTCCATATTTATTGGCGACTCGAGCGCGTTCGCCCGGTCCTTGGTAGACTCGCAACCACCAAAAATTGCCGCCAGGATACACAATCCCGTTATGTACGCCGGTAGCTTTAGGTTGAACTGTCTGTATATCACCCGTATGATTCCTTCTAAAGTTTGCCGCCCCGTTTCGAGATATTTACCCAGTCCCTAATAGACCGGCTCCGGCCACGGAATCCAAATGGATGGCCGCATCCCTGGTCAAAAGATTAAAAGACACAGTCCGCGTTTCCAAGGTTTATCTCACGGAACCCCGCCAACGGTGGGGCCTCCCCTGAAGCGTATGCTGTTTGACCTGTTCCCACCCATCCGGATCAACATTTTGCCTATGAGTTCTCCGCTTGATCTTCCGGACCACTGATTCAGACTTCCTCTCTGCTATTTCAAGACTCCTCTGCCAACTGGTTCAACTTAGCAAAAGTGTCTCTTAAGATTTAGTCCACTTTGGTCCACATTGCTCTGATCCGCTACACTGAGAAATTCAGGAGATATGATGTGGAATCTCCTGAATATCAGGCCTAAATGATTGGTGATCTCCTGGTTGGGATAGGTAATACTCTGGATTTTATCGAAGTTATCATCGCCACTAAATCAAAGAAGAAA
>CBDVAP010000177.1:0-4291 GCA_965372015.1 uncultured bacterium | reverse complement strand
AAATATCTTGGATTTCTTAAACCAAACCACCCCAATCCAACAGGAAATCAATCTTGGGAAAACAGTCCGACTTGGGTCACCTTTTAATATGAGGCAACAGGACGGTCGGGAAAGTGTCCGCTAATGCCGGTTTCTGAAGAACCTACAGTTTCAGCTGGCCCAGCGTGTCCTTCACTGCCGCCGCCGATTTTTGCAGGGCCGCCTGCTCCTCCGCGGTGACGTCGATTTCCATGATCTTCTCCAGGCCGCTTTGGCCCAGGATGCAGGGGACGCCCATGTAAATCCCCTCCAGGCCGAACTCGCCATTGAGCAGGGCCGAGCAGGGTAGCAGGCGCCGCTGGTTGTAGACTATCGCCTCCACCATCTCCGCCGCCGCCGCCGAGGGGGCGTAATAGGCTGAACCGGTTTTTAAGTAGTTTACGATCTCGATGCCCCCCTTGCGGGTCCGATCCACCAGGGCGTCGATTCGGTCCTCGCTCAAAAGGTTTGCCAGGGGGATGCCGCTGACCGTGGTATAGCGCACCAACGGGACCATGGAGTCGCCGTGGCCGCCCAGCACCATGGCCTGGATGTCCCGCACCGACACCCCCAACTCCATAGCGATGAACGAGCGGAACCGGGCCGTGTCCAGGATGCCGGCCATGCCGATCACCTTGGTGGAGGGCAGGCCGCTCTTGGCCAGCGCCACGCTGCACATGATATCTAAGGGATTGGAGACCACGATCAGGATTACATCCGGGGAATGGGCCAGCAGCTGCTCGGTAACACCCCCGACGATGGCACTGTTTTTCTGCAGCAGGTCGTCGCGGGACATGCCCGGCTTCCGCGCCAGTCCGGCGGTGATCACGGCGATCTGCGACCCGGCGCTGGCCTTATAATCGTTAGCGCCGGTGACCTTAGTGTCGAAACCCAGCACCGGGGCCGATTCGTACATGTCCAGCGCTTTGCCCTGTGGCAAACCCTCCACGATGTCCACCAGTACCACTTCCTCGGCCAATTCGCGCTCCGCCAGACGCTGAGCGGTGGTTGCGCCTACATTTCCGGCCCCTACGACTGTAATCTTCATGACAAACTCCTTTTATTGGGCGTAAAAAAACCCCAGGCCGGATTAACTAAAAAGTGGTGTGGCCTGCGGGGTTGCATTACAAGTATTAGTTGGGTTATGTCTGCGGATAGACCGATACCTGCTTCTTGGCTCGTCCTTTCCGTTCAAATTTAACCTGGCCGCTGATTTTTGCAAAGAGGGTATCGTCGCCGCCGATGCCTACGTTCCGGCCGGGATGGATCCTGGTGCCCCGTTGGCGAACGATGATCGACCCGGCGCTTACCACCTCGCCGCTAAAACGCTTGACGCCCAGTCGCCGGCCCCGGCTGTCTCGTCCGTTCTTGGAACTGCCTACCCCTTTTTTGTGTGCCATGGCTGGGTTATCTCCCTATCCTTTTTTCCCACTGCTTTTTTTCCCGCCGGTCCCCGACCCACTTTTACCCTTCTTGGCCGTTGTCTTTTTAACGGGAGCGGCGGTTTTCTTGGTAGCGACCTTGCCCTTGGCGGCGGTTTTCGCGGCAGGCTTCTTGGGGGCCTTGGACTTCCCGGCCGCCTTTTTGGGAGCGGCTTTCTTGGCGCCAGCCTTGGCCGGCGTAGCCGCTTTTATGGTGGCCTCTCCCTTGGCAGGGGGGGCCTTTTCGGCGGCTTTAGCCTTGGCCGCCGGCTTGGACTTGGTGTTGATAACGTTGATCCGCAGGATAGTAAAGTCCTGGCGGTGACCAGCCTTCCTCCGGTAGCCTTTGCGGCGCTTGAATTTGAAAACAATCACTTTACGCTCCCGGCCGTGGGAGAGGATGGTGGCGTCGATGGAGGCCCCGGCTACCAGCGGTTGGCCGATGTGTGTGGCGCCGTTGTCGCTCAATAGCAGCACCCGCTCCATGGTTATGGTGGCCCCGGCCTCACCGGCCAACAGCGGGAATTTCACCTCTTGCCCCTGCTCCACCCGCACCTGCCGGCCGGCGTAATCGATAATCGCATACATCAAACTATAATCTTCATTTTATTTCGCTAAAACACACTCAATATTTGCCGTCTAAAGCCTGTGAGCTTACCGGCACGAGTCTACGGCAGTCAAGCTCTAGATTAAGCCTACACCGCATCGGTGACGTCGGCCTTGCGCCGCTTGGAATACACCCGAAACTCGTCAGGATTGAGCTGTTCGTCGGCTGTCAGCTCCAGCCATACCCAGTGCTGCCACATGAAGTTCTTTACTACCTTGCTGCGGGTTTGTGAAATATGGGTTGCCAATTCGGGGTGCACGGTTATCACCAGCCGGCGGTCCCGGTGGGCGGTGCGGAATCGCCGCAGCCAGCTGTCGATCTTGGTGATCATGGTATCCTTGGAGGGGATCCGGCCCAGCCCTTTGCAGGTGGGGCATATCTCGCTCACCGAGTGCAACAGCGACAGGCGCACCCGCTCACGGGTCATCTCCAGCAGACCGAATTCGGAGATGGGCGACACGGCTACCCTGGCCCGGTCGTTCTTGAGTTCCTTGACCAATTCATTGTAGACCTTCTTGCGGTTAGCCGACTCGTGCAAATCGATGAAGTCGATGATAATCAGCCCCCCAATGTCCCGCAGGCGCAGCTGGCGGGCCACCTCCCGGGCGGCCTCCAGATTGATCTTGAGGGAATTCTGCTCGTGGTCCTTTTTGCCGATAAAGCGCCCACTGTTCACGTCCACCACCATCATGGCCTCGGTCTGCTCCATGATCAGGTGGCCGCCGCTTTTGAGCCACACCTTGCGCTGCAACGACTTGTCGATCTGGTCCTCGATGTCATGTTTGGCGAACAGCGGCTTCTTGTCCCGGTAGTATTCCACTAGGTTCACCAGGGAAGGCGACACGTCCCGCAGGTAGCTCGACAGGCGCTTGGAGATATCCTTGGAATCGATGAGCACCTTGTCCACGTCGGGAGTGAGCAGGTCCCGGATAACGCTGTCGGTGGTAGTCAGGTCGCGGTATAGAGCCGCGGGTCCCGCAGTCGACTGGGACAGGCGGTCCAGTTCCCGCCACGATTCCCACAGCCTGTTGAAATCCCTGCTCAGCACCTTTTGGTCCTTCGATTCGGCTACAGTGCGCACGATGATGCCGAAACCGCCCGGCTTGAACGATTCCACCACTTTTCGCAGCCTACGGACTTCGTACTTATCGGTGATCTTGCGGGATATGCCGATAAAATCGGCGTTCTGCACCAGCACCAACAGTCGCCCGGGGATGGCGATGTCGGTGGTCACTCGCGGCCCCTTGCCGGCAAACGGCTCCTTGATCACCTGCACCAGGATTTCCTGCCCCGATTTCAAATCGGGAGTTTTGGTCTGGGGGCCGTTGCGCCGCTTACCCGACCGGGCCGGGCGAGGCGTTTTACTCTTGACCTCCTCCTCATCGGAGAGGGTTACATAATCGAGATTTTCCGGGTTGCCTATTTCGGCAAAGGGCAGAAAGGCGTTTACCGGATAGCCGATATCAACAAAGGCCGCCTGCATGCCGGGGATGACGTTCTCCACCACCCCTTTGAAGATGGAACCCACCAGCCGCTGATGGTCGGGACGTTCCACATAGAGTTCCACCAGCCGCCCGTTCTCAACGATGGCCAGCCGAGTATTTCCGGCCGTCTCATTGATATACATTTCCTTGACAACATCACCTGCCATAATGCCTTTACCCTCCGTAACCATACAAGGATGGTTGGATGATTGATTTCTTTCAAGGGAAGGGCTATGTCGTTCTCAGGGGGTGCAGAATAGTGGACGTTATCGGGTGTAACGATGCCAGTCTCGTCCAGGATGAAGAATTCTTTCTGCTCCAAATCTTGCTTCTGCAAACCCCTTAGCAATTTCGCTAAGGGTTGCCATTCCTTCCCCGTTGTCTCTGGATCGATTTTAGTCGGGGGACCTGCCCCGCGCAAAAAAAAGTGAATAAAACTGTTTAAAAAACATATAATCCAGAGCCGGAAGGTACGGAAACTTTATATGGCTATTCAAGCAGAGATCTGAAAATCTCCCCGCAGCCCCAGCTCCTCATCGATCTCCTTTAAGGCGTCGATGGCGAACTGTATATGGACGTCCCGGTCCACCCCCAACTCCGCGATCCCTTGCTCGATGTCATCCCGGTTCACCTTGGCCGCAAAACTGCGCTGCTTGAGCTTTTTCTTCACCGATTTGGGCTTGACCTCGCGAATCGATTTGGACGGCCGCACGAAGGTCACGGCAAATATGAAACCGGTTAGTTCGTCGAAGGCGAACAGC
>CBDVAP010000176.1:0-4444 GCA_965372015.1 uncultured bacterium | reverse complement strand
CCACCTTCGACCGCCGGGCTGAAGAACAGCAGATCGAGCAGGAACGCCGCGCAGCAGAAGAAAGGCGTGCCATGCCCGATCAGCGCTCCGGCGACGAACGGCGCTCCGGCGAATAATTCCCGGCCGTGACCAGGGCCACCCTCTTTGGACCATTTTCCCTCCTTATTTCATCCCCGCCATCCTTCGCCGAGCCTGTGCTGAGCTTGCCGAAGCACTCAGGACCAGCCTGGATGGCCGGTATCAACGAACCCCCTGTTCGCTCCCACCACCCCGCTTGCCGGGGGCAGTCGCCGGTCCGTAATTTCGGCGGACTGTTTGGCTTTGCCAACACGTTCATAAGCGCCCGTAGCTCAACTGGACAGAGCGTCTGGCTACGGACCAGGAGGTTGGGGGTTCGAGCCCTCCCGGGCGTACAAATGATAATCCCCGTCGAGAAATAGATCTCCGGCGGGGATTTTTCTGTCATAACCTGCATCAACCTTGCTCCATTTGACAAGGGCTAACTATTTTTGTACCTTCCTGCCGTATACATCAATATCTGTACCGAGGATTAACGATGAAACTTGGGTCCCTATTCCTGGCGCTGCTCCTGGTTCTATTAGCCTGCTCGTCAGACGATTCGCCCGAAGTCACCGTGCCGACGCCCACCGTCGCGGCCCTGGCTGACATTGCCGAAGATTCGGATCGTGTCTATTATCTGGCGGTAGACGGTGAGGATTTCTCTCAGCAGGCGGCTGAGCAGCTCTTGCTGGCACTGCTGGCCGATGACATTACCATCACCAACGCCTGGTATCCTCAAGTGGCGTCCGCTTGTATGTGTATGGGTTGCGTAGCCTGTGTGGTTGTTGAGTTGGCGGCGCCTGATCAGGGGATACTCCAGCATGGCTTTGTCGATCAGCCGGATTCGGGGCTCTTGGTGTGCTGTGGCCCAGATGAGTTCTGGCAGTATACTTTTTAGAGGTAAATGCAGGTTTGAGCGCCGACACTTCAGGGCCTGCGCAAGGTAGTTCCAGTCACATGGCACCGGCCGCTACTTGACAAATTTCCGGGAATTCCATAACTTGGATAACTAGGGAGGAATCTGTGATGTCCCGGTGCACCGCGTTTGTCATTTGGCTGCTGCTAGTTTTAGGGTGCAGCAACCCCGTTGCCCACGAAAACCCCCAGTTGTTGGGAGCTTGGCTGGAAACGGGCCGGGAGGGCTACGTGACCACTTTTGCTAAGGCTGAGGCCCTTGACGGTCAGTGCTACGGCCTGGAGTTTCTGGCCGACAGCATCCTCTTTGAGCGCTCGTTAGGATGGTGTGCGACGCCTCCCATTTCCTATTTTAATACCGAGGGCCGTTGGGCTCGTCTCTCCGAATATATCATCGAAGTGACCACCCCCACTTGGATGGGGGACACCCCTCACCAGGAAGAGATCGTCGAACTGACCGCAACAAATCTGGTCCTCCGCCGGATCGAACAGTAGGCCCGTTTCGGCGGCCATGCACGAACCCCCGGTTCTATTGAGGTCCCGGGGGTTTTTCAATTGGCAGACTTGGCTGTCCCCGCCTACACCAAAATATACTTCTCCCCCTTAGCGCTGCAGATGGGGCACTTATCCGGCGGCGCACCGAACTCAATATGTCCACACACCGGGCAGAGGTAAAACTTGGTCTCAGCCAGGTCCTCACCACGCCGGGCCGCCTCCAGGGCCAGTTTGTAAAGCTTGGCGTGAATTTCCTCTACCTGCACGGCGTAGCCGAACATGCGCTGGGCCTTGTGATCGTCAGCCTCGGCCTGTGTGAGCATGGGCGGATACATCTCGGTGTACTCATAGGTCTCGCCGGCGACGGCGGTCTCGAGGTTTTTGGCGGTTGATTCAATGGCGCCCAGCGCGCTCAAGTGGCCGTGGGCGTGTATCCGTTCGGCCTCAGCCGTGGTGCGGAACAGGCTGGCGATATTGGGCAAACCTTCCCGCGCCGCCTTCTCGGCAAAGGCCCGGTATTTCATATTCGCCTGACTCTCACCGGCGAAAGCTTCGTTGAGATTATCGGTTGTGGTTGGCATAACTGTGCCTCCTGGTCTGAAAGATGAATGTCAAACTTATTGCTATGTTATAATATAAAACCTGCTGGTGGTGTTGGGCCATTTAATTGCCACCGAGGCTATACTAAATTCCGCTATGGATATTCCCCCGGACACCCATTTCATGCAGCAGGCCTTTCGTGAAGCACAACTTGCTCTTGAGGCCGGTGAGGTGCCGGTAGGGGCCGTGGTGGTGCTGGGGGGGCAGATAATCGGCCGGGGGCACAATCGCCGCGAGGCCCTGGGCGACCCCACCGCCCACGCCGAGCTGCTGGCCATCACCGCCGCCGCCAACCACCTGGGTGACTGGCGCCTGGAGGGGGCCGATATTTTCGTCACCAAGGAACCTTGCCCCATGTGCGCCGGGGCCCTGATCAACGCTCGCCTGGCCCGGCTGGTCTTCGGGGCCTGGGACGAACAGGCCGGCTGTTGCGGGTCGCTCTACCAACTGTGCCGCGATCCCCGCTTCAACCACCAGCTACAGGTGACCGGCGGGATCATGGAGCACGAGTGCCAGGAGCTGCTGCAACGCTTTTTCCGCCGGCGCCGGGAGAGCTGAAGACCACAAACCGTTCCTTTTCACTACCCCCCGTTACTAATATCACCGCTGTAGCAGCCGGACCGGTTAGCCGGTTACCTACCCTGGAGAGGTGGCAGAGCGGTTGAATGCACCGGTCTCGAAAACCGGCATCCGTCTTTCGGCGGATCGAGAGTTCGAATCTCTCCCTCTCCGCTTGCGGAAGTATTTCGTTTATATCCTTCAAAGTGAATCCGATACCGGCTACTATATCGGGTACACTTCCAACCTGGCACGGCGTATTCGGGAACATAATTTGGGCAAAACCCGTTCGTTGAAGCATCGTCGTCCCTTGCGGTTGGTGTATTTCGAGGAGTACTCTTCAAAATCTGAGGCCGAGGCCAGAGAGCAGCAGATCAAATCCTGGAAAGGTGGCACGGCCTTTAAGCAGCTATTGGTCGAGAGTTCGCCCCGCTGTTAGCCCCGCCGATGGCGGGGTTAGCGGGGTAAAAATCGGACCCCGCAGAATGCGGGGTCTCCCTCTCCGCACCCCGCAGTAGGCTTGTCCCACCAAGCCTCGGCGTAGCCTACGCGATCCAGGCGGTGGCGGGTCCCTCTCCGCAAGCGACTACGGACAGGCCTTCGCACTCAAGATTAGGGTGCCCATGCTGGCTCGAAAGTTGACCCTGCTGTCAGCGATGTTAGCCCGGTCACATTTTCCCATCGTCACGACGGTAATGGCAAAAATTGGTCGAGGTGCTTTAGACTTGTAACGGTGACCTGTTCTAGTTAGATTCACCACGGGAAGTTTTGATTTCTAAAGGCCGTTGCCTTACACAACGAATGGGGGATTAATCATGCACTGGATAGTGCCCATGATCACGACAAATAGCCATCGGTTGGCATTACTGGGGCTGGCGGCTGCTATGGCACTGGCCTTGCCCGGCCGGGCGCTGGCCCAGGAGCGCAAGGAATCGATCGCGGTCCTTGACCTGGATGGGCGCGGGATTTCCGCTATCGAAGCGGCCACCCTGACCGATCGCCTGCGCTCCGAGCTGGTCAAGACCGGCGCGGTCACCGTGGTCGAGCGCGGCCAGATGCAGACCATCCTCGCTGAGCAGGATTTCCAGATGGCCGGCTGTACCTCCGATGAATGCGCCGTTGAAATCGGGCAGATGCTGGGCGTTACCATGATGTACTCCGGGTCCATCGGCAAGATCGGCGCCACTTACACGGTGGACGTCCGGGGTGTCAGTGTCGAAACCGGTGAGATCGTCAACACCATGTCCCGGGACTACCGTGGCGAGATCGACGGCCTGATCACCGAGATCGAGCACCTGGCTTGGGACCTGGTAGGAATGGTGCATCCTGATGAGCTCCTGGGACAGCTGCGGGATGAACCCACTATCAACCTGGACGACGTTGCCGGCCGCGGGCGCAGAGGGGCTGCCAAGCCTAAAAAGCGCTTCGGCCTGGTGCGCATGATCATTGTAGCCGGCATCCTGGGCGGCGGCGGATATGCCGTCTACGCTATGCTTCCCGAGGATGAGCAGGCGGACCAGGGTATCGGTCCTCCGCCTAAATTCCCTGATCTATAAATAGTTTAGTTGGGGATGATCAGTTTTAATCAGCCGGGTGGCATTAATCGTTGGTACCCGGCATAAAGTAGATTTCTGAATAATAGGGGTGTTACAATGATACGAGCAAAATTGTTACTAATTCTAATTCCGGTTCTGGGAGTCCAGCTGCTTCTGGCCGCGATCCCCCAGACTATCAGCTACCAGGGGGTCTTGTGGAATCCCAGTACGGATACTCCCTATGACGGCAACTACGACCTTACCTTCAGGCTCTATGACGC
>CBDVAP010000175.1:0-4553 GCA_965372015.1 uncultured bacterium | reverse complement strand
GTCTGCTCCGGCACTGCAAAGCCCGCCAGCTGGGCAATCCGGGCCGGAGACTGCCCCACCACGGCGGTGTTCAAGTGTCCGGCGGAATCGACCATGAAATTTTCCAGCTTGGTGCGTTCCTCGCCCCGGACCCAGGCCACCGGCTCCCGCTTCAGGCAATCAAGCACTTTCTTTTCGTTGCGGCGATCCACGATCATGGCCTGCTCGCTGGAGCAGATCACCCCCCAGTCAAAGCTTTTACCGGTGATGATATCCCGCACTGCCTTCCGAACGTCAGCGGTTTTCTCCACGAACGCGGGAACGTTGCCCGGTCCTACCCCGATGGCCGGCTTGCCGCTGCTATGGGCCGCCCGGACAATGCTGGTGCCGCCGGTAGACAGGATAATACTCACCCGGGGATCCTTCATCAGCGCGGTCGCGGCCTTAATACCGGGTAGCGAGAGACAGCTGATCAGCCCTTCTGGAGCCCCGGCCCTGACAGCCGCCTCCGCCAACACTTTCACCGCCTCCAAAGTACAACGGGCGGCACTGGGGTGCGGGCTGGCTATCACGGCGTTACGGCTCTTGGTGCAAATGATGGCCTTATACATCGCCGTCGAGGTGGGATTGGTGGTGGGGATGATGGCGGCCACCACCCCCATAGGCTCAGCGTAAATAATATGCTTGCCCCGGCGATCATGCTCCAGCACCCCGACGGTGCGCAGCTCCTGGTAGGCCTCCCAGACGTCGCGAGTGCTGAACTCGTTTTTCAGTAACTTGTCTTCCAGGCGCCCCATGCCGGTCTCCTCGACGGCCAACTCCGCCAGGCGGCGCGCAGCCCGGAAACCAGCCTGGGCCATGGCCGCACAAATCCGGTCGACCTGCTCCTGTGAGAAGGAGGCTACCTGCTGTTGAGCCGCCTCAGCCTGCCGGCACAGGTCCCGTACTTCCTGCTCTCCTAGTAGGTCCTTATCCATAAATATTTCTCATCTCAGCAGCCCTGGCAGGCACTGCCTCTCTCTTCCCTGCTACTGCTACTGCCACTAGCAAGGGAGCGGGGCTACCCATAACCGTCCGACTAATGTATCACCGTCCCGATCCGCTTGATGCGCTCCCAGGTCACGAAGGGAAAGCGCTTCATGTTGATGGAAAAATATACGAACAGGGCTTCTCCCAGGATGTTATCGTGCGGTACAAAACCCCAGAACCGGGAATCGAAACTCTGGTCCCGGTTGTCCCCCATCATGAAGTAGTAATCCTGTTCCACTAGGTAATAGGTGATCGGCTCGCCGTCCAGAATCGTCATGCTCCCCTGTAAATGGATCTGGTGGCCGTCCATCGTGGCCACGTACCACAATATATCCCGGTCGGTCAGGGCACTGAGGGTATCTCCCCTGGCCGGTATTCGCACCGATCCGAAATAGTCCTTATTGCCGTTTCCCCGGGGGAAGATATTCGGATCGCTCCAGCCGGCCGGTTTGGGCTGCCGGCCCACATATTGCATGTGCTCCGGGTGGAAAAAAACCTCTCCGTCGACCAGGACCTCCTGGTTCACAATCTGGATCGTCTGTCCGGGACCGGCCACCAGCCGCTTGACATACTTCTCAAGGGGATTGTGGGGATATTTAAATATGATCACATCGCCGCCTTTGGGCTGCCGGTAGGCTGGCAACCGTACCCAGGGGATATCGAAACCGATAGTGGTATAGGGAATGCCGATCCGGTCGGGAGTCCGCATGCCGAATAGAAACTTGTTGCCGATCAGGAAATCGCCCACCATGATGGTCTTCTCCATGCTTCCCGTGGGCACTATATAGGCCTCCACCACGGTGGCCCGCAGCCCCAGGGCGATTAAAACTATGACCCCTATTGACTTCAGTTCGCGCGCCAGGGTAGACTGCTTGCTCTCCGGTTCTCCCGAATTCTTGGGTGCTTGTTTGCCTTTGCCGGTTTTACTCATTTGAACTCGCTATTAATGTTTTACTTTAAACCGTGTCAGTATCCGGCCGCGCCTGACTCACGCCGGGAGTCCACCGCGCCAAAGTTCCAGCCGGTCACCGGATCCACCATAATACAGTGGGCCGAGCCGATGTCCCCGTCCAGGTAGCGCACCCGGTGTCCCATCCGATTAAGCCGCAGCCGGGTCTCAGCGCTGATGCCCAGCGGCTCGCTGACTATCACATCGGGCAGCCACTGGTGGTGGATGCGGGGCGCCTCAACGGCGTTTTTCAGCGGCAGGCCGAAGTCCACCACGTTTGAAATCACCTGGGCCACGGTGGTGATTATTTTGCTGCCACCCGGCGTTCCGGCGATCAGCAACAGGCTGCCATCCCGCGTGACGATGGTGGGAGTCATGGAACTCAGCATGCGCTTGCCCGGTTCGATGGCGTTGGCCCGGCTCCCGGTCAGCCCGAACATATTGGGATAGCCGGCTTTGATGGCGAAGTCATCCATCTCGTTATTCAGCAGGAAACCGGCTCCCTGGACCACTTCGCCACAGCCGTAGAGCCCATTCAACGTGATAGTTACGGCCACGGCGTTGCCCCACCGGTCCACTACGCCGAAATGGGTGGTCTCCTCGGACTCCAGGGCAAAGATAATTGCGCCGTGCTCAGTCCCATCGCTGCCGGTGGCCCAGCGGGGCGAGAAGTCTTGCCAGCGCCGGGCGGCGTAGGCATCGGAGATCAGCCCCTCAACCGGTATGTCCACGAAGTCCGGGTCGCCCAGGAAATGGGCCCGGTCGGCGTAGGCCCGGCGCGAGGCCTCCACAAAAGTGTGAATATGCTCGGCCGAATGGAACTCTATCTCGGAAAAGTCCACTAATTCCATCTGGTTGAGAATCTCGGCCAGGACCACTCCTCCCGACGAAGGAGGACCCATGCTGATGATGTGAACATCCCGGTAGTCGAATTCGATCGGCAGGCGTTCAATGGCCCGATAGTCTGCCAGGTCCTGCATGGTGATCAACCCGCCGGTACGCTCCATATGCGCTACCACCAGCTGCGCCGTCCGGCCGCTGTAGAACTCACTCGCGCCCTGGGCCGCAATGCGCCGCAGCGTCGCCGCTAAGTCCGGCTGCTTGAACAGGGCGTTCAGGCGTAACGGCTGCTCGCGGGGATAGAATATCTGGCGAGTGCTCTCGAAGCGGGTTAGAAGCTGTTCCTTGGCCACCAGATCGCGGTTAAACTGGTAGCTGACCGCATAACCGCTCTCGGCCAGGTCGGCAGCCAGGGTGACCACCGTCGCCCAGGACATATTGCCATACTTGCGTAGCGCCAGGCCGTAGCCCGCCACGGTACCCGGCACCCCTGCCGCCAGAATCCCCTCAGTGCTCAATCCCGGTATGACCTGGCCGTTTTCGTCTAAGTACATGTCACCGTGGGCCGCCACCGGGGCTTTCTCCCTGAAATCGATGGTGGTAGTGTTCCCGTTAGCCAGCCGGATCACCATGAACCCGCCCCCGCCGATGTTACCCGCCCGCGGTTCAGCCACTGCCAGCCCGAAGCCGGTAGCCACGGCCGCATCAATAGCGTTACCGCCCCGGCGCAGGATATTTAGCCCTAGCCGCGAAGCCATCAGGTTAGCCGATACCACCATTCCCCGGCGTCCAACCGCATCAGGAATATTGGCCGGTAAATCAACCGCCAGGGAAAGTCCCAACAGTAATGCTATTATGGCCTGTCTAATCTGCATAAATACAGTTCTCTAGGTGATTAATGACTGGTCCCGCCTTGGTGAACTTAAGCGATATTACATCGAATCGCACCTCTGAGTCGATTCCTTTTTCAACCGTGTACTGTTGAGCCGCGGCCATGATGCGGTCCCGCTTGCGGAAGTCCACCTGTTCCTCCGGCTGGCCCCACTCCCCTCGGCCCTGGCTTTTCACCTCGCAAATTACAAGCACAGTCCCCTGTGACGCGATAATGTCGAGCTCGCCGGTATGGACCACGTTGTAGTTCATCTCCACGATGGAATAACCCTGCTCAATCAAGTGGGTCGCCGCCAACTGCTCACCCAAGCGGCCCAGCCGTTTGCGCTCTTTGACATCGGCCCAGCGGGGCAAATGTTCCCTCACCGGCCGGAAGGACTGGCGATGGATGGGACAGGCCCCGTGTTCGGCCAGGGCCGCCAGGTGCGCCTTGGTGCCGTAACCCTTATGCCGGTCGAAGCCGTACTGCGGGTAGACTTTATGATACTCGGCCATGATCCGGTCCCTGGTCACCTTGGCCACTATGGAGGCGGCGCTGATGGCCGGCACCTTTTCGTCACCCTTGATAATGGTTTCCTGGGAAGGATGTTCCAGGGTGATGTGCTGCCCGTCGATCTGCAGGTGGTCCGGCCGCTCAGGCAAATTATCGAGGGCCCGCTGCATGGCCGCCATTGTGCCGCCCAGGATATTTATTCGGTCGATCTCCCGCCGCTGGCTCACTCCCACGCCCACGGCCCGGGCCTTCTCGAATATCTCGTCGTAGAGGTTTTCGCGTCGCTTAGCGGTCAGTTTCTTGGAATCGTGCAACCCCTCGATAGGCCGCTGCGGATCGAGGATCACCGCCGCCGCCACTACCGGCCCGGCC
>CBDVAP010000174.1:0-4662 GCA_965372015.1 uncultured bacterium | reverse complement strand
GTATACCCGCTTAGCAGGCGGGCGCTTTCAACCGCTCAGCCACCTCTCCAGAATCGCTAAACCACCTGCCGGGATCAGGAGCGATAGCCTGAAGTTATAACTTTGGCCGAGGGGAATAAAGCTCCCGGCCATATAGGAACAATAAATGCCGCCGGCAGATCGGTTTGGGTTGCTACCCGAGGCCGGTAGTGCTACATTCCAGCTATGAGGAGGGGGCTGGCCCCCGTCAATAGATTTTCTGATTGGCTTAAATAGAGGTTTAAAATGAAGCCCTCCAATCTCTACCATTACAAGGCTTATGTGACCCGGGTCTATAGCGGCGACAGCTGTATTGTGGATATCGACCTGGGACTGGATGTCTGGATCCGCGGCCGGGAGATTCTATTCCACCGTATCCAGGTGCCGGTCCCTACCGGTAACGGCAAACAGGCCGCCAAGGAAGCCCGTGATTTCCTCCGTACCCTGATCATGGATCGGGAAGTGCTGCTACACACAGTTAAGGACCGGACCGGCAAGTCCAAGCCTCTGCTGGCGGAGATGGTGGTGGTCACTGAAAGCGGTGAGACCATCAATGTCAACGAGGCCCTGGTAGCTGCGGGCCACGCCGTTCTCACAGACAGCTGAGGCTACCTGGGCTCTCTCCACTCAGATCACTAACGATCTATCCCCTCAGGCTCACGGCAGGCCACCGATGGCCACCAAATGCCCAGCTTATGCCCAGCTTTGACCCATGAAAGACCCATAAGAAACCGATTGAAAACCCATCCAATACCTAGCTAATACCCATCAAAAGGCCAATGCTTGCCGACGGGAGCAGGGAGCCAAAGAGGGAAATGCAAAATTCAAAATGAAAAATGCAAAATGGGACTTGGTTGCTATTAGCATTTCAAAGAGCGGGGGGAAAGAAGCAATCAACCCGTTCCCCTCACCCTAGCCCTCTCCCACAGGGAGAGGGAATCAGGTGGATTTGCAGGTAGCGTAATCCTGCAGTCTTCAATCGTCAATATACAATCTACAATTCTTTCTGTCGTTCGCCTGGTGCGCGTGAGCACTCGTCTGTTGCCAGTGGTACGTTATCCGTCGGAGAGATTGCCACCCTATGGCGGAGTTTATCCTGAATCCCGAAATTCCGGGATGAAAGGCTCAGGGCAGGCGGCGGTTGTAAAGAACCCCGTTCTTCCATCGATTATTTCGACCTAAATTTGTAGCCCCGGTACAGAGGGGGCCAGGCGTCCGAGGTAAACCGGAACAACCGACAAAACAGGAGGGATAAACTGTGTCCCGCTTTGGCAAGGTTCGAAGAAAAGTTTCAGCACTTTTGATCCTGGGAGGGTTATTGATAGGGGTCACCTCCGCCCAAGCCAATATGCGTTTTTTCTCACTGGTCCGGCAGATTTGCACCACCTATAAATTGTCCGTGAGCCATGACCAGATGAAACTGGAAGCTCCCGATAGTGACAATGCTTCGTTTCACATGGTCCTCCAGAGCCGCCGGAACAACCTGGAACAGACGATGGCCATTGGTTACATCGCCGCCGGCCAAGCCATCGCCCGCACCGGCCTGGGAGTAAAAACCATCAAGATTACCGTTGTCATCCCCAAAGCGGATCATATGAGGATATGGACCGAGGCCGATGTGACAATGGTGGACCAGATGCGGCTCGGAAAAATCACTGCTTCAGAATTCATGCGCAAATTAGACTGGAATTAGACAGGGAGGATCAACTGTCCTTCAGCGATACGCTCATGCTGGATGCTGGATACTTGATATTGGATGTTGGATGTTGGATGGGACCCCGCCAGAGGCGGGGCTGGACGCCGGTTAAGCGAACTCACCCCGGTCGTTTCACGACGCCCCCTCTCTTAAAATAGAGGGGGATTTGCAACCGGGAGCATGGGTAACAGATTGATCCGGGGACAGGGGTGACACATTATTCGCAGGAAACAGGAAACACTTCTTAATCTACTTTGGCCCTGCGGCGGCCGCCGGCGGTGAGGGAAAGTTTGCCGCCGAGTTGCGGAAGCGTGCGGCGGTATTGGGCCGTCGTTCGCCTGGTGCGCGGAAGAGTAGAGTTAGCCGCGAAGTACGCTAACCCCGCCGATGGCGGGGGCTGGGACGCTAAGGGGATCGTCAGTATTCAGAAAGAGAGATTCCTCGTTGCTCTCGGAATGACATGGTAGCAGCTGGCCCCGCCGTTGGCGGGATTTCCGCTGCGCTCCAACAGGCGGAAATGCAAGAAACGGCTTGACTTAGAATCCTAGCTTTGTTAGCGTTCACCGCAGCAGTGCTACTAATGACATCTTTTTGACCAAGGGGTTTACTATAATAAAGTGAGAGCGGTGAGCCGAAGACCTGTCTCGAGAGCAGTAAGGTGGATATTGCCTCTCGCCTGGTTCTCTCTCGCCCTGCTGAGCTGCGACTTTTTCGATATCACCCCCCCAGACATCAAGTTCATATCACCATCGACAGATACCGAGTATTTTGGCACCATACCTGTCGAGTTGAAGGCAACTGACAACCGGGGTGTTGATAAGGTTGAGCTCTTCCTGGATGGTGAGTCCATTTATGAGTTTTCTAAGGGTCCCTATAAAACCGATATCGATCTGAGCCAGATCAATGCAAGCACGGTTACTCTGAAAGCGGTTGCTTACGATAAAGCAGACAACCATGCCGAAGCAAGCCGGGACGTGACCTTAACCATCGGCCTCAGGCTGACCTCCCCCAATGGAGGAGAAGCCTGGCCGGAGCATTCCACGCAGCTTGTGACCTGGGAGAGTAGTGGTAATGTAGGTAGCAGCATAAGCCTGGACTATTCCCTCGATGGAGGGAACAACTGGGATGGGATTATCGCTTCAACACCCAATAGCGGCAGTTATTCCTGGACAATACCGAACTTTATAGAAACCGAACCGGCCTGCAAAATCAAGGTATCCACCAGCGGGCATAATGATGTATCCGATAGCGCATTCACGATAAACGCGGAGCCAAATTCCCTCACTTTGACATCACCCAACGGTGGCGAAGTTTGGGCAGAGCAGTCTACACACAACATCACCTGGACCAGTGGAGGCGATGTTGGCGGAACCTTAAGTCTGCACTACTCGCTGGATGGTGGAACGACCTGGGCTCAGATCTCTACAACACCTAACGATGGTTCTCATCCCTGGACGCTTCCTAACCTGCTGGAATCTGCAACCAACTGCCAGATCAAGATAGCCAGCACCACCACCGCTTTCGGTGATAGTTCTGACGCTGATTTCACCATTTCAGCGGAGGCGAACTTCATCGCTTTAACTTCTCCCAATGGCGGAGAGACCTGGGCTGAGCAGTCCACTCAAACTATCACCTGGTCATATAGTGGTGATGTTGGGGACTATGTTGACTTAGCTTTCTCAGTAGATGAGGGAACCAGTTGGCAGACGATAGAAGCCTATACCGAGAACGATGGTTTATATAGTTGGGTGTTGCCTAATTTCCCAGAAACATCAACCACCTGCCGAGTGAAAGTAGCTAGCACGACTACCAGTTTTGCTGACACGTCTGAATCTGATTTTACCATTACGGCTGAACCTAATTATCTTAATCTAACTTCCCCCATAGGTGGAGAAGTATGGGACGAACAGACCTCCCTTTCTATAACTTGGGCCTACAGCGGTGACGTAGGCAATTCGGTAAACCTTGGTTACTCGCTCGATGAAGGTGCAACCTGGACCCAATTCGCTGCTGCAATACCTGTTGGAAATCAACAACATACATGGAATTTGCCGAACCTTTCAGAAACCAATTCTACTTGTAGACTCAGAGTACAAAGTACTTCAACCGCCTATGGCGATACTTCCGCCAATTTCACGATTGTTGCTGAGCCGAACTACATTTCATTGGTTTCCCCTGACGGTGGTGAAATTTGGGCTGAGCAAACAACCCACTCCATAACTTGGAACTATAGTGGCGATGTGGATTATTATGTGAACCTTGATTACTCACTCGACGGAGGTGTGATCTGGACACAAATTGCTGCTGCAATCCCCATTGAAGATCAACAATCTTCATGGTCTTTGCCAAACCTTACCGAGACCATGGTAAGCTGTAGAGTTAGAGTACTCAGTACTACCACCATTTATGGAGATACCTCTGCCGCTAATTTTACTATAACCGGTGGTGAAATCACCATCACTGCGCCGGATGGCGGAGAAGATTGGCGGGAGTGGTCTGATCAGACTATCACATGGACATCAAGCGGTGATGTAGGCACAAATGTGAGTCTCCACTATTCTATTGATGGCGGCATAACCTGGATTGAGATTACCGCCTCCACAGCAAACAATGGCTCATACTCCTGGACATTGCCAGCAATTGCTGAAACCCAAACAACCTGCCAAATGAAGGTTAGCAGCACCACTACGGATTACTACGACTTTTCGGATGCTGACTTTACGATGACCAACTGGGCACCAATTCTGTTAGGTTCTTCTCCTACACTACATTTTTCGTATGGCGTATATGTTATAGGAGGATTAGCTTATGTGGCTGATAATAACTATTTACAGATAATTGATGTTACCGATCCGCAAAATCCCACTTTAGTTGGGTCGGCAATTGAACCGCCGGAAGAGGCAGCAAATATATTTGTATCTGGCAATTACGCTTATATAGCGGACACA
>CBDVAP010000173.1:0-4681 GCA_965372015.1 uncultured bacterium | reverse complement strand
GTGTGGATCGGGGACGCTGGGTAGCTGTTAGGCGTCCGATTCAGCGGTAGCGATCATTCGTGTCCACGAGCGTCGAGTATCCAGTATCGAGAACTGGCAGACGAGCAGTAATTTGCCCTAGCGTAGTAGCACAAGTTTGATGGACTTCACATATTCCGAGGTGCCGCCTGCCGACGGCGGGATCACCCCCGCCCTTGACATGGCATGCAACCGGACGATATAAAGGCCGGTGGCCGCCTCCCGGCCTTTTTGGGTCCGGCCGCGCCACCGCACCTGGTGGTATCCGGCCTCCCGATGACCATCTACCAGGCGCAGCACCTCCCGGCCCAGGAGGTCATACACCGTGATGGTGATATCCGCGGCCGTGGGCAGCTCAAACCGGATGGTGGTGGACGGGTTGAAGGGATTAGGGTAGTTCTGGTACAGGCTGAATGTTCGCGGTAGCGGCTCTGTGCTTTCATCCTCGATGCCCAGGTTAGGCGACCCGTACTCGTAGGCTCCCAGATCAACCCGGGCATAACCGTCACCGTCGCCGTCCCAGATGCGGTAGGCGTAGGCGGCATCGGCGCTGGTGAAGACTGAATCGTTCAGGCCGGCGTCGATAGCCGGCGAACCGGGCGACAGGGAAAAATCACCGTTGGCCGCATCGGTGAACAAAGGGTCAACGTCCAGGTTGCCCTCACCGCTATAGCCGCCTTCGACTATGCTGTGGGAGATGGTGACAGGTCCCCAGAAATCGGTGGTATCATTCCCCCAGATTATACTGTTCGAAATTTTAACACCAGCTCCTTGATTATTATCACTGGCGGAGATGATAATACGTAGATCATTGCCGGCGATGGTGGAGTTAATAATGGAAAGGTCGGAGCCATGGAAAATAATTCCTGCGTAGCCACCATCATTAACGAGTAAACTGTTGGATATGACCGACTTTGTTGCACGGTATGGAGAAAATATTGAAATCAGGACACCATAGGGTCCAGTTCCTGTGATTTGTACCGCATTGATCAGGAAACTACCGTCGCGAATAGTTAGTGCAGGGGTGTAATTCCTCTTTATAACAAGGTATTCTATAGTTGGGTCCGCCTTGTTGATCCAGATACCGCCGCTATATCCTCCATAGTGGGACACATAACCGTTAGTGATGATCACACCGCTCAGCTTAGAGTTTCGCGTTTCACCGCCGGTGAACATCACCACCACCCCGTTACTGTCGCCGTCAATGATAGTTTGCCGAATATAACGGGTGTCGCCTTTGAGGAGAAAATGACTGCCTACCACTATTTCCTTTCCTCCAAATCCAATCCGCTCAAGATAGGTTCCAGGGGCCAACAATACCGTATCACCATGTTGGGCTGCATCGATGCCGGCCTGGATAGTGGCATAACCGGAAGGTACCTGGATCACTCCTGGCCCCCTTAGGATTGCAACGATCTCTGAATATCCACTTTCTAATCCGGATTGGTCCACGGCTGTCAGGGCATAATAGAACGGCGGATGGGGGGGATCGGGATCGGTAAAGGGTAGCGAATCCAGGAGTGTTTGGTTCAGCCGCGAAAAACCACCATCGGGACTGACGGAGCGGTAGATGTTATACCCGGCCAGGTCGATCTCAACATTAGGTGTGACATGGACCACGGTTGAATCGCCATTATATAAACCAACCGGTTTATACGGCGGCAGCGGCGGCAGGTCGGGCAAGGAAGCCACGTCCCAACCGTTCTGGTAGGCAGCCATCATAGCGTCCGAATGGGCCTGTAGCCCTCCCAGGCCATTACCGGCCACCAGACCAGTGATCAGATGCAAAGTATCGCCCACCGCCAGGTCGAAAGGCCCCACGGTCTGTAGCCACCGCCAATCGAAATCCGGCGGTTGCCATTCTCCATAAGGATTGTACATCGAATCGGGCAGCTCTGTATACTCATGGCGGCTCATGTAGGCATAAGATTCCGCGTCATTATGCGGCGCGGTTTCCCAATCAATCCAGGTGGTGTGCGTGGCCACTTCCCCGGTAGGGGAGTATATCAGACGTTGGCCGATGTAGCCGGGGCTTACCTGTTGGTATTGAAACGGGTCACCGCTGTGGTCCCCCGGTTCGCCGTAATTGTCCCCGTCCCACATGTATGACATCTGGCGGGTAGTATCAAAGGCCACCAGATCATCGATATGATGATTATACGTGAAATCCAGGGAAGCCACATCCATATCGAACCACCAACCCACATATACATCGCTCAGATCGTCGCATAGCCCGGTATGGATGATCTGGTAATCCATTACCAGGAAATCGTCATAGCCGGGCCGGGACCAGGAATATGTCCGTTGTATGACCTTCAGCCCCATTGTCAAGTGGCTATCACCCCCCCACCGCCTGTCCGGCTCGTAATCATCGTATTCCACGTAACTGTCCAGGTCGGACACAGGATTTGTTATTTCGTCGCCCACTAGAAAGGATGTTCCAGCGGAGGGGTTCCATTCATTCGAAGAATAAATATAGCTGCTGACCAGCGTATCGCCGCACTCGATGCCGCCCACCCATAAGGCACCGTCGTAAAGATAATGGTTGTTGCTCCCGGCCGGGTATTCACAGGAAGGGCGTCCAGATCTTGCAAAATCTGGGTCTCCGTAGCCGCCATAATTGGTGATGGCCGTCTGCAGATTACCGGCGGTGACGACCCGATATTCCGGGTCGGGGCGAGTGGCGGCAGTGGAAAGTTCAGCTAGATCGGTGACAGTCTCAGCCGAAAAGTATTGCAGCTGGCCGGGGTCCTGGAGTGAGAGGTAATCCGGTATATTGCCCCAGACCAGGCTCCAATTGCTGAGTATAACCCCGCGGTTATCCGGATTGGGCTCGCGCAGGCAGGCGATGCGGGTTTCCCACTGGTACTGATCGCTCCCGTTGTCGTAGCTAACCAGCGCTCGCTCGCCACCAATCCGATAGGTTTGGCTAGGATCGGATACCAGCAGAAACACTTCCTCCCAGGGATTGATTATCGTCGCCACGCTGTCCTCGCCCAGATAGCGCATGTCGGCCAGGTTCAGGGTGTCATAACCGGCAAAATAACCGGAGACATTGTTATGACCATTGGCAGAGCTAAGCTCGATACGATGCACACCCCATTCTGTGGCGTAGACCGTATCGCGACCGGTGATTATGCCAGGTTCCAAAGGGCACATCCATTGGCTCAGTGTATCTCCAACCCCCACCAGGGAGTTATGGATCGTTACCGTCAATGAATACGGGGGCATGTCCCGTTCACGCTGGTACATGGGCAGGGCGGTTGAATCAACCACCAGCCACCGAGAATATTCCCGGTAGATATCCCCCTCAATCAAACCTTCGTCGATCTGTGAATCCTCGAGTTTTATCCATACTCGAGCAGAGGTGATATCCAGGGCAATCGGCGCCGTCATCGGAGAGCGGCCTGTCTGTATTGGGGCCAGCTTTTGCTGCTGGTTATTGGGACGCTTGCTAAAGCCTACCGTTAGAAACCCCGCCACCAAAAAAAGAACACTAATTGGCATAGGCGCATGGCGATATATCGTCATGGCTCTCACGTTGAAAGATGATGATTGGTCAGCAAAGGCAGCACTGCCACCCAGAACCGGGATGGGGCGTAATCGATATGGTGACGCGTGGATATATTCATCGGTGGCGTAAGTAGAATATAATGCTATGGGATTAGTGAATCAACTGTTAGGGGCCGACCACGCCTACAATCAGGTAATCTAGGGCCAATAAAAAGCCCCGCTCGCAGCGGGGCTTTTCCAGGAAACGTCAACTTAGCGAGCGAGGCTAGGTCACGCTTATCACCAGCAGGCCGATCATAACGATCAGGGCGACGAAAATGGCGGCCACGCCGTAGTTTCCGTTCTTGATCTCGGCCCACTCGTCGATATCGGTGGAAATGAGGCCGAAGATCCAGACGGCGATGGCGGTGCCCAGCGAGAAGCCGATGGAGACCGCGATTGCCCAGCCGATGGTACGCAGGTAAAGCATGAGAGTATCGCTAAATGATAACACTTCAATCCTCCTTGGTTAGGTCCAGGTTAATTTCCGCATGAATTCGGATGATTTGATCTTGCCGAGCCGCAACTGCTCCACCAAACTCACATCGGCCGTGGTCATCAACATCATGTTGTCCGATTTGGGTATGGTCACTGTGATCATGATGGTCTTTATTCCCAGCCCGGTACGGGCGATGGCCTGGCTCGAGGCGATATAGCCGACCATCATCACTTCCTCGAAGTTATTCCGCCGGCTCTGGAGCACCATGTGAAACGTGGGGTTGTCGCTCTCCATCTCCTCCAGTTTCATCTGGTCCAGGCCCGCCGGTACACGGTAGGATTTGCATACCTGCTGGACTATGGAATAAAAGCGCATGTTGGCCTGTGCGGTGGTGGCCATTGCCATTAACCATCCCAATATCATTAGCACTGTCAGCGGTTTTCGGTACTTGCCAAAGTGGGACACAGGCAGATCCTCCTGGTTTGTGACTATTGGGTGATAGTACATTTGCGAGCGCTAGGTCACAAGCATTTTAAAAAGTATAGACGCCGATAGCAAGCGATACCAGCTTGGTATTGAAAATCAACCCTCAGCAGCTGCGTTTGGTTAAATATATACCCACCACCACGCAGTGATTAAATTCCCGCTCACCACAAACTGCGGGGGAAAGTT
>CBDVAP010000172.1:0-4695 GCA_965372015.1 uncultured bacterium | reverse complement strand
GTATCACCGACGGGCAGCTCCACGCCCGGCCCCCGGAAAATGGCGCCCAGAATCAAGCCCTTGGGAAACTTGAGGTCCTTGATGGGCTTGCGGGTAGCCGGGCTGCCCGGCTCGGTTACGATTTCGATGGCCTCCAGATCCATGTCCTCGAAGCTGGTTACCTCCCGCCCGCTGCTGGACTTTATCACCCGCAAGATGGCCTCGACGGTGGCCAGGTTTTTGCTGACCGTGGAGTCGATCCCGATCCGCCGGGCGATGGGCAGGTAGCTGGTGGTGTTCAAATGCACGATCACGTGCCGGGCGCCCAGATGCTTGGCTAACAGGCCGGTGAGCAGGTTGGTTTTCTCGTCCGCTGTGACCGCGATGAAGCTGTCCATCTCATCAATGTTCTCTGAGATCAGAAAGTCAATATCGGTGCCGTCGCCATGCAGTACCATGGTGTTTACCAGGATGGGGGCGATTTCCCAGGCCTTGGTTTTGTTGGCCTCCACCAGTTTTACATCCAGGTCCTCCTGCGTATTGCGCGCCAGGCGCCGGCCGATCTTCCCGGCCCCCAGAATCATGATCTTCTTCACTTCCCGGCTCGGTCGACCCAACATTTGCAATATAGCCGGCAAGTGCTGCTCTTCACCCAGCAGGTAGGCCACGTCACTGGCCTGGTAAACGGTATCCCCCTGGGGTATGAAATTCTCATCGTCCCGAGTAATGGCGATAACCTTATGGGGGATGTGGCTGTTGGCCGCCGTGACCTCAGCCACCGACCGGCCCAGGACCGGCGATGAGCCGTTCAACATGATGCCCACCAGTTGCAACCGGCCGCCCTCGAATTCCTTGACATCCAAGGCCGAACTCTGCCGTAGTAGGCGCTCCACCTCCTCCGCGGCCACCCTTTCGGGATGGATCACCTCATCAATGCCGAACTCCTTGGGAACCATCACAGCTTTGCGGGAGGTATAATCGATGTTGCGCAACCGGGCAATGACCGTGCGGGCGCCCAGGGCCTTTGCCATCTGGCTGGAAACCAAGTTGACTTCATCGATGCGGGTCAGCGCCAGGAAGATATCAGCTCCCTCAACTTGGGCCCGCCGTAGCGTCGCCGGTGAAGCGCCGTTGCCTTCCACAGTATTCACGTCGAGGGTTTCGCTGGCGCGCTTCACTCGCTCAGCATCGAGCTCCACCATGGTGATGTCATAATCCTCCTGGCTGAGCTCCTTGGCCAAGTTGAACCCGACTTCCCCGGCGCCGATAATTACGATGCGTAGTGCCATATCAGTCAAATACCTTTTTAAGAATGTCAATCGTTCGATCAATGTCTGAATCGCTCAGGTCGCGGTGGGTCACCAAACGGACCTTACAGCGAGCGAAGGCCAGACACGACAGACCCGCCTGCCGCAATTGCTGCTCAGCCTGTTCCCCGCTGCCCCGGGAGTCCTCCACCTCGAAGATGATGATGTTGGTGTGGACATCGGTGGGATCGATAATTATTCCGGGTAGGCCGGCCAGTGTGCGGGCAATTCGCTGAGCATGGTCGTGATCCCGGGCCAGACCATCGATGTTGCCGGCCAAAGCATATAGCCCCCCGGCGGCGATGATCCCGGCCTGGCGCATCCCCCCGCCGAACAGCTTGCGGTAACGGTGAGCCCGGGCCACGAAGTCGCGGCTGCCGGCCAGCACAGATCCTACCGGCGCCCCCAAACCTTTTGAGAGACACAGTGAAACCGATTCGAACGGTGCGGCCCATTTATCAGCCGGTATCCCGGTGGCCACCACCGCGTTCAGTAGGCGGGCGCCGTCCAGATGCATCCGGATGTCATGGGCCCGGACCAGTTCCTTGATGCTATGGATCTCATCGAGGGGAAAGATAGTCCCCCCGGCGCGATTGTGGGTGTTCTCGATTATGATCAGCCGGGTGGGGGGCGTATGGACATTATGGGGCCGGATAGCAGCCTCCACCTGCTCGCTGGTGAAGACCCCCAGCCGGCCCGGCAAGGGATGCAACTGGACCTGGCTGTGGAAGGCCGGACCGCCCGACTCGTAATTCATGATATGGGCCCCGTACTCGCAAATCACCTCGTCACCAGGCTGGGTATGGGTTTTGATGGCGATCTGGTTGCTCATAGTACCGGAGGGCACGTATAGCCCGGCTTCCTTCCCCAGCAACCGGGCCACTTCTTCCTGCAGGCGGATTACGGTGGGGTCCTCCCCAAAGACATCATCGCCCACCTCGGCGTTGGCCATGGCTGCCCGCATAGCCTGGGAGGGAGTGGTGACCGTATCGCTTCTTAGATCAATCATGGATCACCCGGTCGGGTAGGTGGGGGGCGGTAACCGGCGCGAATGCAAGTGACTCCGCTCTCTGTCGGGGGTAACATTATTCCGGCACAGCCCTGGATTGCCCATAGTCAAGGTAGTGTCTGGCCCGGATGGAAGCAACCATTCTGTTTACCCTCAGGCCGAGGTCCGCTCGATCCGGGCTCCCAGACCGGCGAACTTCCGTTCGATGGCCTCATACCCCCGGTCGATGTGATAAACCCTGGCGATGTCGGTAGTGCCCTGGGCCAGCAGGGCGGCCAGTATGATGGCGGCGCTGGCCCGGATATCAGTGGACATCACCGGGGCCCCCACCAGCTGCACCGGTCCCTCCACCAGGGCCACATTCTGCTCAACCGTCACCCGGGCGCCCAGGCGGACCAGTTCTGGTACATGGGCGAAGCGGTCCAAGTAGATGTCATCCCGCACATGGGAGGCGCCACCGGCCTGGGTCATGAAGGTGATCCACTGGGCCTGCAGATCGGTGGGGTAGCCGGGAAAGGGGGCGGTAACGATATCCACCGGGCGGATTTCCGCCGGTCGCGAAACCACCAGGTCACCATCCACCTCTTGTAACTCCACGCCGGCCTCACCCAGCCGGGTCAACAGCGCTTCCAAGTCCTGGGACCGGATACCCTTAACCCGCACCCGGTCACCTAATAAGGCCCCGGCTATGAGGAAAGTGCCGGCCTCGATGCGGTCGGGGATGATCTCCTCCTCGACGCCGTGCAACTCCCGGCCACCCTGGATGCGCAAGCTGCGGGTGCCCCGGCCTTCTATGGAGGCGCCCATCTTGCCGAGGAAATCAGCCAGGGCGGTGATTTCCGGCTCCAGGGCCGCGTTGCGAATCTCGGTTTCGCCCTCAGCCAGTACCGCGGCCATCAAGGCGTTGCCGGTGGCGCCCACACTGCTGACGGGAAAGTCGATAACGGCCCCCTTGAGCTTGCCCTGGGCCTGGATATAGCCCTCTTCGAGAATAATTTTAGCACCCAGTGCTTCCATGGCTTTTAAGTGCAGATCCACCGGCCGGGGGCCCCAATTGCAGCCGCCGGGCAGGGAGACTTTGCAGCGCCCAAACCGGGCCAACAGCGGTCCCAGCACGTAGAATGAGGCCCGCATGGTTTTTACCAGGTCGTAGGGTGCTTCGGGGTTGTTACAGTCGGTGCTGTCGATCACCATGACATGGCGGTCGAAAGTGACCCGGGCGCCGATAATCTCCAGCAGGCGGACCATGGTGCGGGTGTCGCGCAGGTCAGGGACATTGTGCAAAGTGTATCGGTCGGGGTGCAACAGGCAGGCGGCCATGATTGGCAGGACTGCGTTTTTTGCGCCGGAAACCTTTATCTCACCGGAGAGAGTTTGTCCGCCTGAGACAATGAACTTATCCATCGCCGGCTAAAACCTCCTCCCGGCCCTGGCCGGCCAGCAACAGCCGGGCCTGCTCCAGACTGGCAGCAGTGATCTGGGCTCCGCTCAGCAGACGGGCTACCTCTTTGCGCCGCCCATCGCCGCTGATCGACTGCGACCGGCTGACCGTGCGCCCGCCTTCAACCGACTTGCTCATAATGATATGATGATCACCCCGGGAGGCGATCTGCGCCAGGTGAGTAATACAGATGACTTGTCGCTCGCTCGCCAGCCGCTCCAGGGCTGTGCCCACCGTCTCGGCGGTTGAACCGGAGATGCCACTGTCGATTTCATCGAATATCAGGGTGCCCACCGGATCGTAGGCCGCCAGGACGGTCTTGATACCCAGCATGATGCGTGAGACCTCGCCACCGGAAGCGATCCGGGCCAGGGGGCGCAAATCCTCACCGGGGTTGGGGCTGAGAAAGAACTCCACCTGGTCGTACCCCCGCTGATCGCTTTTATAGGCCTGTCCATCGAGGACACACAATCCACCTTCCTGGGCAATATTTTCGGTCCGCACCTCGAATCGGGCCTTAGGCATATCCAACGCGGCCAGGCTGCGAACGATATGGCCGGCCAGGCGCTCCCGGGCTACGCCTCGACTATGGGACAGGTCCCGGCACTGCCGGGCATAGGCCGCCTGCAAATCCGATAGTTCACCCTTCAGGCGCGCTAGACGCTCATCACCGGCGGAGTAGGCACTAGTTTTTTCCACCAGTTGGGCCAGATGATCCAGAGCGGCCGACAGACTGCCGCCGTATTTTCGTTTGATCCCCTCCAGCACTGCCAGACGTTCGTCGATTTCCGCCAGGCGAACCGGGTTGGCCTGGACGGTGTCGCCGAAGCGCCCCAGTTCATAAGCCATATCAGCCAGTTCCAGGTTCAGTGATGACATCCTGACGGCCAGTTCGCCCAGCGCCGGGGCCAGGGAGGCAAACAGTTCCAGTTTCTTCTGGAGTCCCCCCAGTTCACCGG
>CBDVAP010000171.1:0-4783 GCA_965372015.1 uncultured bacterium | reverse complement strand
TGCTCTACGACGCCTGGGGGCGATACGACCAGGCCCTCAAGTATTACGAGCAGGCACTAGCGATTCTTCGGAAATTAGGACAAGAAGATAAGATTGCAGTATCTCTCAACAACATTGGCTTGCTCTACGACGCCTGGGGGCGATACGACCAGGCCCTCAAGTATTACGAGCAGGCGCTGGCGATTAACCGAAAATTGGGGAGGAAACGTGATATTGCCAGAGATCTCAACAACATTGGCGGTGTTTACGTCAACTGGGGTCAATACGACCAGGTCCTCAAGCATTTTAAGGAGGCGCTGGCGATTAGTCGGAAATTAGGAACAGAAGATTACATTACAGATATTCTCAACAACATTGGCTGGGTTTACTACGAATTAAAAGAATATACTAAAGCAATTGAAAACTTTGAAAATTCAATTGAGATAAAGGAAAAATTGCGCAAAACGGCCACCGGCGATATTCGCCGGGATTATTTAGCCAGTCAGATATATACCTATCAATTATTAACTTCTGCCAGCATTCGATACGGAGATTACTCGCTGGCTTTTAACTCAATTGAACTCAGTCGGGCCAAGCTGTTAGCGGAAAGACTCGCCCGGTCAGAGTCTGCTATGAACATACCATCTGTTGAACAAATTCAAAAAGAGCTGCCGGATAATACGGCATTGATGGTTTATGCCAATGCCAGTTGGGAGGATAAGGTACTCATAGCCCTAACAAAGGAGATGATATACGGCCTAGAAGTATCCGACAAGGATTTTTTAAGCGCTGCTCTGGGGAAATATGAAACCTCTGTCCAGACCATGCTGAAAAATCAGCGCGGAATGAAAAAAATCGTCAGGGAAGAGAAGGAAGTATTACTTAAGGGTCCAGTTGAAGAAAAAGATGATTTTGAAAACCTGATAAATTACTACCGCATGCTTCTGACGAATCCTACGAGGGAGAATAATGAAAAGGCGCAAGAGCTTGGCAGGGTGCTCTATAATTTTCTCATCAAGCCCATGGCGGAGCAAATACAGGATAAAAAAGAGCTCATCATTCTTCCCGATGGTGTTTTAGGTTTTCTCCCTTTTGAGACGCTGATTGATAATAATGGAGCGTATCTGGCAGAAAATTACAATATCACTTACGCGCAATCCATGGTTGTGTTAGAATTGATTAGAAGCCGTCAATATAAAGAGAGCCGGAAACCATTGCTGGCATTAGGTGGTGCCGTTTATGATGAGATGGCTTATGCCGTTGATATGGTAGAAAACGAGAAGCAGTTAGCATATCTGGAGAAGAACATTTATTCGGCCTTTAAAAGCCGGGGGTCTGTTCGAAATACTTATGCTTCGCTTGGGGTTGGCGATTGGGGCAACTTGCCCGGTTCCCTGAGCGAGGTTAAGGCGATCAAAAAGGCTGTTAATGGTGCAGAAGTAATTACGGGTGGGAGAGTAACTGAAAGCGAAATCAAAGCCCTCTCTAACTCCGGGAAATTAGCCGAATACAAGGTGCTTCACTTTGCGACCCATGGACTGGTTGTGCCCGCTGTTCCGGAGCTTTCAGCACTTGTATTATCACAGTTCAGGGAAGAGAAAGGGAATGAAGACGGATATCTGCGTATGGGTGAGATTGCGGAATTGGATATACAGGCCGATTTTGTGAATCTCTCTGCTTGTGAGACCGGCCTGGGGAAAATTTATGGCGGTGAAGGTGTGGTGGGATTAACGCAGTCTTTTTTGATTGCAGGTGCGAATGGACTTTCGGTATCGCTCTGGCAGGTGGCGGACGTATCGACTTCAAGATTTATGGTAGCGATGTATGAATCGGTACAAGATAATAGTATGGGATATGCAGATGCCATTACCCAGACCAAACGCCGGTTCATCAAAGGCGATTTTGGTGAAAAATATCGGGCGCCCTATTATTGGGCTCCGTTTGTTTACTATGGGAGATAGCCGGCTGACAGGCGGCGCGGCATCGTCCCCAAGGCTATGGCGTTCTGCCGGGACTGTTCCTGCTGGGGCGGACCGGCAGGCGTTTCCATCCGGCTGGCCTGGTTAGGCACCGAGGAGAGGGGGTGATTGAATGCGGGTGCTCATTGGAATCACACTGCTACTGATGGCGGCGGTGGCCACCAGTGCCGGGAAATGGCGCTATTCGCGGGTATATGCGCCGAAGAATCCCACCCAGCAATTCAGCACCACCATGACCGGCCTGGACGTGCTGGTGAACGACGATCTGCGCCCCTTGCGCGGGAAAGTAGTGGCGGTGGTCACCAACCATACCGGCTTGAACCGGGAGGGCGAATTCATCCTTGACCTATTCGCGACCGACGAGGAGGTAACCTTGGGCGCGGTATTCAGCCCGGAACACGGGCTGTTCGGCCGGGTGAGCGACGGTGTGGCCATCGGTGACTCCGATCAGGCCCGTACCGGGGTGAAGATTTACAGCCTTTACGGGCAGACCCGCAAGCCCACTCCCGACCAATTAGCCGGCATCGACATAGTGATTTTCGATATGCAGGATGTGGGCGCCCGGTATTACACCTACCCCAGCACCCTGACTCTGGTAATGGACGCCTGTGCCCGCGATGGGGTGGCGCTGTGGGTGCTGGACCGGCCCAACCCGGTACGGGGGGACATTATCGACGGACCGCTGCTGGACCCGGAGTACGCCTCTTTCGTGGGGATGCACCCGGTACCTATTCGCCATGGAATGACCTTGGGGGAGCTGGCCATCATGATCAACGAGCAGGGCTGGCTGACCGACGAACGACGGGCCAAATTGGTGGTTGTGCCGGTGCTGAACTGGTCGCGCTTTGACTGGTGGGAAGAGACGCACCTGGAATGGGTGCCGCCTTCGCCGAATATCCCGACTCCCGAAACAGCCCTGGCCTACCTGGGCACCTGCCTGCTGGAGGGCACCAACATCTCCGAGGGCCGGGGCACCCACGAACCGTTCCTGATCTGCGGCGCGCCCTGGATCGAGGGGGCCAGCCTGGCGGAGCAGCTGAACCGCAGGAAGCTACCAGGGGTGGAGTTCGAGCCGCACAATTTTACCCCCAAGTCGATTATAGGGATGGCGGAAGACCCCAAGTATCGGGATCAGGATTGTGGCGGGGTGCGGCTGAAGATCGTGGACCGGGCGGAATACGAACCGCTGTACACGGCTGCGGTGCTGCTGCATGTGATCCGGGAATCGTACCCCCGGCAGTTCGAGTGGCGCGAGCGGCACTTAGACCGGCTGTGGGGCTCGGACGCCCTGCGGCGCTATATCGATCAGGGCCGCAACATCCAGGCCCTGCCGTCCACTTACAGCGACGACCGGGATGCCTTCTATAGCCAGCGGAAAGAATACCTGATATACGCTGAGTAGCCCGAACTGGATACTCGATACTGGATGGGATCCCGCTAAAGGCGGGGCTCGATCCTCGATGTTGGATATTGGATGGGACCTGGCCAGTGACGGGGCTGGATACTGGAACGAGAGGCTCGGGGTAGGCGGGGAGCAGTAGCAGTGGCAGGTGCAGTAGGGGTCTTTCCGTTTCCCTTGTTATCGATGTAATTCCGTTATACGTTTCGCCGCTTATCGTACGATAAAAGCCTTGAGGGGATTTTATGAAATGCATCCAAATCCGCCTGATTTTATTAACGCTGTTGATTGGAACTCTACTGGGTCAGAAGAAACCAATCGATCAATATGACCAGTCATTTATGGGCCGGGAGCAAATGCTGCCGAGCAGCCTGGGACAAATTCAGGATGGTAAAAAGTTCAACCGAGCGGTAACTGACAGCAATACCACCCTGGTCGGCCGTTGGGCTGCAGGGCCCTGCAATGCTGTGGCTGTCGCTGGGAACTACGCCTATTTTGGCAATGGGGGCTATCTGGAAGTTGCAGACATATCCGATCCAGCCAATCTCATAGAACTAGGCAAAGTAGTCTTGCCATCCATAGTACTAGACATTGCCGTCAGCGGCAGCTATGCCTATGTGGCCGATGGGTATCATGGACTACGCATCATCGATGTCTCCACTCCTGCATCGCCCCGTGAGGTGGGCTCCTTTGATACCGGCCTGTATACTTGGGGCGTTAGCGTCAGTGGGAGCTATGCCTATGCAGCCGATGATTATTATGGATTATGCATCATTGACGTGTCCACCCCTTCCTCGCCGCAAAGGGTAGGCTGCTTAGATACGGGTGGCAATACTCGAGACGTTGCCGTCAGTAGCAGCTATGCCTATGTGATTGATTACTGGAAAGGATTACGTATCATTGACGTGTCCACCCCTGCCTCACCGCGAGAGGTGGGCTTCTTTGATACGGGTGACTATAGTGAGGATGTTGCCGTCAGTGGCAGCTATGCCTATGTGGCGAATGCTTCCAGAGGTTTACGTATCATTGACGTGTCCACCCCTGCCTCCCCGCAGGAAGTGGGCTTCTATAATACCGGTAGCTCTGCTTTGGGCATTGCCGTCAACGGTGGTTATGCCTATGTAGCGGATGGGGCTGGTGGTATACGCATAATTAGCGTGTCCACCCCTTCTGCTCCCCTGGAAGTGGGTTTCCTTTTAACCGTCGGCAATGCTCTGGGCGTTGCTGTCAGCGGTCAATACGCCTATGTGGCCGCTGATTATCGGTTCAGCATCATTAGCGTTTCCACCCCTTCCGCTCCACAGGAAGTGGGCTTCTTTGTAACCGGTGACAATGCTTTGGGCGTTGCCGTTAGCGGCAGTTACGCCTTTGTGGCCAATGGTAATACTGGTTTACGCATAATTGATGTGTCCACCCCTTCCTCGCC
>CBDVAP010000170.1:0-4890 GCA_965372015.1 uncultured bacterium | reverse complement strand
CGGACCAGAAAAGATATGTTCATTTTCTTTTAGAAAGAAAACGAACCAAAAGAAACTTCGCGAACTATAAACTCGTTCCTATAAAATAGCGGAACTCAGACATATAGTTCACGGTTGCCGCCTGGGGCGGCAAATTGGATCGGAGACACAGGGAGGCCGTAAATGTCCTCGCGCTTCTCCATTTTTCGGTTACATAGATTATGAGGCAACGACCACTTCTCAAATGCCCTTCGGTTACATTTGATTTGATGCGATAGCCGCCTTGCTTGACTTTTAACCTCACCTTGCCTAATCTCTCTTGGATGTTCCGCCCTGGATATATTGTTATTCCGGTGCTGGTGTTTTCGGCCTGCGCCACCCATCCCACTATCAGCCCGCTGCCGCTGAAACAGGGTGAGAGTTTTATGGGCTATACCATCAGCGCTGAAAACGTGGTGCCATTGGTTTTCTATCGGCGGGGGCTGAGCGATAAGTTCGACGTGGGGCTTCGGGTGGGGATGCCGGCTTACGGCACCGGGATCGACGCCAGTTGGCTGCTGGCATCCAAGCCGCACCGCTCGGACGTGCTCAACGTATCATACAGCTTTAACGCCAACAGCAATATCGACTATACCTATTACCGGGTGAAGCATAAGACGAAAATCAAGAAGAAGAAGGGTCTAGCCATACGGCGATTGCGCTACTACGGGCTGCGGGGCATGGTGATTCGAAGTGGTATGAACGGCTGGCGCAGCAACCGCTTCGGTATCCTGATCGGTGGCGGTCCGGCGGTGAAGGGCCCCGATGCGGAGCAGCTGCCCCGAACCCACCGCTGGCAGTGGGAGCTGGGCTATTTCCACGACTTCAGCTCCATGCCGTTGTTGTCGATATTTACACTGGGCACTTTCGACCACACTGCCGATCCTCGTTTCGAGGACCATCCCCATACGGAGAACGGGTTGCCCACGGAATATTCGCGCCTGACGGGGATCACCTTCCGGCTGTCTTTCCCGCTGACCAGGAAGGTGGTCCCCGACCAACCGCCCCCCGAGGATGAGCAGTGAGGTCGCGAGCCGGACGCGGCTGGTTCTGGGGTGGTTTGTTACTCCTGGCCGCGTGCCAACCACCGGCGCCCGACCTGGAACACGCGCTGGAGCTTTACCGGATCGGGAAACTGAACGAAGCCCGGCGGGAATTGGCGCTATTTGTCCGCGCCCGGCCGTATGACACAGGCCACAACATCGCCCGCCAGCACATACTTTCCATCAGGCAGATCAAACGGTTGGAGCAAGTTGTCGCGTCGCAATGGCGCCAGGGCAAAGTGAGTGGGGCCCGGCGGGTGCTGGGCCAGTTGCGGGTGCTGCACGCGGTATACGCCGATTCCTCGGAACTGTTGCAGCGAATAGACCTGGAGCAACCACCGCAGGAGGCGGCCCCGGGCTGGCAGACCGTGGACGTCGCTCCGGCCGTCGATAACCCAGCTTTCGGGGAGCTGCTACCATACCTGCTGGCGGTGCTGGACCGGCACGAGGAGATGATCATCCACCTGGCCCGGCAGTGGGAGCTGGTCAAGCACGAGAACGGGACCGAGATGGTGCCGGCCTTCGCCAGTGCCCTATCTTCCCCGGAGACCGTGGATCTACTGCTGGCGGTGGATAACGCTTACCTGGAGCTACGGCAGATCAACGGCAAAGCCAGTCCCTTGATCATGGAACTGAGCCGGCTATCGGAGCGGTTCGATGCATTGCTGCTAACCCTGCAAGATGATCCCGTCCATACCAAGGTCACTTTCGAGTACGAATTCCACCGCTATAAGCGGCACCTGCTACGGCAGATCCTGGCGATCAAGGCCCGTCTGGGGGCCGTCCGCCGGGTGGCCGTCGGCTAAGCAGCCCTAACCGGCACCGGATGATCTCTTCCCGGCCGGAAACTTTTGCCCGCCAGCAGCATAGAAGGCAGTGATCGAGCCCCGCCGGTGGCGGGGGATCAAGCTCAGTCCCGACGGGACCGGGCGATTGCCATGATCGATATTTGGAAAAGTAAGGAATAGGCTGAACATGAAGTTGACCAGAATGCTAATTACCGTGCTCATTTTATCGGCGGCGGTGGGAAATGCCCTCCCGGCGGCCCCGGCCGCGCCCGCCGGCCAGATCTCCATTAAGCAGATCAACGAGGCTTTCATCAAGGCAGCCGCCAGCGCCAATCCGCCGGTAGTGTCGATCAAATCGGAGCGGGTTTTCCGGCAGCGGGTACCGCATGGCTTCCGCGATTTTGGGGGCAACCAGTTCCCCGAGCGCGAGTCACGCGGCATGGTCCTGGGCTCCGGTGTGATCATCGACGCCGGCGAAGGATATATAGTAACCAACAACCACGTGGTTGAGGACGCCGAGGAAATCTGGGTGCAGCTGTTTGACCGGCGGGAAGTTCCCGGTGAAGTGGTGGCCAGCGACCGGGGCACCGACCTGGCGGTGATCAGGATCAAGGCGGATGATCTCCAGGCGGCCAAGATCGGCGATTCGGACCAGCTGCGGATCGGCGAGTGGGTGCTGGCCGTGGGCAGCCCGTTCAGCCAGAGCCTGGATCATACGGTGACCGCCGGGATCGTGAGCGCCAAGGGCCGTAGCGACGTCATGAATTTCCGCCGTGACCGGCCGTATGAGGATTTTATTCAAACCGACGCGGCCATCAATCCCGGCAACAGCGGGGGCGCGCTGGTCAATTTGGCAGGGGAACTGATAGGGATCAATACGGCCATCGCCACGGACGGGTTTTCGCGCTCCAACGCCGGGGTGGGATTCGCCATCCCGATCAACCTGGTGATGCGGGTGGTGACCGACCTGGTGGAGCACGGCAAAGTCACCCGGGCCTGGCTGGGTGTGCAGATTCGGCCCCTTGATCCCTCCCTGGCCAAGGCGTTGAAGACGAAATCGATGGACGGGGCCTTGGTAGTCCGGGTGGTGGACGACTCGCCGGCCGAGGACACCGGGCTGATGGAAGAAGACATTATCGTCAAGGTGGACGAGCACGATATCCGGGACTCGGCCCACCTGCGAAACCTGATATCAAGCTCCCGGCCCGGCGATAAACGGAAGCTGACCATTATCCGCAAGGGGAAGCGCAAGACCTTGACGGTGAAATTGGGCGAGCTGCAGGTGGAGCCAACCCTGTCGCACTCGGGGGAGGCCGAGGATGAGGAAACAGTGTTCGGGCGCACCGGTTTTGCCGTGGCCGACCTGTCCCACCCGGAGGCCGCCCGCTTTAATGTGGACACCGACGAAGGGGTGGTTGTGACCAAGGTGGACCCCCACAGCGCGGCAGCTCGCGGCGGGGTGCGTCCCGGGGACGTGGTGATCAAGGTGGGCGATGAGACCATCGAAGATTTGCGGGACTACCGGCGGGCCCTGGAGCGCTACGATAGTGGTGACACGATACTGCTACGGTTGCAGCGCGGCGATACGGTGCGGCTGATGGGCCTGGAACTGAGCTGAGGGTGGCCAAGTAACTTAGTTGTCAGCTGACGCCCTTGCTTCCGCATCCGGTTGGAGGGGCACTAGATGCCCCTTAATAAACTGCTCTATGATAGCGACAACCTGCTCCTTGTATTCGGATTGGCTCTCTGCTATCCAAAGAGAAAAGTTCAGGAGTGTAGTGTGGTCTACCTCCAACCATTTCTTATTAACAAACAAGAATGTGAGCAAGGTTGTGACGGCAATTCTCTTATTACCGTTTTGAAACGGACGATTCTTGATCATTAGATAGAACAGGATAGCGGCCTTAGGAATAAACGCCGGATACAAGAACTTCCCGGAGAATTTCTGAAACGGAGTGACTACGCAACTTTCAAGTATATTCGGGAATCGGGTTGTAAAATCAGGAATTGGCTCGTCGAAAGTGAGGTGTTTTTTGGCGAGTTCGAAAACAACGTACTCCACATCTGCGACCGTGATGATCTTCATTACTTATTGCTTAGTTCTTTTAGTACCTCACCGTATTGTTCAACTGTCTTCTTAATCGCTGCATCTATCTGTCTTTTCCTTCTTTCAGATAGTTCCTCGCCGAGTACCTGTGCGATAGTCTGATCGGTAATAGCATAATTCCGGCCTATTCTAATCGCGGGAATCTGACCTCTCTTCACCCTCTTGTAAATCGAAATGCGGCTCACCCCCAAGAGTTCTGCCAATCGAGGTATAGTGATGTATTTCTCTTTAGTCATAATCCTCACGGATGCATCCTATGTTAACTTGGTCCATCTGGGTTAACAAGTGTTAACTTATTCTCGATAGGTTAACGTAAGTTAACTAAATGGTCATAGGTTAACAAGAATATTTTGGTGTTCTCTCATTCTCTGCCTTATGCGGGTAACGACTCTTCGATGCCCCACAGCCGTTTCGCAACACCCGCCTCCATCGCGGGCTTTACTCTATGTTCCCTTTACAATGGGAATATAACGCCCTGAAGGGCGTCCATAAGTTGTAAATGCCTTATTCCCCAGCCATAAATGGCTGGGTTAAGGGGGAGAGATGTTGGCAGACTAGCCCAGCCCTCTGGCCGTAGCCAACGGGCGAGGCCGTTCACGGCTGGGAGGTCAAGTAATTAAAATATGGGAAGGAAGGTGGTTGTGCCTTTTGAAGAGCGAAATTTTAACGATCCAGCGAAACCGGCAGGCGGCGGAGTTCGTCGGTCGCGTTGACTTTTTGACGGGAAACTGGTAAATTTCCGCGATGAAAAGGAATTACCAACCTGTTGATTCCAAAGTGGATTTCGTTCGCCAGGAGCTGGAAATCCAAGACTGGTGGGCATCAAACGACATCTTCAATCAGCTCCGGGAGCGCAATCGGGGCGGCCCGCGCTGGTCATTCCTGGACGGTCCCATCACCGCCAACAACCCCATGGGCGTGCACCACGCCTGGG
>CBDVAP010000169.1:0-5186 GCA_965372015.1 uncultured bacterium | reverse complement strand
GAAGCCGGCCCGGCGCCCACCAGCGCGACCCGCTTGCCGTTGGCCGCCTGGGGGGTGAATAATTCCCAGCCGGCACGACGCTCCGCTGCCAACGCTTCAGCCGTGGCATAACGCTGCAATCGCCCGATCCGGATCGGTTGATGATTGAGGTCGTTAAGGACACAGGCCCCCACGCAGAGCACATCCACGGGGCAGACCCGAGCGGTGGAGGCGCCCAGCATGTTGGCTTTGAAAATGGCCTTGGCACTACCCTGGATATTGCCGGTGGCAATCTTCTTGATGAAGGCCGGGATGTCGATGCCGGCGGGACAGGCCTTGATGCAGGGTGCGTCGTAGCAAAACAGGCAGCGGTTGGCTTCGATAACTGCTTCGGAGGCGCTATAGGCCGGTTTAGCGTCGGAAAACTGCAATTCCGCCCTGTGCTCGGGCAATGATTTCCAGCCTGCCTGCTCAGCACTCATAACCGTTCCCTTGTGACGGCTAACAACACCGCCTCAGACTCCCATGGCCGCGAATGACTCACCCAGGATGCCGACGGCTTCCTGCACCTCGTCATGGGTGATATTAAGCGCCGGCGCTATTCTCATAGTGTTTCCGTGCAGTCCCCCCCGGCCCAGCAGCAGCCCCCGCTCCCTGGCCTGTTCCATCAACTGGTTCGCGGCTTCGGGATTCGGAGTGCGATCCCCGGCAGTCTCGTCCACAACCAGCTCGATGGCCTGCATGAGCCCCATGCCCCGCGCCTCGCCGATCACCTTAGGATACTGCTGCTGGAGACCCACCAGGCCCGCCCGCAGGACCGCGCCCATGGCCTGGGCATTATCCGCCAGTTTGTCCCGCAGGATCACGCCGATAGTGGCGTTGGCGGCGGCGCAGCTCACCGGGTTGCCGCCGAAAGTGGAGATGGAGTTCTTGGTGAGCGAATCGGCGATCTTTGTCGTCGTGATTACCGCCCCCAGAGGTAGACCGTTGGCGATCCCCTTGGCAACGGTGATCATGTCAGGCTCCACGCCGTACTGCTCAATACCCCACATCTTACCCGTCCGCCCGAAACCGGTCTGCACCTCGTCGGAGATGAAGATGCCGCCATATTTGCGAACGATCTCCGCCACGATCTCAAAATATTCCTTGGGCGGCGTGATGAAACCGCCCACCCCCTGAATCGGCTCCACCAGCACGCCCGCTACCTGGCCGGTAGTGGTGGTCTGGATCAATTCCTCTACGTCCCGGGCACAGGACAGGCCGCAATCGGGATAGGTCTGCCCCATGGGGCACCGGTAGCAGTAGGGGGCCAGAGCGTGCTTGATGGCCGGCACCTGGGTGGACATGGCCCGCCAGGCGCTATGGGCGGTCAACGATTGGGCCAGCAGCGACCGGCCCGCATAGCCGTGGCGCAGGGCGATCAGCTCGGGGTTGCCTGTGAAAATCTGCGCCATCATGACGGCGGTTTCATCGGCTTCGGTACCCGAGGCGGTGAAGAAGCACTTTTCCAGTTTACCGGGCGTCAGTTTCGCCAGCTTCTCGGCCAGTTCCACAATCGGCAGGGTGGGATAAAGTGTGGAGATGTGGCTAAGTTTTTCCACCTGGGCCGTAATCGCCTGGTTCACATCCCGGTTGGCGTGGCCCACCGATACAGTCAGGATACCGCCGAAGAAATCGAGATAGGTACGACCGTCCAAGTCGGTGACGCGCGCCCCCCGGCCCTCAACGATCACCAGCGGCACCTGGTAGTAGTTCTTGACGGCCGGGAAAAGGTACTTACGGTGCTTCCGGCGAACGGCTTCGCTATTCATCCATATACTCCTGTAGGTCGACTATACGTGATGGGATCATGGCGCTGTCAGCGGCCCATAGGACTCGGGCCGGCGATCCCGGTAGAACTGCCAGACCGATCTGACCTCATCGATCATATCCAGATCGAGTTCGGCCACCAATAGTTCGTCCTGGTCCTCCGAAGCGGTGGCCAGGAATTGTCCCCTGGGATCGACGAAATAAGAACTACCGTAGAATTTGCCCAGGTCCCAGGGCTTTTCGGTCCCCACCCGGTTAATGCACCCCATGAAGTAGCCATTGGCCACGGCGTGGGCGGGCTGCTCCAATTTCCAGAGGTATTGGGATAATCCCGCTACCGTAGCAGACGGATTATACACGATTTCGGCCCCGTTGAGGCCCAGCGCCCGAGCGCCTTCGGGGAAGTGGCGATCGTAGCAGATGTAGACCCCCACCTTGGCGTAGCGGGTCTCGAACACGGGATAGCCCAGGTTCCCCGGGCGGAAGAAGAACTTCTCCCAGAAGCCCGAGGTATGGGGAATGTGATGTTTGCGGTATTTGCCCAGCAGTGTGCCGTCGGCATCGATCACCGCGGCCGTATTATACAGCACACCCGGCTGTTCCTTTTCGTAGATGGGCACGATCATCACCATTTGATGCTTGCGGGCCAACTCCTGCATCAACTCCACCGTGGGCCCCGGGATCGATTCGGCCGAGGCATACCAATCACTGTCCTGGCCGGGGCAAAAATAGGGCGTGCTGAATATCTCCTGGAGACACAGTATCTGTACCCCCTGTTTGGCAGCCTCCTCGATAAAGGGGATATGCTTTTTGATCATGGCCGCTTTGATTTCAGCGATAGTGCCGTCACCCTCGGACAGAGGCACGCTCATCTGGATCAGGCCCGATTTGACAATTCTAGGCATCAATTACTCCCTGCTTATATAGTGGCTCCGGCCAGCGGAGCGGATCAGCCGGTAGACTAATCCAGCCCCGAAAAGTAGTCCCGCTTTAAATATTGGCCGTCCCCTCTTTTACCAACGTACTCGCAATCCTGGACGATTATTTTCCCCCGGGAAATAACGGTCTCCGGGAACCCCTCAACTGCAAAACCCTCGTAGGCGCTGTAATCGACGTTCATGTGGTGGGTGACCGGGTTGTCCACACTGATGGTTTCCTTGCGCCGGGGATTAAAAATCACCAGGTCGGCGTCGCTGCCCGGGGCGATGGTCCCTTTTCTCGGGAACAACCCGAACAGTTTAGCGGCGGCGGTGGAGGTCAACTCCACAAACCTGTTAAGGCTGATCCGCCCCTGGCCCACACCCCCCGTGTAAACCAATGCCAGGCGATTTTCCACGCCCGGCCCGCCGTTGGGGATCTTGGTGAAATTGTCTTTCCCCAGGGTTTTCTGGTCCTTGAAGCGGAAAGAGCAATGGTCGGTGGAAACGGCCTGCAGGTCACCAAATTGCAACCCGCGCCACAGTGCTTCCTGATTCCATTTCTCCCTTAACGGCGGCGACATTACGTACTTGGCCCCCTCGAACCCTTTCTGCTCGTAGTGGGAATGGTCCAGGAACAGGTACTGGGGACAGGTTTCGGCGAAGGCCCGGACACCGCGATTGCGGGCCAGCACCAACTGCTCCAGGGCATCCGCCGATGACAGGTGGACGATATACACCGGGGCTTCGGCCTGCTGGGCGATGGCGGTGACCCGCTGGACCGCCTCGGCCTCCATCAGCGTGGGCCGGGTCAGGGCGTGCCATTTGGGCTCGGTCTTGCCCTCCTCCAAGGCCAGCTTCACGAGCTCATCGATCACTATACCGTTCTCGGCATGCATGCAGATCAGGGCGCCATCCTCGCCAGCCCGGCGCATGACCCGATAAAGGGTGCCGTCATCCACGTACAGCACGCCGGGATAGGCTGTAAACAGTTTAAAGGAGGTAATTCCCTCGTCGGCTAAAGTGCGCAATTCATCGAGGCGGCCACCCTCCACGTCGGTGATGATCATATGAAAGCCGTAGTCGATGGCGGTGTTTCCCTGGGCCTTTTTATGCCAGGTGTCCAGCCCTTCCAGGGCGGAGTGGCCCTTGGTCTGGATGGCGAAATCTATTAATGTGGTGGTCCCGCCGTGGGCCGCTGCCCGCGTCCCGGTCTCAAAGTTGTCGGCAGTCACCGTACCGCCGAACGGCATGTCCAGATGAGTGTGGGGATCGATGCCCCCGGGGAAAACGTACCTGCCTTTAGCATCGATCACCTGGTCAGCGTCCACCTTAAGGTCGGGGCCAATGAGCGAGATCGTATCCCGCTCAACGAATATATCGGCCCGGTAATCGTCCACGGCGGTAATGATGCGTCCATTTTTTACCAGTAGTGACATAGAGTGCTCCCAATCATAGCCGGCATAATTTAATCTACCGAGTCCCAGGGAAACAGGCGATTCAGGGCGAAGTGGGCCAGTCCGGCTACCAGCAGGCTGACGAACCAGGCATAATTATACAGGCCGCTGAAAAAGGGCGCCACGGTGATAGACCCTCCCGAAGCCTGGGCCAGGAACCCGGGCACATTGAGGGAGATGCCCAGGCCGACGGCCACCAGCGCCCGCCAGTTGAAACCGCTGCCGCCGAATGAATACTCCCCGTCGCGCAGGTACAGAGCATCGATTTTCAGCCGGCCCCGGCGCAACAAATAGTAATCGACGATCATCACCCCGGCGATGGAGCCCAGCAGGCCGCTGTAGCCCACTAGCCAGGTGAAGATGTACTGATTGAAATCGCTAAGCAGCTTCCAGGGGAAGATCAGGATACCGATCACGCCGGTGATCAGGCCGCCCCTTTTGAAGGAGATGTAACGTGGCGCCAGGTTGGAGAAATCGTTGGACGGTGATACCACATTGGCGGCGATGTTGGTGGAGAGGGTGGCCACGGTGAGGGCGAACAGCGAGAAGGCCACCACCAGTTTGCTGGGGAAGCGGCTCAGCAGCGCCACCGGGTCCCAGATAGTCTCCCCGAATATGACCACGGTAGCGCAGGTTACGGCAATGCCGATGAACGAAAACAGGGCCATGGTGGTGGGCAGCCCCACCAGTTGCCCCAGCATCTGATCGCGTTGGCTACGGGCATAACGGGTGAAGTCGGGGATATTTAGCGATAGGGTGGCCCAGAAGCCAACCATGCCGGTCAGGCTGGGCCAGAAAATCGCCCAGAAATTGAAGTCTCCCGGCAGGCCGCCCCGGACCTGGGCCACAGTGGCATCCGAAAGGATGACGGCAAACCCGCCGCCGGCCTGCACCGCCCACACCAGCAGCCCCAGGCCAATGAGCAACAGGAACGGCGCGGCCAGGGTCTCCAGCCACTTGATGCTCTCGATGCCCGCCAGAATTACCGCGATATTAATGGCCCAGAAAAATAGAAAACAACCCA
>CBDVAP010000168.1:0-5227 GCA_965372015.1 uncultured bacterium | reverse complement strand
AAAGAAAATGAACATATCTGGTCCGCTAGTCCCCCTAACCCCGCCTCTGGCGGGGGATAAAACCGCCCCGAAGTTTCGGGGCGCTATGTTTCTATGACAGTCCCGACTCTCAGTTCGGGATTTCAATTCCGGGTGGTTATTTACGGCTTCCCTGCGTCTCCGGCCCAATTTGTCGCCCCAGGCGGCAACTGCGAACTATATGTCTGAGTTCCGCTATTTTATAGGAACGAGTTTATAGTTCGCGAAGTTTCTTTTGGTTCGTTTTCTTTCTAAAAGAAAATGAACATATCTTTGCGGCCCCCAATCCAACAGGAAATCCAACTCAGGAAAACAGCCTGACCTGGGTTACCTTTTAATATGAGGCCACGGGCGGGGGACCAAGTTCCCGGCCGACTCACTGGTGCAGCCGGGCGGTCACCCCCAGGATGGCGTGCTTGAACTTCTCCACCTGGTTCTGGGTGTGGAACAGGTCGTCCACCGGGTGACCCACGTCGGTGGGATAGACCTCATCATTCAAATCCAGCAGAAAGGTTGATTCCAACTTCAGTTGGTAATCCCGCAAAATCTCCTTGGCGACCTGCTTTTCCCGTAGGTAATTGATGTAGAATTTGATAATTCCCTCGGTAGTCAGGTTGAACAATGGCAGTATGCCATGGTCCGAGCGGACCTTGAAGGTCACCATTCCGGTTTCATCGCCCCGGCCCCAGTTTACCACATCCGCATCCGTGGTAATGAACTTGACCAGGTCTTCCAAAACATTCACCACATGCGCCGGGCACTGGGCTTTGCTGAAGCGGAGAAACGACGCCGGGTTCCACTTGGCCATATTGCTATACTGCTCCCTCGGAGGTACTTCTTCTTGTAACCAGATCGGTAAAAAAACCTGGAATTCCAGTCCGAAGTTACACAGCCTGGCCCTCCGGCGTCTACGCCATAATAGGCGCTCCGTCGCAGCCACTTAAGGCCGGGGACGGGCTGGCCGCCCCCAGCGGGATCAGAAACGGCTAGTCGGCGTCGTTGCCCTTAACTAGAAAATAGAGTGCGACCGTCATGGTGAGGACTTGGAATTCCATCCCCCCCATGGGCTTGGCCTCACTGGCCACGAAGTTCCATTGTGGAAAATGCACCATGAACGTGGCGCCCAGCATAACGATGGCTATCAGCAGCCCGGCCAGCCGCGTCAGCAGATCCCGGCCCAGGGCGCCCGCAATCATGCAGACTCCACCGGTCAACTCCATCAGTCCGATCATGTATATCATGATGATCGGAGAACCCATGCCCTCGGCCATGGCCTGGCCATGGGTAAATTTGGAGATGCCGTGGGGAATGAATATCCCCGCCAGGGCGACCCGTGGCAGCCAGTGTACTAGGTTGGCATATCGATTTAGAAACTCCATCAGTAACTCCTTCTCTTGGTTGGTTGAATCAACTACTTTTGGCCCTGTTGGTGTCCGGCACCGCCAGAGCCGCCTTAATTCTCTTGGCCACCTGCTCCGCCTGTAAACCTGCCGCGGCGGCTACCTCGTCCCCCGGGGCCGACCAACCGAACCGGTCCACGCCCATATTCAGGCCCGATAAGCCGGTGAACCGCTCCCAGCCCAGGGTAGTCCCCGCCTCCAGCGAGACCCGCAACCCGGCCGGGGACGCAAGCACTTCCTCCCGGTAATCCTCCGGCTGCTCAAAGAACAGCTCCCAACAGGGTAAACTGACCACCTTTATATCTAGGCCGGCCAGTAAACCCTCCACCTCCAGCGCCAGGGCCACTTCCGAGCCGCAGGTAAAAATGGTCACGTCCGGCTCCCCGGCCGCTTCCTTGAGCACGTACCCCCCCCGGGGCACACCTTCCCTGGCCCGGTCGTGATACTCCTTGGGCAGCACCGGTACTCCCTGGCGGCCCAGTAGCAGCGCCGCCGGACGATCACCGCCCAGGATTTGCTCCAGGGCCAGGGCGGTTTCAATTGCCTCAGCTGGCCTGTAAACCATTAGACCCGGAATCACCCTCAAGGCCATAGTCTGCTCCACCGGTTGATGGGTGGGGCCGTCTTCCCCCACAAATATTGAATCGTGGGTATAGACCCCGATAGCCGGCAATTGTTGCAAGGCCCGTAGCCGCAGAGCCGGGCGCTCGTAATCGGTAAACACCAGGAAGGTGGCTCCGAACGGTCGCAGCCCCCCATGCAGGGCGATACCATTGTTGATGGCCCCCATGGGAAATTCCCGCACGCCGTAGGCCAGGGAGCGTCCGTCGCGCCGTTGAGCCCCGAAGTCGCCATAACGTTTAGCAAAATTGGCGGTGTTGTTGGACGGCTCCAGGTCGGCCGAGCCACCCACTAGCCCCGGCAGCTGCTCCGCCACAGCATCCAGCACCTGGCCAAAGGCCTTGCGGGTGGCGATAGAGGCCCCCGGTTCGAACTGGGGCCAGGGCAACTGCGCCGGGGCCAGCGGTTCGAAAAAGGCCCGCCAGCGGGTGTCAAATTCCTGCTCAGCCCGCCGCTCCTTTAAGTGTTCACGCCAGGCCGCCGCCCTATCCCGCAGCCGGGGCTGCCGCCGCCTGAGTTCGCTCAGCGCCTCATCGGTGACTTGAAAGCTGGCCTGCGGGTCCAACCCCAATTTTTCCTTGGTGGCGGCGATCTCTTCCGGCGGCAGGGGAGCGCCGTGGGTGGCGGCCGATCCCTCCATACTGGCCGTCCCGTGGGCCATGACGGTTTCCCCGATAATCAGCGTCGGCCGGTCCCTCTGCAGCAGGCCATGGGCCAGCGCCTCCCGAATAATATCGTGGTCATGGCCGTCGATAGTCAGCACGTGCCAACCGAAGCTTTTGAACAACTGATTAACCTCTGTAGAGTCCGCCCGCTCCGTCCCGCCCGAAATCTGCACCCGGTTGCGGTCGTAGTACATGATCAGCCGGCTCAGGCGCCAGTGTCCGGCCAGGGCACAGGCCCCCAGGGCTACCGGTTCCTGCAGATCGCCGTCGCCACACAGGCAGTAGGTATCATGATTGACCACGTCCCAACCCAGCCGGGCCCGCAGCATCTCCTCGGCTACCGCCATCCCCACCGCCATGCCCACCCCCTGCCCCAAGGGACCGCTGGTGCATTCCACCCCGGGGGTCAGGCCCACTTCCGGGTGGCCGGGTGTGCGGCTGCCCAACTGCCGGAAATTTTGCAGGTCGTCCAGCTCCAGGTAGCCGATCATATGCAGCAGGGAGTACAGCAGGGCCGATTCATGCCCGGCTGACAGCACAAACCGGTCCCGGTTCAGCCAGGTGGGGTCGTCGGGGTCGTAGCGCAGTACATCCCGGTAGAGCAGCATGGCAAAATCCAGGGACGACAATGCCCCGCCGGTATGCCCCGAGTTGGCCCGGCGCACCGTGTCCATGATCAGCCCCCTGAGCTGATTCAACAATGGACTATCGGTCATAACCGTACACTGCTCACGGTTCGATAGAGGGCCGGAAACACACCGCCGGCTGTAAGAACGGGGATAGCATCTACAAGTAATTTACCGTAAAATTTTTGCAATACCAACGAGCTACATGGTTGCCCATAGCGGCCCGGCGGGATAAACTTAGCACCTCATATTTCGAGGAGCCTATGAATTCAGCCCTTATTGCCCTTTTGGGCATATCGATCTTCGCCCTGGCCTACCGCTTTTACAGCAGATTCATCGCCCTAAAGGTCTACGGCATCGATGAGCAGTTAGTCACCCCCGCCCACACCCTGCGCGACGACAAGGACTACCTGCCCACCAACCCCCACGTGCTGTTCGGCCATCACTACGCCTCCATCGCCGGGGCGGCCCCCATCCTGGGTCCGGCCATCGCCGTGATCTGGGGCTGGGTGCCGGCTATCTTGTGGGTGGTGTTCGGCACCGTGTTCATCGGCGCGGTACACGATTTCGGCGCCCTGGTAGTCTCGGTGCACCATAAGGGACAGAGCATCGGCAAGATCAGCGAGCGCCTGCTGTCTCCCCGGGCCCGCACCCTCTACTTGAGTATCATCTTCCTGCTCATATTCATGGTGATCCCCGTTTTCGCCCGGGCCATCGCCAAACTTTTCGTGAACTACCCCGGCTCGGTGTTGCCCATCAACTTCCAGATCATTGTGGCCATTATTATCGGGGTCTACGTCCGCCGCAAGCAGGTGCGCTTGCTGGTGCCCTCCCTGATCGCCCTGGTGCTGCTATACGTTATGATTTACGTTGGCTGGCGCCATCCGCTGCACATCAGTGGTTTCGCCCCCTGGCTGGTACAGATTTTCGGTCCCCTGGGCAACTCGTTCGCCGAAGAGCAGGCCTGGGTGGTGCTGCTGATGGTCTACGGTTTCATCGCCGCCAGCCTGCCGGTCTGGGTGCTGCTTCAGCCCCGGGATTACATCAATTCCCACCAACTGCTCCTGGCTTTGGGTGTGATCTATCTAGGCCTGTTTCTGGCCCAACGTCCCATCGTAGCGCCCATGCTCAACACGGTCCCCATCTCTAAGGGCAGCTGGTACCCGCTGCTGTTCGTCACCATCGCCTGCGGGGCCATCTCCGGCTTCCACTCCCTGGTCAGTTCCGGCACCACCGCCAAGCAGCTCCAGGCCCTGAAACACAGCCGGCCCATCGGTTACGGCGCTATGCTGGGAGAGGGTACCCTGGCCCTGTTAGCCACCCTGGCCGTCAGCGCCGGCTTCGACTCCTCCGGCGAATGGCTCCAGCATTACCACTCCTGGGAAGCGGCCGCCGGCTCCTCCATCCTGGCCTTCATCGAAGGCGCCGCCACCTTTCTGCGGCCTCTGGGCATTCCCGAAGGCCTGGCAACCGTGTTCCTCTCGGTGGTGGTCATCGCCTTCGCCGCCACCAGCCTGGACACCGCCTTCCGCATCCAGTGTTACGTCCTGGGTGAGTTCGGCTCGTCGATGGGTCTGCAACCGCTGGCCCGTAGCCGTTATCTCCAGGCTGGAATAGTCATGTCTACCGGCCTGTTGGTGACCCTCTTCAACCAGGAGCAAGTGCTCTGGCCCCTGTTCGGCACCACCAACCAGCTGGTGGGGGCGTTAGCTCTGCTGGTGATCACTGTATGGGTCATGAGCAAGGGCCGCCGCTACTGGTTCACCCTGGCCCCCATGCTGTTCGTGGCCGCCATGACCTCCTGGGCGTTGGTCAAGGAGATCGGCTTCTACTATGGCACCGGCAACTACCTGCTGCTGGCCATCGCCCTGATCATCCTCTCCTTCGAGGCCTGGAT
>CBDVAP010000167.1:0-5232 GCA_965372015.1 uncultured bacterium | reverse complement strand
ACCCATCAAATGGTTAGTGCTTGTCGACGGGGGAGGTTAGCCCAAGGGGGGAATGCAAAAAAATTAACCCCAAAAGGCAGTATTAAGAGCATAAGATATTAAGTTTTAACAGTTTAATATCTGTTAGATAACGGGGCCGGATGGGGAAATGCAAAATGGGCTATGATGCAAACTCACCCTTCAACGGGCTCAGGGCATGCTTTTCAAAGAGCGGGGGAATATAGGGATTTTTAGGAGGGCTGTCGTTCGCCTGGTGCGCGGAGAGCCGTCAGCCGGAGAGATTCCTCACTGCATTCGGAATGACAAGACGGCGGCGTGGTGGTAGGCCTCTCCCCGCTACCGCCCTTAGGCCCCGCCTTTGGCGGGATCATACGGGACAAGCCTGCTGTGATGTCGGTGCTCTTTTATGAAGCAGTAGAGGTACTTCATTAATTAGGAAATAGAAGCTGAACCTCTGTATATTTGCCGATTAATGCAGGAGAGGTCTTGATGGAAGAAAGAAAAACCGGTAACCAAAGACGCGAAGTCGAGAGAGTGCGAGCCACCTTCGAGCGCCGGACAGACGAGAAGGAGATCGAAGAGGAACAGCGGGCTGAAGGAGACAGACGTACCATACCCAAACAACGCTCCGGCAACGAACGGCGGTCCGACGAATAATTCTCTGCCTCGGCAAGATTTCCCCTCCTACGGCGGGTTCCACGCCGGGTGGTCAATTGGCAGGAAAGTGTGGCGTGTAATTTTCGGTTTGAGCTTGGTGCGGGCAAGATCCTAAATACTGTGTATCACGAGGAGGATTTGGGAAGTGTGCAGTAATTGGGTAGTTTTCAGCCGGATGGGCTTTCAGATGATGATCCAACCGACTGTAGATACTGATTCTCGACGGGAAGGGTCAGAATTTGCCCGCTGGTTACGAGTAATGACCAGTTTCAAGAGATTTTCTAGCAAGGACGTAGGGAGTACAACCACAATGGCCTTTCAGTAGCCGAGGATACCGAAGCAAGCTAGTGAGGTGATACTTCCAGGTACCAAGCTGTTATCAGCTGGAGCCTTAATAAGTGCAAACTAAAACTAAAAAATCCTAACGTTAAAGGCAGGCTAAAAAATATGGTTAGGCTACAAGTAATTGGTCAACAGTTATGGAGTTTAGTATGAGGGCAATAGTCATTGCAATGGTTTGTATCCCAGCCTTATTAATCTCACAGGAATCAATTTTTGAGACTGAGGTTGGATGGAAATACGAATCCTCGCCCACTTTTGAAATTGGAAAGTCGGTAGAAATATATTCCCACCCCAATCTGGATAGTGCTCAAATCGACACAATTGTTTGGTTCTCTGCAACCGACTTCTCTTACGACAAGCAATTGTACAGAGTTCGACAATCAGGGAGTATTTTATCTCGAAATGAAATGGAGTTGCATGCTACAAGCTATGGTAGCCTGTCGTTTTTATCGGGTGAAATCTATAGCAGGGAAGCTAAAGAGGTCGTTATTCCACTTGAACAAAATGCCTCCCTACAGTTCCTTCATAGCATACCCATGTCATTTGTGTTGGTGAATTATCAAGGGAATTTGCTTCAAATTAACACGATCAAAAACCGAGGTTTGTCCTTTGAGAAAACACCAATAGAAGATTATTGGATACAATTATGGAAGCGGGATGTACCACTTGGTTGGGTGAAAGTGGAAGATTTCGAATACTTCAAAGAACTTAATACTATCCCTCGTCGACCGAGGGATCACAACCCTGGTAGATGATTATGTCCATCTCAGCTACAACGAGACTGACTGAATTGGTAGCCTTCCCTCCGGCATCTACATCGCGCGCCTAGTCGTCTCGCCGCAGTCGGGGAATTCACTAGCGATCACCAAGTCCATCAAGACTTGTCCTGAGCTCGCCGAAGGATGCTGCTGCTGAAGTGAACTGGATGCCGGATGTTTGATATCGGATGCTCGATTCTTGCTATCAAAGCGAACTTTCAGAGGTTCAGCCGAAGCCCAACGGTGATTGTCCTGCCGGGTAGGGGATAGTCTCCATCGGCGAAGGTGTCTCCAAAATGCTCGCTAAAGCGGGTATCGAAAATGTTCCTGACTTCCAGATAGGGCGTCAGCTTGGCAAGACTCCTGCTCAGGCGCAGGTCCAGACCGGTCCTGGCCGGCAATATTTTTTCAGCCCTGGCCACCGTTGGTGATTGCGAATAATCGGCATAGTAGTTTCTGATGACGCCTCTATACTCGCCGCGCAGATTTACATCGAAACCTGCCAGACGGAAGTCCAATTGGGCCCTGGCGGAGTGCAATGGGACAAAGGCCGCGGAGCGGGTAATCTCTTCCAGGCGGGTCTCGCCGGTTAACCAATCATCGTAAACCACCTCCTGGTTGGTCTGCTGCGCATCCAATAAAGAATAGCTCACGTTGACCTGAAAACTTAGCAACCGGAGGTCGAACTCGGTTTCCAAACCGTTGACGGAATACCGGTTGATATTTGTCGGCCGCCACAAACCGTTCGGCCCGGTGGGCGCCCAGGCGATCATGTTATCCACAGCCCGCCTGAAGACGACCACATGGGCGGTTGCGGTCTGAGTAAACCGGTGTTCCAGGCCGACCTCATAGGCGACACCGGTCTCACTTTTGAGATCCCGGTTGCCGGCGTCGGGCCAGAACAGGTCGTTGAAGGCGGGCGCCCGGAACGCTTGCCCAACCGAGGCCCGAAACGTATTAGCCCCCAAATCAAGGGTCAGCCCTATATTGGGACTGGTGGACGAACCGTATTGGGAGTGCCTATCGAGCCGGATGCCGGGCACCACACCCAGATTTGACCGCTGCCAGATGTATTCCACCCAGACCCCCGCAGTCCGGGTCGCCGGGTCCCATTCGACGACCTCCACCACCCCACTTACCTGGTTCGTATATTTTTGGGCAGCAGCGGCTCGCCGGCCAATACCATCGAACCCGATCAATAGTCGCTGCCCGCCCAGCGGCGTCTCAAGTTGACCGGTAAGGGTGACACTATTGGCCAGGTACTCATTATCATTGACGATGTTGTCGCCCGTGAGCCAGTCATCGTAGGTAGTGCGGAAATTTGTGGTGCTGCTGGCCGGCCGAACCTTGAGGGTGAAATTCGCGTCGCTCCCTAAACCAATTTCCAGGGCCAGCAGCGCGTACAGTTTCGAGTTGGTCTGCCGGTCAAACAGGGTGGCCACCTCATTATTACCGTACTTGGTGGGACTGGCCGGCCGGGGCCCCGGCAGCCCCATATCCGAAGCAAAATACCCGGTTGAGAGCTGGACATTGACCCGGCCGGTTTCACCTGTCAGCTTCGCAAAAATATTCCGGTTCAGGAACTCGTCATTGCCTCTCCAACCATCGGATCTGTCGACCGTCCCGGACAGAAAATAACCGGCCTGGCCGGCGAGGCCTTCGGTCTGCAGATGGTATTTACGGGTGTCAAAGCTGCCCACCGAGATATTGGCACTGGTCCTATCGAGCGGCCGGCGGGTTATGATATTGACGACCCCCCCCAGGGCATTGGCGCCATAGAGGTGTGAGGTAGGCCCGCGCACTATTTCTATCCGTTCGACCCCCGCCAGACTGATCTGGCTTAAATCGGTCAGGCCGGTAAATGGGTCGAATATGGGCATTCCGTCCTGGATAACCAGGACCTGGGCGGACTGCGATCCCCTTAAACTGGCGGTGGCGACGCCACTCGTATTGTAACTGCGCACAGTGACCCCGGTAGCAGTCCTCAAGATGTCGCCGGCATTAAGCGCGTTGCTCGATTCTACCTCCCGGCTCGAGATTACGCCCGTTGAAAGCGGCACTTCCTTAATGGACTGATTTATTCTCGTGGCGGTCACCACGATTTCCGGTAGAATATATTTAGATTCAGGCGGGGCCTGTATTTTTTCCTCCACCTCCTGGGCCAATGCCAGAGATGACCCTAGCGCAAAGGTGGCCGTTAGAAAGGCGCCGATAGTGATAATGTTATTCATCCTAGTTCGTCTGTTGCTGTCCACTTTTCCCTCCTTATGGAAGTTTCATCGGGTTGGATAATAAACCGTAAGGCCCGGCAGGTTGAAATGGGGTATCGTATGGACGGAGGCGGCTGGGTCTGCCACCGGCTGAGAGAGATCAGCATCGGCAAACCGGTTGCCGACCGATGTGATCGCAGGTTAAAAAGAAACACCCCGGGTCAAGCCGCGGGGTGCTATGGGAAATCTACCGTTCACCTAAACCCCTCCCGCGAAGGTTTATAGGATTGCAGGTGTCTGGCTTATTCCCTAACCGCTGGACGACCGGCCCAGCGCGGGGAAATCACAGTTGCGGGGCAGCGCCTGGTTTTCACAGGACTTCCCTGTAAGTACTTTGCAAAGATGGCCGTTGCCGGCTAGCTCAGTTTACAGCCCGGAACCGGGGAAGGCAAGGACCGGCCAGGTCCTCAACAGGCTCGGGGGGAAAGCCGTTCGGGGTCACGATAGGGCCTATTTAGGCTACCTTTATGCTATCGATAGGGCCACTAAAGGTCCGTAAAAGGATCACGATAGGGTATCAAAAGGTTCACCCTTACCGACGGGGGAGGTGGACTCACGGGGTTTTTTCAAAATTAACCACAATGGCACGAAGGGCGGAAATAAGAGTAGAAGATATTAAGAATGAAGAGGTTATCCGCCATTTGATACCGGAACCCATTTACAGATACCGTAACCGTTTGTCCATCCCTTTCATAACGCCGGGAATGTAAGGTATTAGTAGAGTCCTGTCGTTCGCCTGGTGCGCGAAGCAGCGATGAGCCATGAGCGGTGAGCGGTCAGCAGGGGAGGAGAAGAGGATTAGCCGCTAATTACGCTAACCTCGCCGATGGCGGGGTCCGGGTCGCTAAGGGGCGGTAATAAGTGCGCTGTGGAGAGAAAATCCCCCAAGAGGTGCTATAAAGTTCAAGTTTAACGTGCTGTTCAATATTAACTTAATTTGAATACCACGGGCTCTTCTTTAAGAAGACCCCAGCTAAAATGTAGACAACGGTGCCGCTGAGGCACTGGTCAATATGCCGTCCGACTTCTCTGTGGTGCTCCCGGGACCGGAAGTCGCCACATCTGCAAGCCCCTCGACTCCACGACGAGTGCCTTCGGACACAGGTATACGTACCAATAATAGCATGGGGGGAGCGTCATGGAGCGAATACAACAAACCCTGAACGTAAACTACAGATCGGGCGGGAAGTTTTGCCTGCTTGCAT
>CBDVAP010000166.1:0-5241 GCA_965372015.1 uncultured bacterium | reverse complement strand
CCGGAGGCTGCGGCTAAGGCTGAGGCCAAGGAAGAACCGGAGGCTGCGGCTAAGGCTGAGGCCAAGGAAGAACCGGAGGCTGCGGCTAAGGTTGAGGCCAAGCCCAAGCCCAAGCCTGCGGCTAAGGCTGTGGCCAAGAAAAAGCCCGCCGCTAAAACAAAGGCTAAACCCAAGGCAGCGACCAAGACCAAGAAACCGGCGAAGAAGTCCAGCGGGAGCGCCAAGACTACCAAGGCGGCCGGCAAGAAAAAGCCCGCCAAGGAATAGCGCCCGGCTGCAGTCAGGCGGCCGGAACAGTAGCGATGCCCGGTAAACAGGGCTATCTAACACTCGGCCGGGTAGCCCGGGGGCAAGGCCTGGGGGGGGAAGTGAGATTCCGGGCCTATATCCGCCACCCGGGAATACTGGAGCACCTTGATCGGATTTTACTCCAGTACCCCGACGGTCATGAGGAAGAATTAAATCTGCGCCGCACGCGGATACAGGGAGAACGGGTGCTGTTGCTCTTTGAAGGTATCACCGATCGTACCGCCGCCGATGCGTTGCGCGGCTCCCGGTTACTGGCAGCCCGCAGTGATCTGCCGGAGTTACCCGCCGGAGAGTATTATCCGGGCGAACTGGAGGGTTATACGGTGGTTTCCCAGGCCGGGGAAGTGATCGGGCCTGTCGAGGAAGTCTGGCAATTACCGGCCAGCGACGTGCTGCGGGTGGACCACCAGGGCCGGGAGGTGCTGATACCATTGGTGGAATCGATCATCGAGCGGGTTGAACATGACACCCGGCGAATAGTGATCAATGTGCTGGAAGGATTGTTGGATTGATTCTGCGGATCGACATCCTGACCCCCTTTCCCCAGGTAGTGGAAGCCGTTGTGGCCACCAGCATTCTGGGGCGAGCCACTAGCAAGGGCCTGGTGAGCTACCGGTTGCACAACCTGTTCGACCACGCCGATCCGCCGCACCACAAGATTGATGACGAGCCGTTCGGTGGCGGCGTTGGCATGATACTGAAACCTGAGCCGGTTTTCCGGGCCTATGATGCAGCCCTGAAGGAGGCTGGTTCGGCCTCTGCCCCGGCGGTGGTGTTCCCGACGCCCGATGGAGAGCCTTTTACGCAAAAGGCAGCTGCCCAGCTGGCTGACCGGGACCACCTGGTGTTTATCTGTGGGCACTATAAAGGTATCGATCAGAGAGTACGTGACCTGCTGGTTACCCACGAATATTCGGTGGGGGATTTTGTGGTTACCGGGGGCGAGCTGCCGGCCCTGCTGATGGTGGATGCGGTGACCCGGCTGCGGCCGGGAGTGCTCAATTCGCTCGAATCGGCCGAGACCGATTCGTTCAGCAGCAGCTTACTGGATGGCCCCCACTACACCCGGCCCAGGGAGTACCGGGGGCTGGACGTACCAGGGGTGCTGCTCTCAGGCGATCACGGCGCTATCGCCCAGTGGAGGCGAGAGCAACGGGAGCAGCGGACACGGGAGCGCCGCCCCGATATCTGGAAAAAATTTCTGGCCAACCAAGACCAGTGATGGAGACAAAGAACAATGAATGATGTATTGCAAACGGCCGCCAAGGAATTCGTGAAGACCGATCTGCCGCAATTTCGGGCCGGTGATCGTGTGGCAGTAGACGTGAAAGTAGTGGAAGGCACTCGCTCCCGCGTCCAAACCTTCGAGGGCAACGTGATCGCCTTCTCGGGCAGCGGGATCAACCGGACGTTCACCGTACGCAAGATTTCAGGCGGGATCGGGGTGGAACGAATCTTCCCGCTGCACAGCCCCAATATCGAAGCTATCCGGGTGGTGCGCTTGGGGAGAGTCCGGCGTGCCAAGCTGTATTATCTGCGCAAGTTGCGCGGTAAAGCGGCCCGGATTAAGGAGCGGCGCTAAATCTGACTACCAACCGGATCCCTGAGAGCCACTACCCAGTGGCTCTTTTGTTTTCATCTTTTATTGCTAACAGTTAGCAGGACATTAACATCAGCAACGTAACAGCTATAACCTTTATCGGGCATCTGCTCAATCACAGTTTGACCCTGATTTACCCGGTGATCACGATCCAACTGCTGCAGTTGTATCCGGGCATCTCGCTCACTACTTTAGGAGCCATCGGGACGGTGCACTACCTGCTGTATGGAGTAGGGGCCTTCCCCGCCGGTTGGCTGACCGACCGGTTTGGGGCCCGGAAGGTACTGATGATTTATTTCCTGGGCTCGGCCGTTGCGGTAGTGGTGCTGGTCACAGCCGGCGGACTGCCACAACTGACCGTGGGGCTGGCGCTATTGGGACTGTTCTGTGCCCTGTACCACCCGGCGGGGCTGACCCTGATCAGCCATAACTCCAGCCGTATCAGCCGTCAGCTGGGAATCCACGGCGTGGCCGGCAGCCTGGGCCTGGCCCTGGGACCGTTGGTGGGCGGCTTACTGGCCCACTGGCAAGGGTGGGGAGCACCCTATCTGTTGTTCGGGGGCCTGGCCCTGGTGGCGGGCGTATACCTGGCACTGGCCCCCAGGGGTGAAGCCGGCCCCGAAGTTTCCACCCATCCTCAGGCCGGGCGGCGCACCTGGCCCCAGGCGTTGGTCTATGTCTATATCACCGGCGTTTTCATGGGGTTGGTGCACCGGGGGGTACTCAGTTTCATGCCGCTGCACCTGTCACAGCTGTTCACCGGCCGGCTGGCGCCGGTACTGGTGGGGGGTGGTCTGACGGCTATAGTGTTGGCCAGCGGGATAGTCGGCCAGCTGCTGGGCGGCCGGTGGGGGGAACGCTTCCCGCGGGCAAAAATGATTGGGGTAATTATCGCGCTGAACATCCCTTTACTGGTATTGATGAGCTATACCAGGGGCTTATTGCTATTGACGATAGCACTGGGATGGGGGATTATGAGCTTCTCGTACCAGCCGGTCAGCAACGCCCTGATTTCCGATTTTTCCAGTCCCGAGCGAAGGGGCACCCTGTTTGGGATATTTCACGGATTGGCTTTCGGTGTGGGTGCCTTGGCGTCCACCCTGGCCGGCGCCATCGGAGATGCCTGGGGCACGGCGGCTATTTTCTCCACCATGGGTCTGTTATTAGTGCCCGCAGTCCTGGCCGGGATGATCCTTCCCAAGCTGGAGGGAGATACTTAATTATTTAGTTATTTTGTAAGGATTATTTCCTTGATTTTGTAGGAGAGGGACTACAAAATTCAAATATTAGAAAAAGCCGATATAATGAGTATTGGCGTAACTTTGAATAGGTTCAATTACCATTTCAAACCCAAGCAGACTAAGTTAAACCAGGTGAATGTTAGTACAACCAGATAACATTATTATTGGAGGAAACTGATGAAAAGGGTAGACTTTAAACGGGAAATGAAGAAGATTTATTTCCCCGCACCAAGGAATCCCGAAATTGTCAAAGTACCAGGAATGAACTTTCTGATGATCGACGGTAAAGGGGATCCGGCCAAATCGGATGCCTACCAGGCCGCCGCGGACAGCCTGTATGCCGTATCGTATGCCCTTAAATTTGCCATCAAGTACAGCCCCCAACGGCTCGACTATACGGTCATGCCCCTGGAGACGCTCTGGTGGGCGAAAGACATGTCCGCCTTTAGTCAGGAACGCCGGGATGAATGGCTATGGACGGCCATGATCCGCCAACCGGAGCTGATCAGCCGGGAGATAGTCACCGAGACGATGGTGGATGTGCGGGAGAAGAAAAACCCGCCGGCCCTGGACAAGATGAGGTTTCAGTCTTTCAAGGAAGGACAGAGCGCCCAGATCTTGCACCTCGGACCCTACTCGGCGGAGCGCCTCACGATTGAAAAGCTGCATAAGTTCATCAAGGAGAACAAATACGATTTCGGGGGAAAACATCACGAGATATATCTCAACGATCCCCGGCGTACCGCCGCCGAGAGCCTGAAGACGGTGATCCGCCAACCGGTAGTCCCTCGCAAGGGCAAATAGCCCACTCTCGCGTCCAGTCCCAAGCAGCCCGGAACGAGAGATGCGCTCAATATCTTGATTCCCTTCAGCGGTGAGTCTATATTTAGTCCTCCATGAGTCCTGAATCTAACGGAAGTACTACGCCCGGAATGCCGGATGATCTAGCCGTCCGCCTGGCAACTATGCAGGAGGAGCGGGAGCGCCTCAACCAGATCGGCATCTCCCTCTCCAGCGAAAAGAACCTGGAGAGGTTGCTGGAAACCATTGTACATGAGACGCGTAGTTTCACCAATTGTGATGCCGGTACCCTGTACCGCGTCGATTCCAAGCGCAATGTTCTGACCTTCGAGATTATGCAGACCGAATCAACCGGGTACTCCGCCGGCGGTACCACCGGTGTCAAGATCACGGTCCCCCCAGTTCCGCTGGAGAAGGACGGCCAGCCGAATCACGTCAATGTCTCCGCTTCAGTGGCCTTGACCGGTGAGGTGGTCAATATCCCGGATGTTTATAAGGCCGAAGGGTACGACTTCACCGGGCCCAAGAAATACGATGAGATGACCGGCTACCGTACCGAGTCGATGCTGGTGATTCCCATGCGGGACCACACCGACAAGGTGATCGGGGTGCTGCAGCTGATCAATGCTCTGGACGAGGGAGGCAACCGTATACCTTTCGAGGCGAAGTTCGAGAGCAGCGTGCGCTCCCTGGCCAGCCAGGCGGCCGTAGCCATCAACAACGCCCAGTTGATCGTCGATATCGAAAATATGTTCAAGGCGCTGGTGGTCTACACGGTGAAAGCCATCGATGCCCGATCTCCCCACACGGCCGGCCATTCCAGCCGGGTGGCTAAGTTATCCCGCCGCACTGCTGAGGATATCAATCTCCAGACCAAGGGTCCGTTTGCCGATGTCCAATTCACGGAAGAGGAGTTGGAGGAAATCTGGGTAGCGGGCCTGCTGCATGACGTGGGCAAGATCGGAGTACCCGAGGCGGTGCTGGAGAAAACGAGCAAGTTGGACGGGGCCAAGTTCACCGTGGTGATTGACCGGCTGAACAGCATCCGTGACATGCTGGTGATGCGGGCCCGGATACGCAATTTGGAGAACGGAAAGCCGGAGGATCGCCTGGATAAGCAGCTCGAGCAGGAGTTGGAGGAATGGAAAGAAGACTATGATTTCATCCAGTGGGTCAATAAGCCCGGATTTCTAGCCCCGGAAAAGAAGGAAATCCTGGATGCCATTGCCGCCAAAACATACATGGACATTGAAGGTAATAAGCAGCCGTTGCTGAGCGAAGAGGAGTATG
>CBDVAP010000165.1:0-5269 GCA_965372015.1 uncultured bacterium | reverse complement strand
GCCTGTCCTGGACCCCGCCATCGGCGGGGGAGCGGAGCCTGTCCTGAGCGTGGGCGAAGGGTCGAAGGGTTTATCCCGCGCAGCATAGCGAAGCGGGAAGTCCCGGACCCCGCCACAGGCGGGGGGCCTTCGGCACTGATTCAGTGGTGCCGCCGGGGTTATCTGGCAATCGGCCGGTCGGAATGGTCGCGGCCAACTTGGGAAAGGACCGCTTAGGCTGTCAACAGCTGACCCCGGCCGGGCGCTGAATAGAGAGGAACACCGAACGTCCATCAGGGCAACATAATTAGATCCGGTAAAAGAGGAACACACAGAATGAAGTTATACTATGCACTAATCCTGTTGATGACCCTGGCTGTCGCCGCCAGCGGTCCGACTGTCCAGGACTTGGAGAAGCGACTGGCTCAGGCCCAGGCGGAGATGGCGGACGGTAACTGGGCCCAGGCCGAATCGGTGCTGCAAGCAATAATCGCGGATGACGAGAACTACGCTCCGGCCTTCTTTGAGCTTAGTGTGGTCTTTTTGGAGCGGGACAACCTCAAGGGCGCTCAGGAAAATATCACTAAGGCCATCGAGAAAGATCCGCGTAATGAGGAATTTCGATCCAAGGCGGAACGGATCGCCTCCCTCAGCAGTGGGATGAGTCGCGCCCGTCGTGCTTACGATGGATTCAATTTTGATGATGCTATCGGGGAGTACGAAAAAGTCATTGGTGAATTCCCCGGCTTTGCCTCTGCTCATTTCGGGCTGGGATTGGCGCTCACCAAGGCCGGTAGCCCCCGGTTGGCGGCGGATGCCTTCCGGCAGGCCGGCCGGCTCAATCCCGAAAGCGAGAGCTATGCAAAAGCGTTATACCGGCTGGTGGCGGAGGAATATAATAAGGGCAATCGGCTTTACAACTCGCGGGATTGGGAAGCAGCTCTGGCCTCCTACGAGCAGGCCATAGATTTGGACCCCACCTTTCATAAGGCCTACTTCCGCCTAGCCAAGTGTTATAAGAACATGGGCGATACCGATGAGGCCCTGAAAACCTTGGATCAAGTACTGAAGATCAAGCCGGATTATACCACAGCGATAGTGGAAAAGGGTAACATCTTCCGGACCGCTGCCCAGCACGATCAGGCGGAGGCGGCCTATCGCCAGGCCATTGCGTATGACCCGAAAGCGGACAAAGCTTGGGTGGGGCTGGGAGCAGTTTTGAAATCGGACCGCCCCAAGGAAGCGGAGAAAGCTTTCCAGGCCGCCATCGCCGCCAATCCGAAAAGCTCCACCGCGCACGAATATCTGGGTGAGTTCTATAGCGAGCAGGGGCGTTGGGAGGACGCCCTGGTGCCATTGGGGAAAGCGGCCGATCTAAAACGCCGTGACCATCGTACCGCCTGGCGGCTGGCGGCGGCCTACAACGCCCTGGGCCGGTATACGGAGGCCCAACAGGCGGCTAAGCGCAGCACCGAATTAAAGCGTAATTTCGAGTACGCCTGGTTTGAGAAAGGGATTGCCGAGAAGGCCCTCGGGAACCGCCAGGCGGCCCTGGAGGCGTTTCGAAACGCGGGCAAGGGTCGCGACGCCGCCATCAGGAAATCGGCCCGCTATGAACTTGATCAATTGAACGGTTCGCACTAGCAGGGCGCCCGTGACGGGAGCAGCTGCCGGCCCCGCCCGTGAGAAATCAGGGTGGGGCTGTTTATTAAACTGAGGTCGGATGTGATTAAACCGATCAAAGCGGTGATTTTTGACTTGGATAATACCTTGTTGGATTTCATGAAGATGAAAGATGCCTCGGTGCGGGCCGCCGTTGATGGAATGATTTCCGCCGGATTGCCGCTGGATCGTGACCAAGCCGTCGCTGATATCAAGGCTATCTATGACCATAAGGGCTATGAGTTTCAGGAGGTGTTCAATGATTTCCTGAACCAGGAGACCGGTGGGGTAGATTATAAATTCCTGGCTTCGGCTATCGTGTCCTACCGGCGAGCCAAGGAGGCCGCCCTCTTGCTGTATCCGCGGGTCACCGAAACGTTATTGAAGTTGGCTAAAAGTGGACTGAAGTTAGGTGTCGTGTCCGATGCCCCCAGCCGGGAGGCCTGGATGCGCTTATGCTACCTGAACTTCCATCATCTGTTCGACGCCGTGGTCACATTTGACGACACCAATGTGCATAAGCCGGACCCCGCGCCTTTCCGCGAGATTTGCCGGCTGCTGGATGTTAACTTCAACGAATCTATCATGGTTGGGGATTGGCCTGAGCGCGATCTGGTAGGTGCTGGAAACGTGGGGATGTTTACCGCCTTCGCCAAGTACGGCCATACCGGTAAAGAGGAGCATTCCGGCGCCGACTATGTCTTAGAAGATATTTACCAGCTGATCGAGATCGTCGACCGGCACAACCGGGCTTGATCTACATCGGGACAGATATCGTTGAAGTACGCCGCATCCGGGACTTGATAGCCCGGTGGCCCGACCGCTTTGTCCGCCGGATTTACACTACTACCGAAATCGACTATTGTGCCCGTCAACCGGTGCCGGCAATCCACTTTGCCGGGCGGTTCGCCGCCAAGGAAGCGGTGAAAAAAGCCCTCTACGCCGCCGGCGCCCGGGACCCGCTGCCATTTACCAGTGTCGGCATTGAGCGCACGCCCGAGGGAATACCGGTGGCCCATTGGACGGGCGGAGATGCCAGCCTGCAGCTATCCATCAGCCATACCGCCGATCATGCTGTAGCCACAGCTTTGGTAGTAACTAGTGATTAGTGTATTCAACACCGAACGTTCCAGGGCGCTTGACCGTCATACCGTGCGGACCGGCCGCTTGGGGGAGATCGACCTGATGCGCAATGCCGGCCGGGTGGTGGCCGTGGAAGCGGCCAAACTACTCCGGGGGGATACGGACCGACCGGTGGTAGTGGTCTGCGGCAAAGGGCATAACGGTGGTGATGGTATCGCCGCCGCCGGATTTATGGCCCGCTGGGGCTACAACTGCTCAGTACATCTGCTGGGCGCTATCGAGGACCTGGATGCCGTAGTGGGGGAGACCTACCGGCAGGCGGATGTGCAGCTGCTTCAGTCGGCCCGGCCGGAAGATGTAGCCTGGACCGCCGGCAACCTGGTGCTCGACGCCCTGCTGGGTATCGGGGTGGACCGGCCTCTCAGCGAACCGGTGGAGGCCTGGGTGCAAGCCATCAACGAACAACCGGGACCGGTCCTGGCGGTGGATGTTCCCACCGGCCTGAGCGCTGATACCGGTCATAGCTGGGAGACGGCGATCAAGGCGGATGTCACTGTTACCATGGGGCACCCCAAGCTGGGGCTATTGATCAGCGCTGGCCCTGATCTGGCGGGTAGGGTGGTGATAGCCGATATCGGGTTGGCCGCCGTGGACATCAGCGAGGACGAGACCGGGCACTTCCAATTTACCGGGCCGGATTTTGCCCGTCTGTTCCGCCCGCCGGCCCGCCGGACTTATAAACACCGCCAGGGCAAGACCCTGGTTATCGCCGGTTCGCTGGGCATGACCGGTGCGGCGGTGCTCACCGCCCGGGCCGCCGTGCTCTCCGGTTCCGGACTGACGCTGACGGCCTGCCCGGCCTCTATTCAACAGCTTTACGCCCTGAGCATGCCCGAGGTGATCACCTTGGGCTTAGAAGACAACCAACGGGGTATTTTCCTCCCCGAGCATGTAGCGGCGATTCAGGAATCGCTGGATTGGTGTTCGGCGGTGGTGATGGGTCCCGGCCTGTCCCGCAGCCCTCAAGTACGGGAATTTGTGCAGGGTATCTTCGAATATCTGGATGCCCCCATCTTACTTGACGCCGACGGGCTAATGGCTTTTCCTGATAACATGGACCTGCTGAATGCCACTGGCGTACCGTTGGTCCTGACCCCGCACGCTCTGGAGTTTGCCCGCCTGTTCGACCATGAGCTGGAGGAGGTCATAAGTGACCCAGCCGGTGTACTGGCGGAGGTACGCTCTTATTTCCCCCATACGGTGGTTCTCAAAGGCGCTCCCACCCTGACCTTGCTTTCCAGCGGCGATATTGTCATCAACAGCACCGGCAATCCCGGTATGGCCACCGCCGGCAGCGGTGACGTGCTTTCGGGGATCATCGGCACGTTCCTCAGCCAGAATTACAGCCCCGATGAGGCGGCCATTATGGGCGTCTTTATCCATGGCCGGGCCGGCGATCTGGCCCGGGCAGCGGTGGGGGAGTCAGGAATGAGCGCCCTTGAGATATTGGAACATTTGCCTGCCGCCCTGGCGCGGTATGACGGCGCGGCATGAACCGTCAATTACTATGGGCCGGGCTGTATGCGGCCTTGATCGTGGCCCTGTCCTCCATCCCCGGTAAGAGTTTCCCCGATATCAGTTGGCTGTCGTACGACAAGCTGATCCACTTGGGGGAATATGCCGTCTTCAGCATCCTGGTCTACCGGGCGGCCGCCAGTCTTAGACTCGAAGACCGGTATTTGCTGGGCCTGGCGATCATCCTGGCCGGGCTGTTCGGAGCCTTAGATGAACTTTACCAAATGTTGATCCCCGGGCGGGACAGTTCTTTCGCCGACTGGTCGGCCGATCAGGTTGGGGCGGTTTTAGGTGCAATCAGTTATATATGGTGGCAGCGGCGTGATCAGTCGGCTGTACATTAAGAATCTGGCTGTGGTTCGGGAGCTGGAAGTCACCTTCCGGGCAGGCCTGAACATCATTTCCGGTGAAACCGGCTCCGGCAAGTCGATCCTGATCGAGGCCTTGAGCTTGCTCCTGGGCGGCCGGGTTTCCAGCGAGATCGTGCGCACCGGTGAAAAGGCTGCCGTGGTTGAAGGGCAGCTCAGCGCAGGCCCGGACACCTGGCTGGTCAGGCGGGTGATCCGGGTAGGAGGGGCCTCCCGCATTTTCTTAAACGACGAACCGGCGAAACTGGCCACCTTGGAAGAGCGGATCGCGCCCTTGGTTGACCTGCACGGCCAGCACGAGCACCAGTCGTTGCTGCGGGTAGCCACCCACCTGGAATTCCTCGATGCTTATGCCGGTTTGTCGGTTGAGCGGCGCCGGTTGGGCGACACTTACCGGCGCTTGATTGAAGTGCGAGACGAGTACCGGCAACTGGAATCGGAACTACATCACGAAAGGGACCAGCAGCAGCTGCGCCAGTTTCAATTGAACGAGTTGCGGGAGGCCCGGATTGTCCCTGATGAAGAACAGGCCTTGACTCGGGAACACGGGTTACTTTCCCAGGCCGAGGAACTCAGTGCTCTATTGCGGGTACTCCAGGAAC
>CBDVAP010000164.1:0-5329 GCA_965372015.1 uncultured bacterium | reverse complement strand
CACCGGCCCAAGCCGGTGAGTGGCACCTTCCAGTCGGCGGAGATGGCCGCCATGCGTTTGCCCGGTGTGCATATTACCGTGCTGGACGGGGCCAATACGTCCGTGGGGCTGGGGCTGGTGGCGGTCACGGTAGCCCGGGCCGCCCGGCGAGGTCTGAGTCATGATCAGGTGCTGGCCGTAGCTGAGCAGGCCATTGCCGAAACCACCATCTACGCCGCCATCCAGGATCTATCCTGGGCGGTGAAGGGCGGCCGGGTGTCCGCTTCCCGCAAGCGCATCGCCGATCTGCTCCGGGCTACACCGGTATTGACGGTCACCGAGCAGCACACCGTTGATATGGCCGGCATATTCCTGGGTCGCCGGGACCTAGCTCGGGGGCTCGCCAAGTTTGCCGGCAAACGTGTCGACCAGTCCCGGACCTACCTGGTATTTATCAGCCACTCCCAGGCGCCCGGCAAGGCCCAACGCTTGGCCGAATTGATGCCCGGCATGGGGTATGACATCGAGCAAGTATACATCACCGATACCGGGGCCGCCCTGGGGGCCCACGTCGGGCCCGGTTCCTTGATTCTGGCACTGCAACCTGTGGGGATCGCATGATATTATTATTGGTACTGGTACTTATCAGCTACCTGGTTGGTAGCATTCCTACCAGCATTATCATGGGCCGCGTCCTACGGGGGATCGACATCCGGGACCACGGCAGCGGCAACGCCGGCGGCACCAACGCCTTCCGGGTCCTGGGCTGGAAGCCGGCCTTGGTGGTGGTGCTGGTGGATATATTCAAGGGTTGGCTGGCCGCAGCTCTTTTGGCTGGACTTACTTTCGGCGGCCTGCTGGGGGAGATACCCTTCGATAATCCGCCTCTAACCGCCATTTTATGCGGTACGGCGGCAGTGCTGGGGCACACCTTCACCATCTTCGCCGGCTTCAAGGGCGGCAAGGGTGTGGGCGCGTTGGCGGGGATGCTGATCCACCTGTTCCCGGTGGCCGTCCTGCTGGGGCTGGCAGTGTGGCTCCTGATGTTGATCACCACCGGCTACGTGGGGCTGGGCTCCGTAACGGCCGTGTCTCTCTTCCCCCTGATCACCTACCTGCGCTATGGCGCCCTCGATTCCACCCTGGGTTATTTCAGCCTCGTCATCACCGTGTTCATCTGGTTCACCCACCGCGGCAATATCGCCCGCCTCTGGGCCGGCACAGAGAACCGCTTCGAAAAAGCCATGATCCTGCGGCGGCGTTAGCGAATAACATGTATAATCATAGCCATAGGAGAAAATCAATTAACTTGAGGAGCACAACCTCACTACTCGGTATTTTGGCGCTTATAGGGCTGATAATCGCCTGTAAGGCCCCCCAGCGCACCGCTACCCTGCGGGCTGAGGCTGTCTGGTCCCGGCCGGCGGTGGTGATCGAGGACGCCCTCGGTGGGGTGGGGGTGGTCTACCTCACCCTGGTCAATGACAGCCAAACGCCCGACCGCCTGATCGCCCTCGAGTCGGACATCGCCCGGTCGGTGGAAATCCATGAGATCAAGCCAGTCGACGGGCGGGCGGTAATGCGCAAGGTCGAGGGTGGCCTGGAGGTCCCGGCCAGGGGCAGCGTCGTATTCCAGCCCGGTGGCGCCCATATCATGCTTATCGGCTTGAAGTCCAACCTTGAACCGGGCGACCGCTTCAACCTTTCCTTGAAGTTTGAAAAGGCCGGTACCCTGGTGGTTGAGTCCCTGGTACGTTAACCCTGAGGTCACGCGCCCAATTTACCGGGAGATTGAATTACGTGAAGGCTGCGGAACTGGATCGAAAATTTGACGCCGCGAGGACATCACCGCTCACCTGGACCTATCCCGGGCCCACCGGCCCGAGTTGCATGCCAAGCGGGTAAGCGTGGATTTTCCTCTCTGGATGATCCAAAACCTGGACCGCGAAGCCCGGCGCCTGGGGGTGGCCCGCCAGGCCTTGATCAAGCTCTGGGTAGCCGAGCGCCTGGAGCAGCTCAGGAGCGGTTGAGTTCCCAAAGTAGGACATCTGCTATTGCGGTATTGATGGAGGAATGGTCTAACAGGCAACTGCTAATCAAAGAACAATAAGACGAATGGGAGAGTTCCGCCTCCTGAATTACCAAAGCGAGCGATAGGAGCCTATCCCTGAAGCGCGATAAAGATTAACGCCACTATAGTAGCCCATATCCATATATCCATAAAGACATCGTAGAAATCCTTGGAGGGTGGTTTTTGGGCTACTGTTGGCTTAGTGACCGGTGGTTTCATTACTGGTACAATTTGCCTTTTGACCGGTGCGATTATCTTGCCGATTATTTCAAATGCGATCGGAGTCATTTCATCAAAAAGTCCTTCAATTGATCCATTATACCTTCGACTCGGCGTCCGAATGACTTGACCCGTTTCAACATCAATAACTCGTGCTAAAATTGTGTAGGTAGACCCCACCTTGCCCATCGATCCTGTTACTATATGGGAAACTCCTATTAGCTGACCAATTTCAACCGCGCATATATCCGAAGTGCAATCCAATGCTTGAAGATCCTGCTCAGCCATGATAATCCCTAACATATCACCCCGCTCGACAAGGGGTACCTCACCAATTTTAACGATCTCAGAACGCAGCCAATCCGTTAGGCTGGCCGCTTCATGCGCGGCAATCCCCCGGGCATCGAAATCGAGTATTGCCAGGGAAGTGATCTGTTGGCCTGGCAGGCTATGAATCAATGCAACCGCAAGCAATGCGGAAAATCTCAATGATAGGAGGCGCATACACCTCTCCGATTATGAGCGAGGACCGTCGGAATATACAATGCCGCCAATGTGTGCGCAATGGCCTCCAATATTTAGCCAATGTAACCGGTTAATAATTAATGGTCTCCTCTCATCCGGGGAGAGCCTCGGCGTAGTTTACGGCGAGCCGGAACTGGGTGAGGGGCATTCTCTTTGGCCTTTGCGCCCTTTGCGCCTTCGTGGTTCTTCTTTCTCCTTCTTCCGCGCACCAGGCGAACGACAAGCCCGTTCCCCATGCTTAGTTTACGCCGTCATGGATCGCAGAACCCCGGATGGCCCTCGGCTGAAGAGATCATCAACCGGTCCGCCTTCACCAGCTGCCATCAGTGACGGGGGGGTACCCCCCCGGGGGGGCCATGCCTTCCGACGGTAGACATGAGCTCAACATGACCACTGCATGATCCCAACACGACCCCCTCACCGCGCTTTGAAAATCTAGCCCTGGACCCCGCTGTAAGCGGAGGGCCCCCTGCTGTGTCCTTATTCTCCTCCGGACTTGGCGTACTTTGCGCCTTTGCGGTTAATTTCTCTCTTCCTCCATGCATGGTCTAACGGGAATCAACACCAGTGCAAGCGGGCCGAGGCCGGGTGGCATACAACGCCAGGGCCACCAGCGCGCCCCCCGAGGCGGCCAGGAAGGGGAACATGAAGTTGATCCGGGCATAGGTCAGCCCCCCGAAGGGCGGCCCCAGGATGCGCCCCAGGCTGCCCATGCTCTGGGTCACTCCCATGGCGATCCCTTGCTCGCCCTCGCCCGTGCGCATGGAGATCACCGCCGTCACTGCCGGCGTCACCAGGCTGTTGCCCACCGCCACGAAGAAGGCGCCCAGGTAAAGCTGGACCACGGTGCGCAGGAATGGGATGGACGCCAGGCCGAAAGCCATGGCCAGCAAGCCGATCTCTATCACCCGGTCCTCACCCACTCGCGCCGCCAGCGGCTTAATCACCAGCCCTTGGACGGCCACCCCTACAATACCAATGAACATGAACACGAAACCGCGCTCCTGGGCGGAAATTTGCAGTATGTCACGACCGTACTCCACGAAGGTTACGTGCAATACACTGAAGGCCGTGGTAAACAGGAAGAACACCGTCAGGGTCCGGGACAGCTCCGGCCGGGCCCAGAACCGGCGTACGTTGCCCAAGGAGGCGGCCAAGGCCTGGAAGGCACTCACCCGTGCGGCCCGGAGCTGCATGCGGCGCTCTTCCTTACTCCGCGACTCGGGCAGTATCACCAGGGCCGCCAGGCAGTTGAGCAGCGAGATGGCCGCCGCAAAGTAGGCCGGGGCCTGGTTGCCATAGGCCGTCGACAGGATCCCCCCGATGGGAAAGCCCACGATAAAGCCCAGGTTGAAGGCCGCCCCGATCAGCCCCATACGGCCGGCCCGCTCAGACGGGGAACTGATGTCCGCCACGTAGGCCTGGGCGGTGGAAATGTTGGCGTTGGCGATGCCCGCCAGCATCCGCGAGGCGAAGAGCAGCCACAGTTTGGTGGCCGAGCCGAAGATGGTAAAGGCCACGGTGGAAGCCGCCAACCCGATGATGATCACCGGCCGCCGCCCGATGCGGTCACTGATCCGGCCCCACACCGGAGCGAACAGCAGCTGCATGGCGGCATAGCTGGCCAGCAGAAAGCCCACCGCCTGCTCATCGCCCCCTAGGTCCGCGACAAAGTCGTTGATATAGGGGATGATCAGGGTGATCCCCATCAGATCGATGAAGATCGTGACCCAGATGATCACCAGCGAGCGTTTCTGCTGCTTAAGCTTCAGTGCGTAACCCTATTTACCAATGGCTCTCTGCCAGAATAACCGGTCGCACCCGCCAATCTGGCTATGGCCCTGTCAAATTTACCCGTCGGGTGGTTCAAATCGGCATAACCCCGGCTATGGCACGGGCTTTGTGCATTCCTCGGGTGGCAAGCAACCAATGCTTGTTAAAAAATGAATGAAAACTTAAAGGAGAATCAACCATGACACTCGTAAAATATGTACCCCGACGGGTCCGCTTGGCCCCTTTCGACGACATGAACCGCCTGTTCAACCTGATGTGCTCGTTCCCTCTGGAGGGTGAACCAGCCTCCCGTTCCTGGACCCCGGCCTTCGACATCCGTGAGACCGAGGAGCAGCTGATCTTCGATTCGGCCCTACCCGGAATGAACAAGAAAGACATCGAAGTCACCATACATGATGGTGTCCTGACCATCACGGGGGAGTTCGAGGGTCGCGAGACCAAGGAAGGCGATCAGGTTCACAGCGCCGAACTGCGGCGGGGCAAGTTCAGCCGCTCATTCGCTCTACCGACCGAGGTAGACGAGGAAAAGGTGGACGCCCGCTACAAGAACGGCATCCTGACCATCACCCTCAACAAGGTCACCCCCGTCGAAGAAGAGAAACGGCGCATTACCGTCAAATAAGCACCACTCGACGCGCGCAACCATCGCAGGCCTCCCGCTAATCCCGGGGGGCCTTTGCATTTGAGTCAAATAGTTGCTGCCTGTGCCCTTCGCCGGGTTGAAATTCGGCCCATGCTTAA
>CBDVAP010000163.1:0-5331 GCA_965372015.1 uncultured bacterium | reverse complement strand
GAGGGTGTTATCGGAACTCCCCGACAGGGCCAGGCGGCCATCGGGGGAAAAGGCCACGGATCGAACATAGCCGGTATGCCCCTCAAAGGTGCGCACCAGCCGCCCGCTGGCCGTTTCCCACAGTTTGAGGGTATTATCCCAGCTCCCCGACAGGGCCTGGCGGCCGTCGGGGGAAAAGGCCACGGATCGAACCCAGCCTGAATGCCCCTCAAAGGTCCGCACCAGCCGCCCGCTGGCAGTCTCCCACAGTTTGAGGGTGTTATCGGAACTCCCCGACAGGGCCTGGCGGCCGTCGGGGGAAAAGGCCACGGACCGAACCCAGTCGGTATGCCCCTCAAAGGTCCGCAGCAGGGCCGGATCATCCGCTTGGGCGCGAGTAGGCTGGGCCGCGCCGGCCAACAGAATGAGACCTACCAGGTAATAACGTGCTGTTTTCATCGGATCAGCTCCCCACTCAATTTCCGGCAATTTACCGCCCTTTGGCGGTGATCGCCAGCCTGGGTCCGGGCGGCGGTTGCAGCAGCATGAAAACAGTGGTTGGGGCTATGTTCATCGTTGGCTCCCGGGTTCACCCACCCCGCTCACTTCGTGAGGCCCCTCCCTCGCTGAGGGAGGGGTTTGGGGTGAGTGCTCAGCCCGCTCACTCCCCCGCCTTGGACCCCGTACTGGCCCCGGGCAGGCCTATGGCGTGATTGGCTGGTTCTCTATAGGTGGAGGAGCAATCGGGACTAAAAGAAAATGCTCCACAGAACCAGGAGTATCAGCACCAAAGCGACCGAGAAAGCGATATTCACCTTGTTCCACAGGGGGTTCTGTACGTCCATTTTCTTGGCAAACTCACCGGTGGCTTCTTTGGCCGTGGCGAATGTCAGTCCAGCCAACTTGGCGTCGCTCTCACTTGGCGTGAGCAGACTTACGCCGACTAAAATGGCAGTTGAGACCAGGAACAGGAATATTGCGAAATGCAGGAAGTTCATGCTATAGAACCACTCGAAGGCCGGGATGGATAGTCCATAATTATTGCTCATTATCTCAAGCACCAGGCGCAATGCTCCCAATGCGGCCCCTACCAGCAGGGTCCAGATAGCGCCTTTTCCATTTCCCCGGGCCCAGAAAACACCGAAAATAAATACTGCCGCGATAGGCGGACTGACGTAGGCCTGCACGCTCTGGAGGTAGACGAACAGCTGGGAGCTGATACTGCCGATGAACGGCACCCACAGAATACCCAGGATGACCAGCACAGTGGTTGCCAGCCGACCGACTAAGACTAACTCTTGCTCAGAGGCCTCGGGCCGGTAATTCTTATAGAAGTCCATGGTGAACAAAGTCGAGCTGCTGTTAAAACAACTGGCCAGGGATGACATCAGCGCCGCCAGCAGGCTGGCCACTACAATACCCTTAACACCCATCGGCAGCAGGTTGCTGGTCACCAGTGCGGGATAGGCTTCATCGCCTCTGATATCGGGGAACATGGCCAGGGCGATCATGCCGGGCAGTACCAGCAGAAACACGGGCAATATTTTGAGATACCCGGCGAAGATGGCGCCGCTACGGGCGGAATTGATGTTCTTGGCGCTCAATACCCGTTGCACAATAAACTGGTCGGTGCACCAATACCAAATGCCCAGAATGGGGGCGCCGAAGATGATGCCGGTCCAGGGAAAATCAGGGTGGGAGACGGATTTGAACATGCTGAAGTATTCAGGCGGTAGTTTGGCCTGCAACCCGGAGAAGCCGCCTACTTCGTGAAGGCCCAACAAGGTCAGGGTGAGGGCGCCGCCAATCAGGACAACCGCTTGCATTACCTCAGTGTAGATCACCGCCCGCAAGCCCCCCGCCACCGTGTAAATGCCGGTGAGGATCACCATCACCAGGGCCGAGGTGACCATATCCAGGCCCATCACCTTATTCAGCAGCAGCCCGCCGGCGTAGAGCGTCACCGATATCTTGGTGAGCACGTAGGCGACGATGGAGACGGAGGTGAGATACATGCGGCTGGCACGGTTATAGCGCCGCTCCAGGAACTCAGGCATGGTGAACACGCCCGATTTTAGGTAAAACGGGACAAACACCCAACCCAGGATTAAAACTATCAAGCAGGCCAGCCACTCAAACTGGCCCACAGCCAGCCCGCCGCTGGCCCCTGAGCCGGCCAACCCGATAAAGTGTTCGCTGGAAATATTGGAGGCAAACAGCGAAGCGCCAATGGCAAACCAACCTACATTACGGCCCGCCAGAAAGTAATCCTCACTGGTGCGCCCTTTTCGTGAGGAGTAGAACCCGATACCAAGGACCCCCGCCAGATAGGCTACAATGATGATGAGACCTAAAGTACTGATGGCAACCTCCTCAATTTCCCCGGAGAGTGTTTATTGACCAGTGATCCGCCCTGAAGTTTACGGCTCGCTAAGTTAAGATATGCGTGGGCCTGTCTTCAATGCTTTGGGATCCCTGCCAGCGCGTATTGCACCGCCAGGTCCGTAAGGTTCCATAACTGTATGTCGGAGCTCGTGGAATAGCGGACCGGTTCCAGCCTTTCGTCCACGATTCGGTAACTCCACAGTTCATTGTGCTTAAGTCCGGAAGATTCCACGGCGCTGAGAACCTTTGTCAAGGCAGCCTGCAGCTGCCGGACGTATGGGTCCAGCCTGGGGTCCTTGACTTGGCCGTTTGAATCCAGGGCGCCCGCTATTTGCCGGGCCAGTCCCAGCAGGATCAAGTTCACCTCCCGGCCCCACACGACCTTTGGAGAATGGTATTGGTCACGCTCGAAGTTTTCCCAGACAGCCTCATCGGCATAGGCGTCATTCGCAACCAAGGGACCTACACCCTCTATAAACAGGCCTACGGGATAAGGCCGGAGAAAAAACTCAAGCCGCTCGATAAGTTCTGAAGGTTCAATCCTGCCTGCCAGGATATCGTCCGTAAAATCCTCCAGGAACCATATTGCCGCCGGGTCGGTATTTACCACCGGGATCGGGAGGCCCGCCTCATCCAAGGAAAGCGCCGGGAACTCAATACCTTGCTCAGCGGCGGCACTCTTCGACAGAACCCGTTTCCAATAGGCCCGTTCTCCGGCCGGAAGCCGGCTTAACCTGGCCTGGATCCCGTGCCGCACCTCTTGCGTAGACAGACTTACGCCAAAGTGTTTCACAGCGCCTTGCCAGATTTTAAGGGCGGCCGGTACAGCTTCGGCGTCGAAGGCATAATTGCGCAGCACCGGGTTGCGGACCTCAGGCGCCAGCGATTCGAGCTCATCGGTGGAGAAGCCTATCTCGCGAAGGAACGCGAAAATCTCTCCGACCGATTCCAGGGCCTTGGGAGCCCAAATAACATTGATATCCATTGCAAAACGACCGTTGCCATAGCCTGCTCCGCTATCCCGCCAGCTGCCCGGAAACCAGCGCTGGTCGTCAATCCGGGGGAACTCGATCAGATTCCCGGCCTCGGGATGATCCACGTAAGGTTGCATCAGCTGCGTTATGTAAGCCAGGTTTCGCATCAGCAACGCCAGCCGTGAGGTCTGCGCCCCGTCATCCGATTTTGCCAGCAGGAAGGCCCGTTTTTCCTTAGCGGGAATATTAGGCCTGGCCAGATAGCGAGCAACCACCACCGCCAGCTGAAAGTCTTCGTCCACCATGTTGTAGGTTTCCCGCACCACCTGGATGACTGGCAGTATCGACGCGGCTTGGTCCAGCAGGCTGTCAGCTCCCGAATCATCCCCCTGGGACTGGCGCTGCAAGACCTCCGTAACCAGGCGGTTGAACCGGGCGGCGTTTTCTCGAATAGCCTGAGTTCCCAGGGCTTCCTCGTGGCTTACCTGCCCCAATGGAGACAGCTTCTGCAGAGCGGCAGCGATTACATATTCGAGCATGTAAGGAGACCAGACCGGTTCCAGCATGAGCATTGACAACAGCATATCACGCCCGAAATAGGTGGCGAAGTTGGGCAGCCCGGCCATGGTTTTTTCTTGAGAAACCAACAGTTCCACAGCGCGCACCTGGCGGTCCAGCCATTGGAAGCGCAACCAGGAGTCATTTTCAGCCTGGCCGGTCGCGGCCCGGCCGGATTCAGATGATAAGCTCTCGCTTTCGGCTTTGGCACGTTCGTAGAAGCCTAGAAAGTCTTGATTGAATATCTCATCACGTCGCAAGGGGGTCAGGGAGGGCGAATCGGTCCCGATTTTTACGGTCAGCCGAATTGGTCCGGCCTCAAGCGGACGGATAGCTAATACTCCGTTCGAGACCGCGATGGTGGCCCGGCTCAGCTCTACACTCAAGTCCAACGACAAGTGGTTTTGGCCGTCAAAAGTGGGCTGCTCGACCAGCACATGGGCGCTCGAATCGGACTGGTGATAGGTCACTTGAGGCAGTAGACGGTCACGCAGTTCAGCCAAGCTTTCGGCATGCAGCAGCGCCAGGAGGCGGTTTTGCTCGCCCGGGGAGAGCGCCTCGAGGTTGTGCACCATCTCGGTGAATGCTTGTTCACTGTATAACTCACCGCCGAAAGGCTCCAGGTTCCCTTTATGATAGACGTAATCGCGCTCCTGGCGCATGGACCCTAAGAGGAACAGGCCGATATCCAGCCCACCTGCATTCGACGAGAGTGTGTAGCGCACATAGCGCGCAGGGCCGTCTGACGATAGTTCCGCCCCCGGGGAATCCCACTTCATTTCAGCCGGTTGGCCTTGTGTGTCGCGCGCCGTGAAGGAAATGCTCTCATTGGCCGCATCCGCCCAGATATTCACCACCCGGCCCGATTGCCGGTCGATGGCGATCTGCACGGTATTACCGCCGGAATCCCGAAAAAAGCGGGTAGTGTAACCTCGATAGGCCGCCGGGTCGTCCAGGCCCGCCTGGGGAAATTCCAGCACCGGCAAAGCCGCTTGCACCCCAGTGTCCTTCTGTGCGCAGGAAACCAGGCCTATACTGGTCAGCGATAGCGCCAGGATCATAAGCCCCAGGGACTTCACTTTCCAACTTTTGCAAATCGAATCGTGCTCACATAATCCTATATAAAGATTTCTGCTGGAATAACCGTTGAAGAATATCAAAATTTACCTCCACCAATCCAAATTGGAATTTTAGCGACCAGTCTCTGTTGTTCAGCCTATCCTTCAATTTAAATGGCCGGCGCTCAGGTAGCACCTAATAATCCCGGCCCGGCTTTTGATGCATTGCATCAAATTAAATGTAACCGCAGGGATTGCGGGGTCGTTGCCTTCCCGAACCATCGGGATAACCGAAAAACGGAGAAGCGCGAGGTCATTTACTGCCTCCCTGTAGCTCCGATCCAATTTGTCGCCACAGGCGGCAACCGCGAACTATA
>CBDVAP010000162.1:0-5374 GCA_965372015.1 uncultured bacterium | reverse complement strand
CTGTGGTTGAGGACCAGGTCCATGATTACGGCCATCCCCAGCCCGTGGGCGGCGTCGATGAAGGCTTTCAAGTCGTCCTTGGTGCCGTAGTATTTGTCGGGGGCGAAGTAGAAGGAGGGATTGTACCCCCAGCTGGAGTTGCCCTCGAACTCGTTAAACGGCATCAATTCGATGGCGTTGATCCCCAGACGCTGCAGGTAACCCAGGGAATCCCTCAACGACTGGAAATCGTGGCGCTCGGTGAAGTCACGTAACAGCAGCTCGTAGATCACCAGGTCCCGGGCGGCCGGACGGGTGAAACTGCTGTCGGTCCAGGTGAACGGCTGCTGTCCGGTCTGCAACACCGCTACCGGTTGGTCGGTGAGGCCCACCGGGTAGGATATCAGATCGGGATAGGTAACATCGGGTATGTACTGATCGTTCCAGGGGTCGAGGATCTTATCGGTGTAGGGATCGGCCATGCGCAGGTGGCCGTCCACCAGGTACTGGAAAGGATACTCTTTTCCGGGAACCAGGCCGCTGACTGTCAGCCAGAAATGGGCGCTGTCGGCCGCTACCGAATCGAGGCGCATGTAGTAGGCGCTGTCGGCCAACCACTGATTGAACTCCCCGATAACGTAGACGAACTGCTTATAGGGCGCAAACAGTGAGAGTACCACCGTTTGGTCGTCGATGTAATTGATGCCGTCGACCACGCCGGCGGGCCGGGGCTGGCGCACAAGGGCCGGGTTCACCTGTACCGCTATGGATGCGGAATCGCTCTGGCCGGCATTGTCCACGGCGATCACGGTCAACAGTTGGCGGCCCTGGCCCAGCGGCCGGAATATATATCTCAGGGTATCGGCCGCCACCTGGAGCACCTCGGTATTATCCACGCGCAATGTCATAGTGGCGATGCCCGTTTCCAGGCTGGTAGCGATGGCCACCACCACCACCGAATCGCCTGCGGATATGAAGGTATCCTCCATACCGGGTTCCAGGAAGCGCACGTTAACCAGCCGGTTGGTAATGGGAACGAAGATGTCTTTGGCTCCCGCGGCCTTACCTTCCAGGCTGCCGTCGGCGCTTCGAAAGACGAAGGCCAGCTTCTCGATGGTCTCGACCGCCGGGACACCATAATAGGTCCGGGGATTGTCGATCAGGATCGTGTAAACATCAGCGGATACGTTCGTGAGCGCCGGTTGGTTGTTATTGTCACCCCAATCGCCGATCACGTAGCGCCAGCCACTATCGCCGCCGCTCAGGTTAGTGATCACGCCGGTGTGGGCATAGACGGTACCGGAATAGCCCGCCAGCCCACCGGTGCCCCGGTCGGCATAAAACGTCACCAGCACTGAATCCTCATCGGTGGGGAAGGGCGGATTCCACTCCACCACGTAATCCTGGCCCATTAGCGCTGCGCCGGTTAACAGCAGCGCCAGCAGACTGGTCTTGGAAGCCGATTTTGCCACTTTACCCCTGACCTTTAATCACCTTCCTCCAACTGTACTTCCGTGGACAGGTGTCGGTACCAGGTGAAATATAGCCCGGTGCTCAGCACCGCAAAAAGCACACCCAGCACCAGGGCACTACTCCAGGTCTTGAAGATCAGGCTCATCATAAACAGGAAGAAAATGATCTGCCAGGGCACGGCCATGAAAATAGAGCCGATATCCCGGCGGTTCTCCGCATTGACGGCTTGCTGCTGCTCAGCCTTGAGCTGCTCCCGGAAGCGGCCCCAGGCGCCGAACGGCCGGGTCTTGCGGTAGAACTCCAGCAGGATACTATCGTTGGTGGGGGCAGTCAGGTAAGTGCCCAGCACAGTCCCCACGGTGGATGTGACGATGGTGACGATGAACATGGCGTACTCGGTGGTGCCTACAGGCGCCAGCGCCTTGTAGATCACAGCCGAGACTAATCCCGCAGCCGTGCCGATGGCGAAACCGTAGCCGTTCATCCGGGACCAGTACCAGCGTAGCAGCAGCGGCACCATCAGGCCCGAGCTGACGCTCATGGTGATCCAGCCCCAGACGGAATTGATGTTCTTGAACAGCAGTGTCAGTCCCAGTCCCACCAGCACGATGATGATGGAGGCGGCATAACTCTGGAACATGAGCTGTTTCTGGGTGGCCTCCTTGCGCACGTACAGTTGGTAGATATCCTTCACCCAGTAGGCCGCCCCGGCGTTAACGGTGGAGTCGAAGGTGGACATGGCCGCTGCCATGAGACCCGCCACCAGGAAACCTTTTACGCCGGTGGGCAGCGATTCCACCACCAGGGGCAACACCATTTCCGGGTCCTCAACCTGAGTGCCCAGGGAAATCCCGATCACGGCGATGGCCCCGATGAAGATCCAGCGAAATGAAAGCAGGAAGGTCCAGAAAATACTCAGCAGGCCCGCTTCCCGGTCGTTCTTGGCGGCAAAGTAGCGTTGCAACATGTAGTTGCCAGTGCCGCCGGAGCCCTCTATCATCACCTTGAACAGGTAGAAGAAGATCGCTACCCCGAACAGGTTATAGATGGAGTACTCGGAACTGGCGGGTATATCCAGCGTCATGCTGGGTACCATATTGGTCCACTCCGATAAGGTGGTGTTGAAGCGCTGGAAGGTGCCGTCGAACTGTGGCATGCTGATGGAAAATGACTCCGGCAGGGTGATGGCCCAGGCCTTGACCGCCATGTAGCCGATGGCCATGAAGATGAATATTCCCTGGAAGAAGTCGGTCCACACCACGCCGTAGAGTCCCGAGGTGACTGTGTAGATCATGGCTATCCCCATCAGCAGGCCGGCCGCCCAGAACTCGGAGGGCAGCCCCCAGTAGTCACCGATGCCCAGGAAGGTGTCCAGGAATTTGCCGCCGCCCAGGGCGAAGTAGGTCACCATGGCTATGGTCATTAGAATCTGCCCAACTGCGGATATCAGGCGGGCGGTCTGCCCCTGGGCCCCGGCGCCAAAGCGCAGCTGCATCCATTCGGCTTGAGTCATCACCTTGGCCCGGCGGTTCCACTTGCCCATGAAAATCATCAGGAAGGCCATGATCAGGGTTACCCCGCCCCTGATCTCGATAAAGAAACCCTTGGCCCCCAGGGCGTAGACTAAGGCTACGATGATCATGGTACCGCTGATGTCCAGGTTGGAAGCCATGCCCGAGGAGCCCAGCACCCACCACGGTAGACGGCGGTTGCCCAGAAAATAAGCATCGATACCGCCGGCGGCGCTACGCCGCAGCATCAGGCCGATGGTAACAATGGCCAACAGGTAAACACTGACGATGGTATAATCGATCGCTTGCATGCTTCCTCCTCGGGGTACTTGCTAAAGGTTAGCAATCATTCTTGTGGCGAACTAGGGGCACTAATGTAATCAGACCGCAGGGGTCACGGAAACACTGGCGCCCGCGATTGAAATGGGAACAGTCTTATGGGTAAAGTCTCAGTTGAACAACACCGTTTTACTTACGAAACAGCACAAAAGTGCGGGGTTCCAAGGTGATGGTCCCATCCGGATTCACGGTTGCCAAGCCTACCTGGAAGATGATTTCCCGATTGTTCACCAGCGGCAGATCGAGGATAGCAGGTTGATCGGCGTTATTGATCACCGCCACCAGTTCCTGCTCAGCCGTCCAACGCCGGAAGCCGTAAAGTTCCTGTTCGTCGTCCACTAAAATCGTTTCAAAGTCGCCCTGCCGTAGGGCGTCGTTTTCCCGGCGCACGGCGATGGCCCGGCGGTAGAACGCCAGCAGCTCTTTGTCCACCGCCACCGGGTCGCTGGGGCGCTCCCATCCCAGGGGATGGCCGGTCTCATCATCATAGGCGATATCCTCCCACAGCATCGGCTTGCGACAGCCGGGGTCATCCTCGCCCCACATACCCGCCTCGTCACCGTAATAGATCATGGGGGCGCCCACATAGGTCATCTGCAGGGCCACCAGCAAGCGTTGCAGCCGCCGGATGCGCTCGTCGGGCCGTTGGATCAGGTAATGCCCCTCGCTCTGGTCCGGGCGGGCCTGGCGGTCATACCCCCGGTCGGGATTCATCAGAATGTTGGGCAGGCGATCGGTGTCATGGCTGGCGATCAGGTTCTGCAACCCATGATGAATCTGCATGCCATAGGATTCCCGAACCTCGCGCAGCCGGGTATCGAAGGCCGAGGGGGTCAACTTACGCTCCCGGTTACCTACAAATTCCAACGCGGCCATGGCAAAGGGGTAGTTCATCGTGGAGCTGAAATATTTCGGTTGTAGTAGCTTGGGATTAATATCCCAGATCTCGGCGGTAGTAAAAATATCGGGATTGATGCTCCTGATGTGCGCGTGCCACTCCCGCCACCAGCGCTCGCCCATGTCGGGGACCACGTCCAGCCGCCAGCCGTCGATGCCATCGGAGGGGTCGCCGTCACCGTTGGGGTCCATCCAGCGCGCTACTGCCGCGTAGATATATTGCTTGGGTCCGTCCACCACCGTACCATCTTCCTCGTTGATCTCCGGTAAGGATGCATATCCCCACCAGCCGTCGTAGGCGAACTCATTTTCTGGGGTTTCCGGATCATCCCAGGCGGTAATCTCGAACCAGTGGGCGTAGGGCGATTCCTGCTGCCGCTCAATTACATCCTTGAAGGCAAAATTGCTGCGGCCGATGTGGTTAAAGACCCCGTCAGTGACAATGCGCATGCCCCGGTGGTGGGCTTCCGCCAGTAGCCGCAGGAACAGGCTGTCGGCCCCGGTCCAGACCCAGGTGGCGGGATCGTCGGTCTCCCCGGCGGTAGCCACCCGGGCACGGTCGCCAGCCGGATCGGGACCAAAGTGATAGTCGATGTGGTGGTAGGTGTTGCCGTCGTATTTGTGATGCGAATCGGCATCGAAGATCGGATTGAGATAAATAGCGGTGATGCCCAGCTCCACCAGGTAATCCAGCCGATCGATAACACCTTGCAGGTCGCCGCCATAGCGCCGGTACAGGTGCATCCCATAAAAATCGTCGGGCCGCACATCCGCTTCCCAGGGCTGCCGCTTGTAGAAATCGGAGCCCCAGGGGCTGATCCGCCAACCGGGTATCTGCTCCGGGCTATCAAGCGCCTCGGTGGGATCATTGGTCAGATCACCGTTACGGAAGCGTTCAGGGAAAATCTGGTACCAGACCGCATCCACAGCCCAATCAGGGCCGTGGTATGGCTGGTCCCCGGTGTTGGTGCAGCCCATCAGGACCGCCAGTGTAAGTAAAATGAGGGCAGTACGTGTTGACAGCGAGTTACCGGCCATTGCTTAAGGCTCCTTTTTATTTGGACACAGGCGGTTGAATGTGCTCAGGCGTAGGGGTAGTTGACCCCAGGTATTAGCAACCGGTCAAATTAATGCCCGCAGTCCGGGAATGGAATTTTTCCCGGCAATGCTGTTTC
>CBDVAP010000161.1:0-5397 GCA_965372015.1 uncultured bacterium | reverse complement strand
TAACCAAAGCGGGCTGCTGTATATCCGGTTATCTTCGAACCAGCTTTCGGGGCCGCTCCCTGATGAGCTCGGCACTCTTACCGCTCTACAGGTTCTGTATTTGCAGGACAATAAGTTTACCAGTTTGCCTGATCTCTCCCAGTTAACGGTTTTATCTACATTGCTGGCAGAGGACAATCGGTTTACATTTAAGGATATTGAGCCCAATATAGGTGTACCGAGCAGCACGTTTTCCTACGCACCCCAGGACAGCGTGGGCGCAGCCGGCGACACCACCGTAGGCTCGGGATCAAATCTCACGCTGCTGGTCTCAACCGGCGGTGATAGCAGTCGGTACCAATGGAAAAAGAATGGAACGCCCATAGGAAGTATTTCAGGTGATAGTACTTATACCATTGCAACCCTTGACTTTTCTCATTCGGGAGCCTATACCTGTGAAATAACCAATACAGTTGCCACCGCTCTAACGCTGTATAGTCGCCCCTTTCAGGTTACCGTCACTGATTTGACGCCGCCCGCTGCGCCCACCGGCCTGGCCACCATTGGGGGGGAGGCTGTGGTCCACCTGAACTGGGACGCGAACGGCGAGAGCGACCTGGACGGCTATGTGGTCTATCGGCACACGGTGCGCGATACGCTGGCCGCCGACAGCATCTATACCGCCGCGGCCGTGGATACCTCCTATGACGATAACACCGTGGTCAACGATACCACTTACTACTATTGGCTCACTGCCGTGGATACTGCCAGGAACCAGAGCATATTCAGCGCGACCGACAGTGCTACCCCCCATGATACCACCGCTCCCGCCGTGCCCACCGGCCTGACCGCCACGGCCGGCGAGTTTTCTATCGGACTGTCGTGGCTTAAGAATGCCGAGATTGATCTGAGCCACTATGCCCTTTACCGTGACACCGTTAACAACCTCGTCTCCGCAACGTGGCTGGCAGACGTGAATCAGCCGGATACTACTTTTTTGGACAGCAGCGTTGCCCTGGGGACGACCTATTACTACTGGGTGGGCGCCGTCGACCTGTCGGGCAACGCCAGTGAAATGTCGGCCAGCGTTAACGCCCAACCTTACGACAATCCACCGGCTGCGCCCCAGGGACTAGCAGTGTTGGATTCCATCGGTGGGATCATTTCCTTGGGATGGCAGGCCAACGGGGAACCCGATTTCATGCGCTACGACCTGTACGGCGGTACCGGGCCTGATCCCCAAGCGGTGCTCATGTCCATCAGTGACAGCACCCACGTCGATATAAGCGATCTGGAGAATGGCGTCCGTCACTATTTCGCCCTGACGGCAGTTGACAGCGGCGGCCAGGCCAGCCAACGCTCCGGACAAGTCAGCGCCGTGCCGCACTATCCGCCGCTGGTTGCCACTGCCGGGGCCAGCGATCTCCGCCCGAACTCGGCCGTGTTACGGGCCATCGTCGATCCGCTGGGATGGCCGACTAATGTGACCTTTAATTGGGGTCCCACCCCTGGCTACGGATTTAATATACCCGCCAATCCCGCCCAGGTCAGCGGAACCGGTCCCCTGACGGTTTCAGCAGTGGTGCAGGAGTTAGAACCCGAAACCCCCTATTATTACCAGGTGACAGCCCAGGGTCCGGGCGGCATTGTAACCGGCCGGGATACCAGTTTCACGACGTTGGCGGAGATTATTACACCGGTGGTGAACCAGGCCATCCGGTTTAATGTGACCGGCGACTACCTGGCTGTGCCTGATCATGATAGTCTCAACGCCGACTTATCTACTTCTCTATCCCTTACCGGTTGGGTAAAAGTGGACAGTGGCGCGGGGGCCTGGACGCTGGCGTCCAAGTTCGTAACTGACGTGGGGGGCTACCAGCTGGGCAGCCTGACCGGTACCGATGTGCGTTTCGCCTTTATCGATGCGGACCGCCCCGTCAATTTTGTCCGGGCCAACCAAAATGTGGCCGATGGGCAGTGGCATTACCTGGCCGGCGTTCGGGACGCAGTCAACAACGAATTGCGCTTATATATTGATGGTGAGCAAGCAGCCAGGGCCGATGACTTGACCAACGCGTCCACCGTTAATAGCGCCGACTTTGAGATTGGGCGCTTAGGAACGGGTGGCTATCTCCGGGGCCTTATTGATGACGTGGGACTGTGGCGTTCAGCCCTAACGGCCGAGGATGTCAGGCGCAATATGTACTGGCGGTTGAATGGAACTGAATTCGGCCTGGAGGCTTACTGGCCGCTCGATGAAGGGTTCGGGGCAGTTGCCGGCGATGCCACCGGCCGGGGACACAACGGCTCACTGGAAGGGAGTCCTACCTGGGTGCTGAGTACCGTACCCGCCGGTCAAAGTATCGTCGACGAGGAGATCGTGACCGGGCCAGGTGAGGTCACTTTCTCGGGGACCGGTGTTTCCATGGACTTCACTACCATATCCGGCACCGATACTTTCATGGTTGCCGGGCTAACCGGCGATCCGGCCGGCGAACAACCCCAGGAGCTGGCCGGTCTGGGTAACACCTACTGGATTATAGACCACTTCGGTAGCGGGACATTCGATCTGGAGTTGACCCTGGTGTTCGGACCGGGAGCAGTCAGTCAGTCTGATCAGGATAACCCTGGCAACATCCGCCTCTTCCGCCGGGATAGCCGTAGCGATGGTCCCTGGGAGGTAATCGCCGCTGCCATCCTGGCCACAGACAGTTCCGCCACCTTCCCCAATATCATCAATTTCAGCCAGTTCTGGTCGGGGACTGTCGGCGGTGTGGGCAGCCTGCCTGAGCCGGTTGCCGCTGACGCCAGCGATCAAACCGACTCGTCCGCCACCCTTAACGGGACGGTCAATCCGAACAACTTTACGACCGCCGTGGCGTTCGAGTACGGGTTGACCAATTCCTACGGTAATGAAACGGTGCTCGAAACTCCCTTGCCTCCTGGTCTCATACCGGTGACAGTGAGTGCATTGGCAACCGACCTATTGCCGGACACGACCTATCGCTTCAGAATCCGGGCCGAGAATATCGCCGGGCCACCACAGTACAGCAGCGAGCAGACTTTCCGCACCTTACAGGCAGGGTCGGCGCCGGCGCTGGTGTCCGATTCACCGGGGGCGCTCACTGATACAACCGCTCTGCTGGAGGCCATGGTAAATCCCCATAAGCAGCCTACCGCCGTCCGGTTCGATTATGGACCTACGGCGGCCTATGGCGACAGTGTTTCCATAGCGCAGCCTATCACCGGTGACACACCCCAGCTGGCCAGTGCCCTGGTGGTGGACCTGGTACCGGATGCCTTGTACCACTACCGGGTAGTGGCTACCAACGAGCGGGGCAGCATCACCGGCCGGGATACTACCTTCACCACCACAGACACCCAGGCGCCTGCCATAAAGGACTTGGTAATGACACCAGGCGCCGAGGTGACCGTGGAGCAGGAAATAACAGTGACTGCCACGATCACGGACCGCAGTGGGGCCGCGCCGGCAGCGAAGCTATTCTTCAGCATTGGTGGCGCCTTCCAGAACGTAAACATGACCAACAGTGGGGATCTGTATACCGGCCGGGTCGCACAGTATAAGGTAACGATGAATGGCGTAGTCTGGTATCTGTCGGCTACCGATGCCCAATTGAATCAGGCCATTTCAGAGACCTCCTATGTGCAGGTCAAGTTTGGTAGCGGCGACCTTACCACCGCCGATGTGGTCGGGAGCGCCTTTCCCCAGGGGATTCCTGAAAAGAAATGGCGGCTTTTCTCCATTCCCGCCGATCTGTTGCTGCCCCAGCTGAGCAATACAATCGGTGGCGAATTGGGTACCCAGTCCGAGACTACCTGGAAGGTCTTCAGTTATCGCAATGGCGCTTACCAGGAGAACCCCGGTACATTGAATTCTGGTGAAGGATTCTGGATCAACCAGCGGGTTGAAAACGACCTGGTCTTCGATGTGGGCGCCGGGCAGACCAACGACCTGCAGAGCTTCCCCATCACCCTTAAACCGGGCTGGAACATCATCGGCGCGCCCTACCCATTTCCCATTACCATAGACCTGGATCAAGGGGACTTTTACGGCCCGTTCACCTACGGCGTCAGCGGGGAGGGATGGTGGCCGGCGGCACCTAATGTGGTAACCGAGTTGGCGCCCTGGGGTGGTTATATCGTTTACAATCGATCCGGCACTGATGATCGGATCATTACCTTGAGTGGTATTCAGGGTCCCGGCGCTGCAGCCAAGTTGGCCTGGACGGACCCCGAGGGCTGGTTACTCCGGTTACAATTGAAAGGCCGGACCTATACCGATAACGGCAATATCATCGGTCGGTTGGCCGGGGCCACGGAAACCCTGGACCGGTTCGACAACCCGGAGCCGCCCTACATTGACGGGTACGTATCCCTGGCCATGGAGCGGCCCGAGTGGGGTGACCGGCTGCCCAGGTTCACAACCGACATTCGAGCCCTCGATGTGGCCAACGGGACCTGGGACCTGGGTGCGCATATCAAGGGCGAGCAGGGACCGGTTGTACTGACACCACGGTTATCAGGTGAACTGCCGCCCAATACCGCTGTCCTGCTGGTCGACCTCCTGTTGCGTAAGCAATACAACCTGCTTGAAGAAGTCCCGGTTACAATTACCGACTATCGCGAACAGTTCCCCTACCACCTCAAAGTAGTTGCCGGTGACGCCGCCTGGGCACTGGCCGCGGTTGAGGAGATATTCGCTGCCTTGCCCGAGGATTTCGCCCTGGCGCAGAACTACCCCAATCCCTTTAATCCCAGCACCACCATCGAGTATGCCCTGCCCCGCCCGGCCCGGGTTTCACTGCGAGTCTATGATCTGTTGGGCCGGGAAATGGTGATCCTCGACCAGGGCTGGCAGGACCTGGGCTACCACCAGGTGGTCTGGAATGGCCGGGACCGCCGAGGCGCGAGCCTGGCCTCAGGCGTATACTTCGCCGTATTCCAAGCCGAGAAGACCATTAGAACCCGGAAGATGTTGCTTTTGAAATAGTTAGGCGCATAATCCCGCCAAAGGCGGTGCAGGCCTATGTGTTTGAGTAAGCACCCACCCCTAATCCCCTCCCTCAGCGAGGGAGGGGACATCACGGAGTGAATGGGGTGGGTAGCCGCGGGCCAGGCACCCTCCCCTCCGCCCAAGGGCAGGGCGGGGCCAAAGGCGGTGGCGGGCTAAATATTCTTGCAATCACACCGCCGCAGCTTGTACTATCTCCAGCCACCAATTACACTGTCCACGAGACACCCTATCATTGTTTAGACGTTAAGGTTGCATTTACCTACATAGGAGGTTCTATCCATGAATCGCACCAGCCAACTCACCATTTTTCTCTTCATAACCAGCCTGCTGTTATCAGCGCTACCGGCCCAGATCCCGGGCACCCTGGCATACCAGGGAATGCT
>CBDVAP010000160.1:0-5454 GCA_965372015.1 uncultured bacterium | reverse complement strand
CCCGGTTTCAATACCCTGAAAAGTTCCCGCATCGCTTGTTTATCATCGAGCACGTGCTCCAGGACATGATTGCAAAGAACTACATCGAAGGAAGAATCTTCATACGGGATGTTTGTAATGTCAATTTTAAATTGGGCATATTGTGACTGAATATCGGCGGATATATAGTTTAGATTAGGTAACCTGCTGAATCGTTTCTGGAACGTATATTCCGGTGCAAAGTGCAGGACTTTTAACTGTTGCTTAAAGAAATTGGTTTGGTTTTCTAAGTATAAAGCAAGCAAGCGGTGTCTTTCGGCGGAATTACATCCCGGACAGATGGCATTGGGCCGCGGGATCGTACCGCCGGAAAAAAACTTCCTGAAACGGCGCGCACAGCAGGGGCAAAACAGCCGATCACCCTTATACAATACGGCCCGGATTTGGAGATAGATATCCCTTAGTCCGGAATGAAATGTTTTTGGGAATATGAACTTCGCAATCTTAGTATGAATCATAAGTGATCTCTTACTTTTAGCGCAAATGATGCTCTATAGCAGCCGCTCGTAGGCCTCAATCTCCAGCCGCCACACCGGTACGCCGCAATAGCGGTCCCCCTCGGGGCAGTAGGGCCTTCGCCCGGCCAGGGCGCGCTCTGTGCAGGGGGGCAGCAGGAACTTCCCGATGCGGGGGTGCACCTCGCTGACCTGGAGGGCCTCGTCCACTGCCGCCCGCCAGATCTCCTCCTGGGCGTTATAGCACAGGCGCATCCGCATTTTATGGTGCAGGTTCAGCAGGTCGGCCGACTCAGTGAAACGCACCGCCACGGCGTTGGGCAACAGATAGTCGGTGAACTCGCGGGGCGTGCCCAGCTTCAATAGCTTCGCCCGGGCCTCCCAAATGCGATCCATGGTTTCGCTGTACACCTGTTGGGCGGCCTGATCCTGCTCGATCAGCGCCGGAGTGACATAGTCCGGCTGGTCGCCCACCTGGGCCGCCAACACCGGCCGGCTGGCAGGGGTCATGCGATGGCGTTGGTCCTGACTGTCGGCGGTGTGGGAGAGCTTTTTGCGGAAGGTATAGGCCGGGTGGTGTAGCGTCCGGGTAAGGTGGGCGTGGGTGGTCAGGTTGAGGGTCTCGCCGAAGACAGGGTTGCGGGCCGGGTCCAGGGCCAGGGCGATGGCATTGTCGTCGGCCAACTCGGCTGTTGGACGGCCCAGCACTTCCCGCACCGTTGCGGCCAGCACCTGCTCGCCGTGGGCCTTATAATCCACCAATCGAGAGATCCGGCCCTCCAGGGAGGCGTCGAACTCGGTTGCGAAAGCCGGCGCGGGAACCGGGTCGTTTACCCAGGGAAACTCGGCGAAGTCCTCCGCCCGTAAGGGCTTCTGCAGGATAATCTCGTACCCCGGATCGTGCTCCAGTACTGCCTGTACCATCCGCTCCACTACCCGTTGCTGTTCCCAAGGGGCGCCCGCCGCCCGGCACACCCGCCAGTAGCGCAGCAGGGTGATGCCGCTGACCGTGTGGTACAGGTAGGCCAACGTGCCCACCGGCGCCACGTAGCGGGCAATTTCCTGGGCCTTTTTCTCGATCACCCGGCGGTATTTATCGCTCTGTTTGGCACGGACGGGGAACAGGCGGAAATACTCGGCCCGGGCCACCGGGAACAGGGTCTCACGCAGACTGCGGTAGGCCTCCATCTGGAAGTCGACGGTGGACAGGTAGTACTCCCGGGCGGCGCCCTTCAGCGGTGGCACGAAAATCGCCTCCCGCTTGAGGCGCACGTAGCGCTGGCTGACCTGTTCGGAGTTGTAAAAGGGATGGCTATGGAGGAACGACCAGATGAAGTGCCGGGAGACGTTGCCGATGGCGAACTGGAACTGGGCGTGTTGGAGGGTAGTGTGATGGCCGGCGGCGTAAATGGACTGGGCGATCGCCCGGTCGCGGCCATCGGTCGCCATGTCGATCTGGTCGTCGCTGACGATGCCCTTAGCGCTGTAGCAGGTGCGGGCGGCGGCCACTGCCCCCTTGAATGGGGACGCAAAGGCCTTGGTGAGCGTTACCTGAGGCTCGGTCGCTGACGGGGCGATCACTGCGCCAGGATCGAGCTACCGTGCCAGAGGGACCTGTTCGTCATTCACCCACTCAGCGGTGATCGCTGTTGTAAAGTTCAAGGAAGGCCCGGCACAGAGTCGGGTTGCCGGCCACCAGCCCCGGCTTGATCAATACCTTTTTCTGATTATAACGTAGCGGGTCACCGGTGAGACACAGCAGTTGGGCGCCGGCCTCACTCAAGATGCTGTCCCCAGCACAAACATCCCACTCGTTTTTGGGGCGCAGGGTGACGAACAGGTCGCCCCGGCCGGCAGCTGCAAGGCCCAGCTTGTAGGCCACACTGCCGATGGGGATCAGGCGGCGAAAGCGGTCCTGATAGGGTTTCCAAAGCCCCCGCCGGGTTTCCGTGCGGCTGTTGAGGATCTCCGCCTGGTCCAACTGTTCCTGCGGCGAGACCCGGATCGGCTCACCGTTCAAGTGAGCGCCCCCACCGGCGTAGGCTGAAAAGGTTTCACCGCTGCAAGGGTTGTGCAGCACCCCCAACACCGGCCGGCCCTCTTCCACCAGGGCCACGCTGACCACGAAATGAGGCACGCCCTCGATGAACTCCTTGGTGCCATCCAAAGGGTCCACCACCCAAACCCGGTCCTTGGTCAGCCGCTCAGGTGTGTCGACGGTCTCTTCGGAAAGCCAGCCGTAATCGGGATAGGCTTCACGCAGGCGCTGCTCCAAATATTCGTTGCTGGCGTAATCAGCCGTGGTTACCGGGTTATGAAAGCCCTTGTCGCGGATCTGGTAATCGGCTTTGAAATATGATTTAAGGATGTCTCCCGCCGCGTGGGCGGCTTCTATGGCGGCGGCCAGGATGGTTTCCATGGGCGTGAAGTTAAGCCCGGGCGGCTAGATCACGGAACGGCGATAGTGGGGTTGTGGGATACCGGGAGTGGGCTATGGGGAACCGGAATTACTCTAAAATCCGGACGTACTGCACGCTGGCAGCGGAGGAACCGGCGATCCCCAGTACTACTTCGCCGTCATCATCACGGAGATTGGACAGCTGCTCGTCACGCATGGGCAGGCTGGAGTAAAAGTAGGCCCCGTAGGCTCGGTCGGGCACCGTTATTGTCCAGCGGTAGAGGCCGGGAAAAAAGAAGTCCAGCATGTGCTCCCCTATCCATCTGCCATCATCCAACGGATAGGTTTGTTCCGCCCCGTGGCTCATGACCAATTCCAGCGAATCCGGCCCTACCACCTCTTCCGCCAATATCCAGACGACGGTGGCGTCCGGCTCGGTGAGCCATCGCAGGTGGTCGTTGCTCCCGGCCCGGACCTCGATAGTATCCACATTCATAGGATTCTCGAGGCTGTCTATGAAGTTGGGCGGCAGTAATGGCTCCACCAGGCCGGTGATTCGTTGTTCGTCGGTGACGATCAGGAACTCATATTGATTATCGTAGCTGATTGTATCATAGACCACCAGCGGGCGATAGCCGCCGTAGGTTACTGTGACCATTTCAGGAAATTCCATAGAGAATCCACCCTCCTGGGGGCCAGTCGCAACCCGAAAACTGTCGGCCTGTGGGTCCCAGATGAAATCAATGACCGTGTTGCCATCCAGGTCCACCAAGGTGACAGTGGCGGTGGAATGATGTAGATGGGGCAGGATCTCGTCGTATTCGTCTATGTGGGGCTCGCCCGGGGTTTGCTTGCCGTCACCTTCTCCCTCGTCGGGTGGGGGACCGAAGCCGTCTGTCATCCCTACGAAGCCGTCTTCACCCACGTCATCATTGAGCGGTTCGCCCTGATCCCATTTACCGTTTTGGTTCTCATCGGTAAAAGCGACCCAATCGCTGTCGTTGTCGACACCGTCGAAGATGGTGATATCGGTGATCAAAATGGTACGATCAACCCGAACGATGGAATTCCACGGATTCACCGGGTCCAGGATGGCCTCGATGCGCAGTTCGCTGCGGTAGTCGCGGAATTCATCCTCGAACTCGTTGATGGATAGTTCCTCCTGGCAGCCAAGGAGAATTATCAATCCCAAAAGTGGTAGGGCTCGGTTCATAGCTGAAACTCCCATGACATACTTGGCAGGAAGGGGAACATGCCCACCGCCGTCACGTTCGAGGGGGATTGGGAATGGTCCCAGAAGTAGATCAGTGTGTTGAAATGGTTGGTGGCGTTGATCACCTGTAATTTGAATTTGCCGTCGACCCAGAACCAGCGGACATCCCGGGTCCAGCTGACGTCAACCCGGAAGTAGGTGGGAATGCGGGCGGAGTTCTTCCTGCCGGGAATGGTCTGCAGGTTGGAATAGGGGTTCATCATATCACCAAAGCCGCCACTCTGGGTGTAGGTTTTGCCCCAGACTGGGGTATAGGGCTGGCCGCTGCTAAGCGAAATGGTCAGGCCGAAGGAATTCTTCTGGGTGAGCCGGTAGGCGGCCACCACATTCAGAGTGTGCGGCTGGTCGTACTTGGGGTTGTATATTTCTCCGTCCGCCCACACAATCTCGCCGTCGTTGTTGAAGTCTATCTCCTTTTCCAAGCGGGCATAGGTGTATCCCAGCCAACCGGATAGCCTGCCGGTCGACTTCTTAATCAGCAGTTCGATGCCGTAAGCGGTAGCGGTGCCTTCGACGAAATCGTCATCCTCTTTAGCGGGATCGTTCCTGGGATTGGTGTCTAAGATATTGTCGTAAGGTTTGTAATAGGCTTCGAGCGAGGTGTAGAAACCGGCCCCGATCCATTGCTCCAAGCCGACGATGAAATGTTGGGCTGACTGGGCTCGGTTATACTCCGGCACCGGCAGCCAGAAGTCGACGAAGTTCAGGATGGCGTCCTCGCTACTGTTGGTGAACAGGAACTGCTTGTAGATACCCCAACTACCCTTCAGGGCCAGGTCCGCGGTGAGCATGTACTTGAAGCCCAGGCGCGGTTCCAGGTAGAGTTGGTCGTGCAACTCGTATTTTGATAATCGCAGCCCGGGCTGCACGCTCAGGAGGGGACTGAACTCCCATCTATCTTGCAGATAGGCGCTGAGGATGTAAGGTTTCTGCTCCTGGTCGAGATACTTAATTCTGCCCACGCTCAGGGTGGCACCCATCCCCAGTGTTTTCAATTCAAAACCGGTAGTGACGGTATGATTGGCACTCACGAACCAATCCAGCCGTTCCTTGAGAGTCCAGTCGCGCAGGTCCACGGTCTGATTGATGTCGGTATTGATCTCACCGGCCAGCGTGTCCGTCTGGGTGATACCCACATTCAGGTCCCAGTCATAGCGGGTATTGGCTAGCGATAAAACCGAGACGAAGCGGGAATTGGGTACGTGGCGCCACTGGGCGCTACGGGTGGTGTTGCCCCAATTCAGGTCCACCCCCAGACCGCCGTCGTCCTCCTCAATCTCTATGAATGC
>CBDVAP010000159.1:0-5483 GCA_965372015.1 uncultured bacterium | reverse complement strand
CCCCCCAGGCTTTCGGCCAGGGTGAACACCTTCAAGGCCCGGGCTATCTGGCGGGCGTTTTCCCGGGAGCCGGTCTCGAAGGTGATCATCCCTCCAAAGGCGGGCCGGCCATCGGGGGTGCGCTGTTGTTGTTGGGCCAGATCATATTGGGGATGGTCCTTCAGGCCGGGGAAGTAGACCCGGCTTACCTTGGGGTGGCCGTCCAGGAAATGGGCCAGTTGCAGGGCGTTGTGGTTGTGCCGGTCCATCCTGACCGCCAAGGTTTTGAGCGAGCGCAGGGTCAGCCAGCAGTCGAAGGGCGCCGGCACCGCCCCCAGCGATTTCTGGATGAACGCCAGGTCGGCCGCCAGGTCGCTATCGCTGGTGATCACCACCCCACCGATGATGTCGCTATGGCCGCACAGGTACTTGGTAGTGCTGTGGTATACAACGTCGGCCCCCAACTCCAGCGGGCGCTGGCAGTAGGGGGTCATGAAGGTGTTGTCCACGATGGTGAGCAGCCCCCGCTCCCGGGCCAGCTGGGAGAACTGGGCGATGTCGGTGAGTGACATCATGGGATTGGTGGGCGACTCGATGATAATAGCCTTGGTGCCCGGTCCCACCGCAGCCAGGAACGGTTCGGGGGTAGTCATGTCCACCCAGCTGGCGGTGAGGCCGAAGCGGCTAAACACCTGGGTAACGGCCCGGTAGGTGCCGCCGTAGACGTTTTGGGAGATGATGAAGTGGTCGCCGGAGCGAAAATGTGTCATCAGGGCGGTAAACGCCGCCATACCAGAAGCGAAGGCGATGGCGTCCGTCCCCCCTTCCAGGGAAGCCAGGTTGGTTTCCAGCATCTTACGGGTGGGATTGGCGGCCCGGCTGTAGTCGTAGCCCCGATGGACCCCCAGATCTTCCTGGGCGTAGGTGGTGGTCTGGTAAATAGGGGGCACCACGGCGCCGGTAGCGGGGTCCGGCTCCTGGCCCACATGAATAGCCCGAGTGGAAAAGCCCGGTTTTACCGGCCGTGGCATTTCTTGAATTTCTTGCCGCTGCCGCAGGGGCAGGGGTCGTTGCGGCCCACTTTTTCGGCCACCTGCACCGGGCGGCGTTGGGCCCTGGCCGTTCCGGCCACGGGGAGGCCCGGGGGCACCCGTACACCAGCAGGCACGTTGGAACCGGCTGCTGCATCAGCCTGCTGTGGGGGCGCGGCCTGGGCGGCAAAACCCATGTTGCTGGCCTCGGCATGGGTAGTCTGCAACTGGCGGCCCACCCGCTGCAACCGCGGCCGCTGCTCCTCCAGGCCGGCGATGCGCACCCTGAACAGCCGGTTTAAAGTGGTGCGGTTGATGTCGTCCAGCATTTCCACGAACATGCCGAAGGCTTCTGATTTGTACTCCAGCAAGGGATTCTTCTGCCCGTAGGCCCGCAGGTTGATGCCCTCCCGCAACTGGTCCATCGAGTATAGATGCTGCTGCCACTTCTCATCGACGATCCGCACGGAAACATAACGCTCGAAATGGGCGAAGGCCTCCGGCTCGGCCAGGGTACGCTTGAGCCGGTAATGCTCCAGGGCTTGTTCCTTAATCAGTTCCTGTATTTCCTCCGGTTCCCGGCCGACCAGGGTATCCGCCGGGAAATCGATCAGGAAAATGCTGCCCAGCTCGTGGCGCAGGGCGTCGTGGTTGATCATCCCATCCTCAACAATGGCCCCATCCTGCAATATATTGCCGACTACATCTTCCACCATCTTTTCGACTTCCGGCAGCAGATCATCGCCGAGGAGGGCATAGTTGCGCCGGTCATAGATGATCTCCCGCTGGTTGTTCATGACATCGTCATATTCCAGCAGGTGCTTGCGGATACCGAAGTTGCGGGCCTCCACCCGTTTCTGGGCCCGTTCGATGGACTTGGTGATCAGCTTATGGGTCAGGACCTCCCCTTCCTCAACCCCCATGCGGTCCATAAGTTTGATAATCCGCTCACTGCTGAACAGGCGCATCAGATCGTCTTCCAGGCTGAGGAAGAACACGGAGCTGCCCTCATCGCCTTGCCGGCCGGAGCGCCCCCGCAATTGCAGGTCGATGCGGCGGCTCTCATGGCGCTCGGTGCCCAGGATGTGCAGGCCGCCCAGCTCCTTGACCCCTTCGCCCAGTTTAATGTCGGTACCACGGCCGGCCATGTTGGTGGCGATGGTCACCGCCCCTGGCTGGCCCGCCCGCAGGATGATCTCCGCCTCGCGCTGGTGCTGCTTGGCGTTCAATACATTGTGGGGGATGCCCCGGCGCTTAAGCATGCGTGAGAGGGTCTCGGAGACCTCCACGGTGGTGGTCCCCACCAGGGTGGGCTGCCCTTCCCGGAAGCGGTCCTCAATGGCGTCCAGGATGGCGTTGTACTTTTCCCGCTTGGACTTGTAGACCAGGTCTTGGTTATCATCCCGGATGACCACTTCATGAGTGGGGATAACCGTCACCTCCAGCTTGTAAATCTGGGAAAACTCCTGGGCCTCGGTTTCGGCAGTACCGGTCATTCCGGACAGCTTCTCGTACATCCGGAAGTAGTTCTGGATGGTAATGGTGGCTACCGTCTGGGTCTCTTTCTCGATCCCCACCTTTTCCTTGGCTTCCAACGCCTGGTGCAGACCATCACTGTAGCGCCGCCCCGCCAGGACCCGGCCGGTGAACTCGTCCACAATCAGGACCTTGCCGTCCTGGACCACGTAGCCCACGTCCTTTTCGTGCAGGGCGTAGGCCCGCAGCAGCTGGCTGATATGGTGGATTTTGTTGCTGCGGTCGCCGTGCAGGCTTTGAACCTCCTCCTTGCGGCGTAGGACCTCCTCAGCGCTCAGACCGTCGGTCGTATCAATAGTGTGGAAGGCTTCCCCCAGGTCGGGGATAATGAACGCGTCAGGATTATCGGGAGCAATCTCATTGCGGCCCATGTCGGTGAGGTCGATAATGTGGCTTTTCTCATCGACGAAGAAAAATAGCTCCTCATCCAGTTCGGTGAGTTTCTTGTCCCGCATATAATCGTTTTCCACCGTGCGCACCGCCGACTGCACCCCGGTCCGCTGGAAGACCTTGCGCAGCCGGGCGTTCTTGGGCATCCCCCGGCTGGCGATGAGCAGCTTGGTGGCGGCGGCGTATTCCTCGCTGTCCCAGGTCTTCTCCGCCTCGGCCACCAGCGAATTGACCAGGTTGGTCTGGCTGCGCACCAGGCTCTCAACCGTTGGCCGCAGCTCGGCATAAAGGCTGTCAACGGGATTATCCACCTGGCCGGAGATGATCAGCGGTGTGCGGGCCTCGTCGATGAGCACCGAATCAACCTCATCCACGATAGCATAGGCGTGGGCTCGCTGCACCTGGTCTTCGGGGGAGACGGACATGTTGTCCCGCAGGTAATCGAAGCCGAATTCATTATTGGTACCGTAAGTGATGTCACAGGCATAGACCTCCCGCCGTTCCTGGGGATTCATCTGGTTGAGAATGCACCCCACGGATATCCCCAGGTAGTTGTAGAGCTGCCCCATCCACTGGCTGTCCCGCTGGGCCAGGTAATCGTTAACGGTGATCAGGTGCGCCCCGCGGCCCGCCAGGGTGTTAAGTATCAGGGGCATGGTGGCTACCAGGGTCTTGCCTTCGCCGGTTTTCATCTCGGCGATCCGGCCGTTGTGCAGGACAATCGCCCCCATCAACTGCACATCGAAGGGTACCATGTCCCAGGTCATGGGATACCCCAGAACCTTGAACTCCTGCCCCATCAATTGACGGCAACCGGCCTTGACAATGGCGAACACTTCCACCATGCGGTCATCGAGCACCGTCTGCTCGGCCAGGTACATTTCGTCATCCACCTGCGAGCCCGGCGGGGCTGCCGCTTTCACCGCTCCGCGAGTATCGGCCACCTCCCGGTGAATTTCCTGGAGACGGCCGGTGAGGTATTCCCGGGGTTGGTCCGTCAAGGTATCGTAAACGGCGTTGATCTCGTCGACGGTGACCTGGAACGACCGGATATCACGTTCTGACTTCGTACCACCAAATAGCTTAGTCAGGAACTTCAGCATTTCATCATTCCATCCTGCCTACTCACTGATCACTTTCTTATCCAACAACTCATGATAGACCGCATCCAGGATCCCGTTGATAAAGCCGGGGCTTTCGTCGGTGCTGTAAATCTTGGCGATCTCGATAGCTTCACTTATGCTCACCTTGGAAGGGATATCCTTAAAGTTAACCATTTCCACCAGGGCCAGTTCCAGGATCAGACGGTCAATAAAGGCGACCCGTCCCAGTTCCCAGTTTTCCAGCTTTTGTGAGATAGCCTCATCGGCCCACTCTTGTTTTTCGATAGTCTTCAGGGACAACCGGCGGCAATATTCCAGAGCCCCCGGCAGCGGTGGCGTATCGGTCTCGGCAGCGACAAACTCCAACGCCCCTTCCAGGCTGCATTGACCCTGGCGCATGGCGTACAGGGACTGTAAGGCCATCACCCGGGCTCGCCGGCGCACTTTCCTGGCGATGACTTAGCTCCTCTTGAACACCCGGCTGGGACTGTTGGTATAAAAGCGTTTGATCCGAGCCACCTGCCGGATGCGTTCCTCCGCCAGATGGTCGGACGCGGCATTGGTTGAGATGCCTTGCTCTTCCGATACACGAAATATTTCCAACAGCGTGTCATAGATACCTTCCGCCTGCTTGAAGGCCCGCTCCTGATTATAACCTTCCAACTCGTTGGCCACATTGATCAGGCCGCCGGCATTTATGGCGTAATCGGGGGCGTACAGAATCCCCCGTTTCCGCAGGGCCTCCCCATGGGTCTTGGACACGGCCAACTGGTTATTGGCTGCCCCGCCCACTACCTGGGCCTTGATACGGGGAATTGTGTCGTCGTTCAAGATGGCGCCCATGGCACAGGGCGAAAAGATATCAACATCCAACCCATAGATCTCATCGCCTACAATCCGGGTGGCGTCAAAATCTCGAATCGCGCGATCCAGCGCCTGCTGGTTAACGTCGGCGATGAATAACTGGGCACCGGCCTCGTGCAGGTATCGGCAGAGGTGGTACCCCACGTGACCTACGCCTTGTACGGCCACTTTGATACCACTCATCTCCTCCCGGCCCATTTTGGTTTGCCAAGCCGCTTTGAGCCCCACAAAAACTCCCAGGGCTGTTACCGGCGAGGGATCACCGCTACCCCCCAGCGCCTTGGAGATCCCGGTGACATACTGGGTTTCGTGGCGCACCCACTCCATGTCCAGGACGGTGGTGTTCATATCCTCGGCGGTGATATAGCGTCCGCCCAGCCCATTAACAAAGCGTCCGAAGGCCCGGAATAGGTACTCGTTGCGCTCTTTTTCCGGGTCGCCGATGATCACCGATTTACCGCCGCCCAGGTTCAGGCCGGCTATGGAAGCCTTGTAGGTCATCCCCCGGGATAGACGGAGGACGTCGTACAGGGCATCATCGTCGGAGCTGTAGTTATAGAAGCGACACCCTCCCAGGCTG
>CBDVAP010000158.1:0-5612 GCA_965372015.1 uncultured bacterium | reverse complement strand
TGCAGCGCCGCGTTATATGGGCCTATATAAACAATGTTCGGAGGAAAATATTTCGCGTGAGTATTATAGGAGGTTTCCTATGACACCGGTTCATTGGCGGCGTGTTGTTCTGCTGATAGTTGCAGCCCTGTGGATCTTTGTTGCGGCTTCTCCCGCCCTCGCCGCCGGCAAAGAGGAGTTTCAGTTCGCTGAGGAACTAATAGTTGATGGCGTGGAATTCCGGCTTGTTTTGGCGAGTTCGATGAGCACGAAATTGCTGTTCATGACGATAACTATCAGCGGATTAGGGCACTATGCCCCGGCAGATTACTTGGCCCGTGGAGTTCCTGAGGTGGAACTTCTGACATCTGACGAAATACCGAAAATCCTCGAGATGCGATTCCTGAAGAAGTTGAAGCTGAAGCAGATGCAGCAACTGTTTGAAGGAGTCTTTGATTCTGCTTTCGAGCGAAAGGGTCATAAGGTTACCGATGCGGATATCAACAGTTTCTGGGACCTCTTGCGCGCCGCAGAGAAAGGCACTTCTATTATGTTGATCCGCAATCCTGGCGGTGGGCTTCGTGTGGTTCACAATGGCCAGCCCACGGGCACTGTGAACAGTATTGGGCTTTGCACTGCCCTGTGGGGCGGCTTGACAGATTGACGCCAGGAAATGACGCCCTGTCGACCTCCGGGCAACCTTGGACCTGTTCCGGCCCTCCTCCCACCGAGCGATCTACTGAGCTGTCAGCGGTCAGCCTAGACTGGTCAGCCCGTCAGCAGGGGGCGAGCAAATATTTTTTGGAAATTAAAGGATATCCTTTAACTTTCCTATTTTAAGGGATGTATGTTCTCGATGGTACCGTCTATTGGAAAACATCTATAATATCCGAACGGCTCAGCAACTGCTTTGGCACAACGATGTGTGAACCACGATGATCCTTCGACGGAGTTTATCCTGAGCGAAGGGAAGGGCTCAGGACAAGTCTACACCCATGTTCCGAACAGCGGTGGTCGGGGAGTTAAGAGCCCGGTGGACAACTTGTGAGGAAGAATTCGATGCGTGTTATGCGGAAACCATATAAACAGTAGTTAGGCCGCTTGAGATAACTTTCCGGTGGCGTCTGCGAGTCTAAAAAGATAAGGAGACTTGGACATGAAGAGGGCCGGTTTTCAGTTTATTCTTGTGGTTTTCCTTGCCTCGGTCGTTAGCAGTTCGGCGCAGACACCCGTGGCTCAGGCGACTCCCACGACAACCGCCCGGCCCCCCACGTCGATGGCTTTACAGCTGGGGACTACGATCGTGGTTAATAGTACATCCGGCAGCGGTGCCGGCAGCCTGCGCGAAGCAATTGAGAATGCATCGCCTGGAGACACCGTAACCTTCGACCCTTCCGTCTTCCCGCCCGCTGCCCCTGACACTATCTATCTTACCAGTGAGCTGCCGCATATTATCCAGGGCAATCTAGTGGTCGACGCGAGCGACGCGGGGATTGTCATTGGCGGGAGCAGTATCACCACACCGGAAGCGTATGGCCTTTTTATTTCCTCGAACAACAACGTCATCCGCGGATTGCAGATCATGGGTTTCTCCCAAGCCGGCATCGGGCTGCACGGTGGGGCCCAAAACAACACAATAGGTGGTGACCGGGATATCGGCGAAGGTCCATTAGGCCAGGGCAACCTGATCAGTGGTGACGGTACCTTTGGTATAGGTTTGTGGAGCAATGGTACTTCCTTCAATACCATCCAGGGTAATTTCATCGGCACCGATGTGAGCGGTACGATTGCGCAGGGAAGTTTCAGTGGTGGTATTTTTAGTGACGGGGCCGACTATAATCTGTTCGTGGACAATCTGATTGGCGGATACGTGGATAACGGTCTGAGCTTAGGTGGCGTGAGCGACGGTCACAACACGGTTCGCGGCAATTATATTGGTACCGACACCAGCGGAGTGATCGATATAACCAGAGGCATCAGCTGGTCCAATGGAGTTTCTATTGACCGCTCCAGCTTCAACGTTGTTGGCCCTGCCAACGTGATTGCAAACAACGGTGGGGCCGGCATCGCTGTTTCAGGAAATGAATCAGAGGGCAACCACATTACCGAGAATATCATCCGCGATAACGGGCATCGAGGCATAGATCTGTCGAGTGGTGGCAACACTGAGTTACCCGCTCCCTTCATCCTCGACTTTGATATTCATGTTGGCAGTCTGACAGGTTGGGCTTACCCGAACAGCATAGTGGAGATCTTCTCTGATAACAGTGATGAGGGGGGGCTCTACGAAGCACGGGTGGTCGCTGATAGCAGTGGGTTCTTTATATTCAGTAAAGAAGCCGGCTTCACCGGCCCTCACATGACAACGACCGCCACGGATCCAAATGGCAACACATCTGAGTTCTCGTTACCCACCACTGGGAGCAGCGGAAGTTTCAGCAACCAGGAAGGCAACTCTATGGCGATGACCGCGCTTCAGTCCAAGACCTCAAGCCAGCTTGTCGATGATGTCAGGCTGGGAATGGGTTTGTCTGCTTCACCTGGTGATATCCCAGGTCTGGGCACCCTCGTACACGATGTTTTTGATCTCGGAGCAAAGCGGCTCGACACATCAGTTAACGAAGGTGAGCCTCCGATAGACTGGAGCTTTCCGGAATACGAAATCCCGGTGGAATACGACCGATTTATCGATGCGATGAATGAAAATGGGGTGGCTGTCAACTACCTGATCCACTACTGGGACAAGATTGGCCACGCTGCAGGAGAGGAACTTCCGGACCCGCGCTTCACGACTGACGAAGAAGTCCAGAAATTTCTGGATTATGTACGCTTTATCGTAGGTCATTTCAGGGGTCGAATACAGTACTACACGATATGGAGCGAACCGGAAAACTGCGGTTTGGGCAGCCTGAAGTGTATTGAGCCACTCGACTACATTGAACTCGCCAGGCAGACGATCCCTGTGATTCGGGAGGAAGACCCGCAGGCCAAAGTAGTCACTGGGCCGGTCGTTCTCTATTTCGGGCGTGACCACCTTTTCACACTCCTGCGTTCCGATGTCATCCAGCTCTTCGACGTGATCTCCACGCACCCGATGTATGATGCGGCTCCCGACCAAGAGTTCATTGGGTACGTTGGGGATGACCCGCTGGAGTCCTATGCGGAATATTACTACCAATACCCCGCCATCATTGATAGTATCCGCCAAACGGCTTCTGCTCACGGATTCCAGGGGCAATATTGGGGTACAGAGTTGACATGGTTCGTCACGGGAAGTCCGGATAAACCTGTTGATCAACCCTGGCCGGGGCACACCGAGATACAGTCAAGCAAGTACTACGCGCGAGGGATCGCGATGCACCTTGGTCTGGATGCCGGGATGGGGTCGGGTTACCAAAGGGGCACACGTGAATACTCCGTTGCAGCCAATCTATATACGATCCTGGCCGGTACTGAACCTGCCAATCTTGGTTTGGGAATCGAGAGTGAAGCCACGAATATCGTAAGCTACGGGTTCACCCATCCCAACGGGGACAAGTTGTTGGCTCTATGGATCAATGGTGCGGCAGTTGACTACGACCCAGGCGTGACAGCCACACTTACCTTTCCCGACGTGTCGGCTTCTCATGTTACAAGCATTGACGTACTCAACGGCTTCCAGCAAGAAATGATCACAGAGGTTGAAAACGGCGACTTGGTCATCCGCAACCTGATGGTGAAAGACTACCCGATCATCCTTTCGACCGCATCCGTACAAAACGTGGAAACTGGAATAAGTCCATTCAATTTTGCTTTATTTCAGAATTATCCAAATCCTTTCAATCCTCAAACGACTATAACGTACGAACTGAAAAAAAATGCACAAGTGTCGCTTAAGATTTACAACATCTTGGGGCAGTGGGTAAGAACGCTGGTGGATGAAAAACAATTTAAAGGACGTCATTCAATTCAATGGAACGGAAAAGATCAAAAAGGTAGAGATGTGGCTAATAGCTTGTATTTCTACAAGTTGGAAACCACAGATTTTGTGAAAGTGCGTAAAATGCTCTTGATTCGATGATTTTCAAGAGTCTGCGCTTTTAGCGAATTACCCATTAATTTCAATCCGAACCGGAGATCTGCACCGTCATTGATTATAATGGATAGCTGCGGGATGCACTCTGTAAATAGCAGTTACCAGCAATCTTGCTGGCACCGCAAAACTTTTTGTACATGTGGTCCGCAATCCCTTACTACTTCCACACTCGACCGTTGAAGAAAAAATAAAAATTAAAAAGCACATAACAAATCGTTCCACCTGACATGTTTCCGCTTCGCTCCAAAATGCAGGTGAACTCAGTCGTTATTGCGATGCAGGTGGAGCTGGTGTATCCAGGTTGCCCATCGGACGTCCTGGGGTATGCCGTGGGAATGGGCGCCCTGGCCCGCATTCGCCAGACCTTCCCGCTAGATATGTTCTGGTCCTTCGCGCACCCGGCAATATACCAGTGTTGCTCCCGGACCAGGTGTAGCCCAAAAAAAAGAATCATAGCCCTGCAATAAGTTTTGCACCCTAAAAGATAGCGGTATTAAGTTTGCAGGCTGCCGGAGATGATATATTTCGGCGCAAGCGCTATTTGAAATTTGTGAGGATAAGGTGCGCGGGTCACTGTCGCAATAAGCGACCAAGAGACATGAACGCAATACAACGGAGAGTTTGATCCTGGCTCAGGACGAACGCTGGCGGCGTGCTTAACACATGCAAGTCAAGGATAACCCCCGCTTCGGCGGGGCGGACACTGGCGAACGGGTGAGTAACGCGTAGGCAACCTACCTCTTAGTTGGGGACAGCCCCGGGAAACCGGGATTAATACCGAATATTTTCCCGCCCTGCAAGGGGCGGGATGAAAGCGGGCTTCGGCTCGCGCTAAGAGATGGGCCTGCGTCTGATTAGCTTGTTGGTGAGGTAACGGCTCACCAAGGCATCGATCAGTAGCTGGTTCGAGAGGATGATCAGCCACACTGGGACTGAGATACGGCCCAGACTCCTACGGGAGGCAGCAGTGGGGAATTTTGCGCAATGGGCGAAAGCCTGACGCAGCAACGCCGCGTGATCGACGAAGCTCTGAGGAGTGTAAAGATCTGTCCCGGGGGAAGAACAACCCCGATGTTCATACCATCGGGGTCTGACGGTACCCCGGAAGAAAGCCCCGGCTAACTTCGTGCCAGCAGCCGCGGTAATACGAGGGGGGCGAGCGTTGTCCGGATTTATTGGGTGTAAAGGGCTCGTAGGCGGGCCGATCAGTCGGAACTTAAATCCCACGGCTTAACCGTGGACCTGGTTTCGATACTGTCGGTCTTGAGTTCGGTAGAGGAAAGCGGAATTCCTGGTGTAGCGGTGAAATGCGTAGATATCAGGAAGAACACCGATGGCGAAGGCAGCTTTCTGGGCCGACACTGACGCTGAGGAGCGAAAGCGTGGGTAGCGAACAGGATTAGATACCCTGGTAGTCCACGCCGTAAACGATGAGTACTTGATGGTGGGGGATTCGACCCCTTCACTGTCGGAGCTAACGCGTTAAGTACTCCACCTGGGGACTACGGCCGCAAGGCTGAAACTCAAAGGAATTGACGGGGGCCCGCACAAGCGGTGG
>CBDVAP010000157.1:0-5637 GCA_965372015.1 uncultured bacterium | reverse complement strand
GTCAGCGCTGAGGCCGGGATATACGGCAGCGTGATTGCATTTGGATTGGGAGTAGCGGTTTCCGATCTCAACAATGACCATTGGCTGGATATTTATGTGGCCAATGATTTTTTTGAACGGGACTATCTGTATATCAACAATCATGATGGCACTTTCACGGAAAAACTGGAAGAGATGATTCGGCACACCAGTCTCGCTTCCATGGGCGGAGATATTGCCGATCTCAATAATGATGGGCTGATGGATATTTACGCCACCGACATGCTTCCGGAAGATGACTACCGCTTGAAAACAACGTTCACCTTCGAATCAGTTGATTTTTATGAGGAGAAAATCGAATGGGGCTATTACCATCAGTTGTCACGGAATACGCTCCAGTTGAATAATGGCTTTGGCCCGGGACATGCCTTGTCATTCAGTGAAATTGGGTTGCTGGCCGGGGTGGCGGAGACCGATTGGAGCTGGGGAGCCAACATTGTTGACTTGAATAACGATGGCTGGAAGGATATCTTCGTTTCAAATGGAATATTTCGGGATGTCACCGATCAGGACTACATTGCCTACCTGATGCAGAAAGAAAATATCCGGGAGATTTTAAGCGGCGACCGCATCGATTTCAGCGAGTTGATCCAAAAAACTCCCTCAACCAAGCTCGCCAATTATGCTTTTCGCAATAATGGAGATTTAACCTTCTCCAACCAGGCTGCGGAATGGGGCTTGGATATTCCCAGCTTCTCGAGCGGGGTTGCTTATGGCGATCTCGACGGGGATGGTGATAATGATCTGGTCATCAACAATGTCAACCAACCGGCTTTTGTATATCGCAACGAGACCGATTCCCTGACCGCTAATCATTATTTAAAAGTGAAATTGGTGGGCGAGGGGCTGAATCAGTTTGCAGTAGGATCGCGGGTTACACTCCAGTGTGCGAACCAGCGGATTTTTATCCTTGAGCAGATGCCAATGCGAGGGTTTCAGTCCTCCGTTGATTATGACCTAACTTTCGGCTTGGGCCGGAATACGCAGGTGGACACATTGGTGGTTGATTGGCCGGATGGAACCCGGGGAACAATGGTAAATGTCCCGGCAGATCAGCTGGTCACCGTTTATCAGCGAGCAGCCCGGCCGTATAGGCCCCAAACACCCCTGCCCGCGGAGCCTGTTTTCCGGGAAATCACCGCCACATTTCCTCTTCGGTACCGGCATGTGGAAAATGAGTTTATCGATTTTAATAGAGAGCCGCTGATCCCCCGAAAATTATCAACCGAGGGACCTAAAATAGCCACGGGTGATGTGAACGGTGATGGACTGGAAGATTTATATATCGGAGGCGCAAAAGGGTTCGCGGGGGAACTATTGATCCGGACGGAATCAGGAGATTTCAAAAGCACCAATCAGGAACTGTTCCAGGAGAGAAAAATCTCGGAAGACGTGGGAGTCGCACTATTCGATGCTGACGGCGATGGTGATCCGGACCTTTACGTGGTCAGTGGCGGCAACGAGTATTCCCGGCGCGCCCCCGCTCTCCTTGACCGGCTTTATATCAACGACGGGCAGGGAGTCTTTACTCAATCCACCAGCGCTCTGCCCGAGCTCTACGCCAGCGGGTCCTGTGTCGCGCCCGGGGATTTTGATGGCGACGGCGACCTGGACCTATTTGTGGGCAGCCGCAGCATCCCCTGGAAATATGGACTGACACCTGCCAGCTACCTGCTGGAAAATGACGGCCAAGGGCAATTTTCGGTGGTTACGGAGCAGTATGCTCTCGGATTGGCGGACGTGGGGATGGTGACCGACGCTCAGTGGGTTGACTATGATAATGATGGAAACCTGGACCTGGTGGTGGTTGGTGAATGGATGCCGGTAACCATGTTCAAAAACAGCGGGAATAGCCTGGTAAACGTCACGGAGCAGGTTGGCTTGGAGAACACCGCCGGCTGGTGGAATTGTATTATAGCTGCTGATCTGGATGCAGACGGCTATATGGATTTGGTGGCCGGTAATTGGGGGGAGAATTCCAAAATCCAGGCCTCCCTGGCGGAGCCGGCCTCTATCTATATATCCGATTTTGATCGGAACGGATTGATCGAGCCGATACTGGCCTATTACAAGCTGGGGGAAAGTTATCCCCTGCTGCTAAGACCGGATTTGATGAATCAGCTGCCCTATTTGAAGGCGAAATTTCCAACCCATTCCGATTATGCCGGTAAGCGGATAGCGGAAATATTCACTGAGGAACAGCTGCACAAGGCGGTTGGGAAAAAAGTTTATACGTTTGCCACCACCGTGTTTTTCGGCAACCAGGACGGCGCATTCGTGCCGCAGCCGCTACCTACTGAGGCTCAGTTCTCTCCAGTCTATGCCGTGCTGGCCGGAGATTTCGATTCCGACGGTTTGCAGGATCTGCTTTTAGCCGGAAATTTCTATGGAGTTAAGCCCCAGTTGGGCCGGTATGATGCCAGTTACGGCACTCTGCTAACAGGAAATGGCGCCGGCGGTTTTGCCTGGGTGCCGACTAGGAACAGCGGACTATCCCTGACCGGCCAGGTTCGGGATATGGCTGCTTTTAACAATGGCAATAAACGAGCGGTGATTATTTTCGCCAAGAATGATGACCGGGTTCAGGTTTATGAGATCATGGCCAGATAAGTGACGGTATTGTGTGGAAACGCTATGGTGGCAATCCGGTCCTATCGGCCAGGACTGTCCCGGGAAACAGAAACCGCTGTCCGTCCTGCGGTCATAAAGGATGGTGACACCTTCAAGATGTGGTATGGTGCATCAAGTACCCCCCCAGCTGGTTAGTTACGACACATTACTGTCTTGCCGCTCTCAGGGGGATGGGTGAACTCGAAATGCCTCGCATGAATGCAAGCGTATTCTGTATTGCAGGTTTAGTCGTGATGCCTCTTTGGGGTCAGAGCCGGGCAGATGGCTTAAGCCATCAAAACCGGTTGGATCACCTCACAGCGGAGCCGGACCACCAACGATCCTTATTGTATGCGCAAATCCCAATTGAATTTGCGCCTCACTTTCAAGGTCAGCAGCCAGCTGCTGTAGCCCTTGGGGTTCATGTGGGCTCGATCGCATTTACCAGACTCCAGTATGGCAAATATTCGGAGCACACCAACATGTTCCCGGGCGATCTTGAATTTTCCAATCAAGTTAAGCCGTTAACCAGCGAGACAGTATCGTTTCGGCTTAGCTTGGCAAAGGTCACCTACTTAGGTGATAGCCAGATTAAGTCGGAAATACGTCTGTTTGAGTCCTGGGACGGCAACCAGTGGGTTAATAACAATCGCAAAACCTTAACATACGATGCCAATGGCAATGAAACACTCAATCTGTGGGAGTCCTGGGACGGCAGCCAGTGGGTTTATAACAGGCGCGATACCAGTTCATATGATGCCAATGGTAAGCGGACTCTAATCCAACGCGAAAGATGGAATCCCAGTACAGGTGAACACCTGGATGGTTATCGCCACACCACTACTTACGACGCCTTCGGCAATATGACCATCATTCTTTACGAGTTTTGGGACGGCAGCCAGTGGGTCAATGACTATCGCTATACCAATTCATACGATGTCAGTGGCAACTTAATCCTCCGGGTGTACGAGACCTGGGACGGCAGCCAATGGATAAGGAACTACCGTAGCACTTGGGCCTACGATAACAGTGGCCGCGATACACTCAGTTTGCACGAGATCTGGAGAGACAGCTTGTGGGTCAATTACTATCGCGATACCCAATCATTCCATGCTGGTGGCGAACTAGCCCTTAGTTTGAGGGAACTCTGGGACGGCAGCCAATGGGTCAATCAATCGCGTGCAAGTTACACGTTGATTGACAATGGGCACCGAGTTATTCTGAGCGAGCGCTGGTCAAGCGGCCAATGGGTAAATGAGTTCCGCTCCACCTACATTTATGACGACAATGGTAACGAGATATTCGACATTCTTGATTACTGGATAGGTGGTCAGTGGATCGAACACAGGCGCTTTACCTTTACATACGATGCCAGTGGCAACTACACACTATTCCAAGAGGAGGTTTGGGACGACAGCACCGGTGAGCAGACGGGTGGCTTCCGTTGGACGATGAATTACGATGCCAACGGCTACCGGACCTTCTGGATGAATGAGAGCTGGGACGGCAGCCAATGGGGTGGGACCTTCAGCGACACGTGGGTCTTCGATGCCAGTGGCAAATTACTCCTCCATGTATACGAGACCTGGGACGGCAGCCAATGGGTCAATAACTATCGCGATACCAATTCATACGATGCCGTTGGCAACTTGGTCCTCTATGTGAGGGAGACCTGGGCCGACGGCCAGTGGGTTTATAGCCGGCGCGATACAAGCACCTACGATGCCGAGGGCAACCGGGTCCTCATTTTGACGGAGACCTGGGATGACCCCCAATGGGTCAATAACAGGCGCCAGACCATCACTCGTACCTATTACGAACTAACCGTTGTGATCAGCCCAAATCCACTACCGGAAACCTTCGTCCTGCACCAGAACTATCCCAATCCCTTCAATCGTATTACCAAATTGTGGTATGATCTTCCTGAAGGAGGCGATGTTCTACTGGGTATTTATGATATTCGGGGTAGGCATGTAAAGACCTTGGTTCGATGTGTGGAAGAGGCCGGTTTTAAAACAGCTACTTGGGATGGTACGGACGAACGGGGCAGATCGGTGTGCACTGCCGTCTATCTGTATCAAATCAAGGCCGGTGATTTCACCCAAACCCGCAAGATGTTATTGTTAAAATAGGTTTTGGAGTTCTGGATCACGTATATGAAAATGTATGCTTATTTAAGAAGCTGATTATGAGAAAAGTACTTTTAATAATTGGTCTCCTCGTCCTTCTTGGGGGCTGTGCTAAAGAAGCGGAAATCGATCCCGAGACAGCCAGGCAGATGATCACCCACCGAAATCTTGGACTGGCTTACCTGGAGGAGAACAAACTTTCGGATGCCAGGGATGAATTTCAATCATTGGTGGAAATTGCGCCCCGGGAGCCTTTGGGCTACGCGAACCTGGGGTTGACCTATTTACGCATGACCGGGGAGCTCGAACAGGCCGAAAAATGGCTGCGGAACGCCTTGCGCCTTGAGCCGGATCATGCGGATATTCGTCTGTTGCTGGCGAACGTATATGAACTGACCCGTCGAGAAAATCGGGCCGTCCGCACCCTGGAGAAAACACTCAAGAAACATCCCCACCATGTGCGGACGCTATATCAGTTGTCCCAATACCACCTCACCACGGAGGATCATGACACTCGGCAGCAAGCGTTAGCGCACCTGACCCAGGTGGTAAACATTGTGCCGGCCAATGTGGCGGTCCGCCTCCAGTTGGTGGAGTTGTTGCTGCGGCAAGGCCAGCCGCTCCAGGGGGTGCAGCACCTGGAAACCATCGGGCAGATCCTGCCGGAATTGCCGGACGGTTCGCTGGAGATATTCAGGAGAAGTCTGGAGCTCATGCGCGCCGAAAGTGGGGAACAGGCTGCCGCCCCCGCCCGCATTTTTCACAATCTGATGAAATCGACCTCCTTCTATCAGGCAGCACTCACCGAATTGCGGGGGACCAGCGGACCGGTCGCCGGCCTGCCCATTTATCGCTTCAG
>CBDVAP010000156.1:0-5656 GCA_965372015.1 uncultured bacterium | reverse complement strand
CTTTAGATTGGGCTATGAAATAATGCCGGAGGATCTGCAAGCCCTGGGGCCTAAATTCGGCTGGCGGTCGAAGCAGAGAAAGGCACTAGTGCGGGCCAGCGGGTAACGTCTGTCGGCAGTCCGGCCAAATCATTGCCATCATCGGCCCGGATTGATTATCGCGACACTTTTATGAGCCACATTTCAATCTCAAATTCCAGAATTCATTTGGTTTTTTCGATAATCTAAAGTACATTTAAGTCAGAATTTGTTTCTCAACGGTTTGAGAAAATGAAAACCATCAAGTTTATTATTCCAATCTGCGCTATCGTCCCGGTGCTCATATTCGCCCAAAGCGGCTTTACCACAGAGGCATACCTAGAATTCCTAGAGGATAATAAGAACCTGGAAAGTGCAACGCTCTTAGCGCGGCATGCTCCCCAAGCGCTTTATTATAGTCGAATAGAGAATACGATCCAAATAGAAGAATTTGCTTACCTGGATTCCACGATCCTCAAATACGAACTAACTGAATCGGAACTTGACCTACTGCAGAGAAGCCGTTTCACCGTTAGCGAGCGCCTGTCCTTTGATTCCTTCCGGTCGGCCCTGTACGATATATTCCACAAGGACCTGCCGGTATTCGTTACCACCGACGCCATACTCCATGCTCTGCATGCCTCCTACGACAATCTGCTGATCCGGATTGAATTAAGTATCATGCGGCCCCAATTGGCAAATTTGCTGGGCGGGCTGCACGCCGCCTATCCCCAACTGCTGGCCAATTATCAGTCTAATCCGGCTCTGCACGATGCTCTGGCTGATGTTGACCTGTACGTGACCATCGCCAAATCGTTGTTGGAAGAGACGCAATTGGACCCCCAATATGCAGACATTGCCGCAGTTGACGCCATTTGGGAGGCGGTCCAGGCCGAGCAAATGACCAGTATGCCGCTATTCATGGAAGGCGCGAGAAAGCTCGACTTCAGTCAATTTACCGTCCGGGGGCATTACACCCAGTATCCTGAACTGGGGACCTACTTCAAGAGCATGATGTGGCTGGGGCGCATCGATTTTGCTCTCGCGAATCCGCCTGCTGAGTGGGGTTTGTCCCGGGAAGGGCTGCGCCGCATGAACCTGGGCGCGGTCATGATGGATGAACTGGTTCAGTTGGCCGGCGGCGGGGCCATCCTGGACCAGCTGGATGAGATCATCGAGTTTTTGGTGGGGGAGAGTGATAACCTGACTCCCACGGAGTTCGCCGCTCTCATCGGTGCCCAGGGATTGGCCGGGGCTGACGATTTACTGGATGATGCCACTTTCGATACTTTCCAGGAAGCCCTTAAGACATCACCTGAGTATGGCCAACAGATACTGTCCATGTTTATCAGGGGGGATTACCTCCCCGGTCCTGAACCGGTGCAGCTGCCCGTCTCATACCGCCTCATGGGTCAGCGCTTTATCATAGACTCCTATATATTCTCAAACGTGGTATACGACCGCATAGTGTACCAGGGTGCCAAGGTCTTTAGGATGATGCCCGATCCGCTGGATGCCATGTTTGCCTTGGGCAATGACGACGCCTTGCCTTTATTGAAGTCTGACCTGGATCGTTATCCCTATTCGGCGCAGTTGGCATCCATGAGATACTTAGTCGAGGCCTACGACGATGATTATTGGGGTTCATCGCTGTATAACGTATGGCTGCAGGCCATCCGACTGCTCAATCCGCCTGCGGATCAGACCATTCTGCCCGTATTCATGCAAACCACGGCCTGGCACCAGCAGAAGCTGAACACCCAGTTGGCTTCCTGGACGCAATTGCGACATGATAACTTGCTATACGCCAAGCAGTCTTACACTGGTGGAATAGTGTGCTCTTTCCCCCATTCCTACGTGGAGCCCTACCCGGCATTTTACCGGCAGATTGGGTCTTTCGCGGAAAAAGCCGGCGCTTACTTCACACAGATCACCCAGGACACCAGCATTACCTACTATTTTCCACGGATGCAGGCCATTATGGACACCCTGGGGTCTATCGCTCAGAAGGAACTGGACCGGCAGCCGTTTACCGTGGAGGAAGCTGAATTCCTCAAACGGATGCTTTTCGTCGGTTGGGACGGCTGCGCGGAAGTATTTGGCGGCTGGTATCTGGACTTGTTCTATACACCCTATTTCGGAGATTTCTCCAACGCCGGTGTGGCAGACTACCTGGTAGCGGACGTTCATACTCAGCCAACGGATGAAGGGGGAAACCCGGTTGGGCGGGTACTCCATGTGGGTGTGGGCGAGATCAACTTGGGGATCTTCCTGGCCGATGCGCCTTCCAACGATTATCAGCCCATGGCCTACGTGGGCCCGGTCATGTCCTACTACGAGAAGATTACCGAGAATTTCGACCGCCTAACCGATGAGCGCTGGGAGGATATCGTACTGGCGGATGAGCTCCCTGCTCGCCCCGATTGGGTGAATATTTACCTGGCGGACGGCAACGGCGATGCTTTGGAGCAGGGAAGAGAATTGTCCGGGATAGCATATCTGGGGGCCACCGGCAATTCCGACAAACTTCCGGATGAATTCAGCCTTTCCCAGAACTATCCCAATCCGTTCAATCCGGCCACCAGCATAAGGTTCGAGCTACCGTGGGCCACCGCCGTGAGCATCATCGTGTGTGACATCCGGGGGCGTGAAGTTGTGAAGTTGGTAGAGAGTAACATGGGGCCGGGCAATCACCAGGTTGTTTGGGATGGCAGGGACGCTACCGGTAGCACGCTGCCCTCGGGCATCTACATCGCCCGTCTGTCGACGCCCACCTACACCAGCTCCGTCAAGATGCTTTTACTGAAATAGATTACAGCCAGTCCCGCCAAAGGCGGGGGTGACACCACAGTACACCAACTCCATCAAGATGCTGTTATTAAAATAGTCTCTGATGATCCCGAAGGCTCGAAACATTGGTTGGATACCATGAAGCACATCTGTTTCTTATTATGGTTGGTTACGATTCCTCTACAGGCCGCAAGTGGCCGCTGGGGATGGGGTGCGCATCGGTATATCAATGGGCATGCGGCGGATTACCTGCCTGTTGAAACAACCTTCTTTGAACATTTCTCCAGTTATCTCTCCGATCATGCCACTGACCCCGATACGGATTCGCAGCCGGGGTATTATCACTATATCGATATTGATTACTATGATGAATTTTTTACCGGCCAGCTGCCTCACGATTGGGATCAGATGGTTGCGCTCTACGGCGAAGAAGTCGTCATTCAATACGGCACCATTCCTTGGGTCATCGAAAATTGGACCGATAGTCTGACCTTCCTCATGGCCAACGGCAGGTGGGCAGAGGCCAAGCAGGTTGCGGCCGAATTGGGACACTATGTCGCCGACTCACATGAGCCCTTGCATCTCACCTTGAACTATAACGGACAGAACTCGGGCAACGACGGCATACATAGCAGGTATGAAACCACCATGGTCAATGCGCACCTGGATCAATTACCTTTGCCGGACAGCACGGGGATATATTGGATAAACTTGATTGATTCCGTCTTTAGCTACATCGACGTCCTCTACCCCAACATCGATATGATCATGGCCGCTGATGATTTGGCGAGCCAGCTTGATCCTAGCTACGGCGAAACCTACTACGAGATGCTCTGGGGTGAGCTTGATTCCATCACCACAATGGCCATCCAGCGGGCCATTCTTGATCTCGCCAGCATATGGTACACAGCCTGGATAAATGCCGGTAGTCCGGTCTATGATCCCCTTAAGGTCACGGTCCATGAGCTAGCGGCGACCAGCATTGCCTTGCATCCCAACTATCCCAACCCCTTCAATCCCGTTACTACGGTAGCCTATGAGCTCCCTGAGACGGCCCCGGTTACCTTGACCATTTACGATATCCTTGGTCGCCAGGTTTTTAAGCTGGTGGACAATCGACTTCAGCCAGCGGGTTACTATCGGGCAACGTGGGACGGGCGGGATGGCAAGGGCCTTCCGCTGCCCTCCGGCATATACATCGCCCGGCTGTCGACGCCTGACTATACCAAGTCCATCAAGATGCTTTTATTAAAGTAGTTATTCGTAAAGTCCCGCGGTATGCGGGGTTGCTATTGAAATAGTTATGCTCATAATCCCGTTCCTATCCCGCTGTAAGTACTTAAATTAGTAGAAAGCGGGGCGGGGCCACCGCCTTCGAAGGGATAGAATTTGACTAATGGTGACCAGATCGGAGGATCGCTGCAGAGTGCGCAGCAGATACCATTTTCATTGAGATGGTGAGGCAAGAATGCCATTGACTATTCTAGTATGATAGTACTATTATTATTTTGTGAAATATTTGTCTGAAGGGGCATAAAATGCTTAGGCCAAAATGGATCCTCGTTATGCTTGGGACTTTTGGATTGCTTGGTTGTGCAACTATTCTGAATGTCCCAACGGCTAGCGATTCGGCTAGCTCTGCACTATGCATCTCACTATGGGAGCACTCAGGCCCACACCGAGTCGACCCCCCGAAGTTTAACTCGGTCTTATTTATTAAACTCCCGGATAGCGTTAATACATACAAGGTGGAAGAGGGTTTCTGGTCAAACTTCAGGTGGATGAACCAGTATTATTTACTCGATCCATCTCCGGGACGTTACGCGGTTGCTGTTGGATCAATATCTATTAAAAGCCCAAGACAAACGGTTGCAATAGCTGGTCCAGTATCTATTGATGCCGAAGGGACAGGTGCGTGGACTACCTATTTTCCCCTTGAATTAATCAAATTAACTGAAGTAGTCGTTGATTCTGGTGAAATGGCATTTATGGGTGACTATAGAATTAAAACATCAAGAGGTGTGAAAAATGCTGATGAGGTTCAACAGCACTACCATAAGTTAATTGCACCAGACTATGCTGAACATCCAGCAGCTTCAAGGGCGGCGGAAGTAGGTTTTGTCATGCTTACTGGTGTATATACAACTAGAAATTTTTATTTGGCAAAAGTAAAAACATCAGGCCGCAACAGTGGGACCGAAATAAAATTCCTGGCAAGAGCAAGGAAGTCCCGTATACTTAAACGAAAAGGATGGTTGAACCTCATCGACAAGCGACTTACGGAATTACAAGCCGAAGAATAGGAGGTTTTAGCCTCCCCAATACAACTAGCCGCCCATTTTCCGTTCTAGGGGGCTAACCGAACTAGACAGACTGGGCATTATCCTGCTGATAGGGATGAGGACTGCGGAGTGTACGCTGTTTTCGAGATGTTGCTGCTGAAATAAAGCCTTTTTTCCAACTCATTCTTCTCCTTACCTTCGCTTCTTGTTTCGCAAACTGAAATCTATTTAATCAACCGTTTTCGAGGAACCAGGTAAACAACTATGAAATACCCGGCGGTAACTAATTACATCCAGGGCCGGAATGCTCCCGGCCAAAACGGAACCATGGACGTCTTCAGCCCTATTGACGGTAACTTGATTTCCCAGGTCCCTTTGTCCTCGGCCCTGGAGGTGGACGAGGCCGTCCGTGCGGGCCAGGAGGCCTTCACCGGCTGGTCGGAAATGCCCATCAAGGAGCGGGTGCAGGTTTTCTACCGCTATCGCAACCTGCTTGAGCGTCATGCCGATGAGTTGGCGGCCTTAGTGTCCGAGGAGAACGGTAAGACCCTCGGTGAGTCCATGGC
>CBDVAP010000155.1:0-5848 GCA_965372015.1 uncultured bacterium | reverse complement strand
GTCCGCTAAGTCCCGGATTCCGCCCGAGAGCCGTCCCACCATTTGGTTGGTTATCAGCCCGTTCCGCTTCTCCAACAGGGCGATTCGGTCCTGCTTGGCCTTGGCCTGCAGCTGCTCGATAGATTTTTTATCCTCTACCCGACTGCGGGCGCTCTTGCGCTCAAACAACTGGGTTTTTATGACTGTACCCCGGACGCCGGACTCGCAGCGCTTGGAAGTATCCTTGACGTCGCCGGCCTTCTCGCCGAAAATAGCCCGCAGCAATTTCTCCTCGGGAGTGGGATCGGTTTCACCTTTGGGGGTCACTTTGCCAACCAGGATATCACCCGGGTTGATCTCGGCGCCCACCCGTACTACGCCGTTTTCCCCCAGGTTCTTGGTAGCCTCCTCGCTCACGTTGGGAATTTCATTGGTGAGCTCTTCGGCGCCCCGCTTGGTATCACGCACTTCCATCTCGGCTACCTTGATATGGATGGAGGTGAGCACATCGTCCTTTAGCAGCCGCTCGTTGATAATGATGGCGTCTTCGAAATTATAGCCCCGCCAGGGCATAAATGCCACCAGCAGGTTGCGTCCTAGAGCCAGCTCACCCAGGTCGGTGGCGCACCCGTCGGCCAACAGGTCCCCCTTCTTGACCTTCTGTCCCGGGAGGACACACGGCTTTTGGTTGATGCAGGTGTCCTGGTTGGTACGCAGGAATTTGTACAGGTGGTAAGTATGCAGGTTCTCCCTGTCGCTGAGGGTCACGTCACCCCGGTCCACCGGGCTACGCACAGTAATATAGGTGGCTTCCACGGTTTCCACCGTTCCATCCATATCGGCATAGATGGCAGCGCGGGAATCATGGGCCACTCGAGCCTCCACTCCGGTCCCTACCACCGGGCGCCGCGGCGTGAGCAACGGCACGCTTTGCCGCTGCATATTGGAGCCCATCAAGGCCCGGTTGGCGTCGTCATGTTCCAGGAACGGGATCAGGGAAGCAGCCACCGACACGATCTGGCTGGGGGCCACGTCCATGAAGTCCACCGATTCGGGCGCCACGATTGGAAAACTGTCCCCCTTACGGGTCAGTACCCGATCCCGCTCAAAATGCTTCCCGTCGTGGGGCTCGCTGGACTGGGCGATATAGACCCGATCCTCATCGTCGGCGGACAGATAGGTAACGTTTTTGGTGATCTTGTAGGAATTGTTCTTATGCTCGATCCGGCGGTAAGGGGTTTCGATAAAACCCAGTTTGTTTACCAGAGCGTGGGTAGCCAGGGAGCTGATCAAACCGATATTGGGACCTTCCGGGGTCTCGATAGGACAGAGCCGTCCATAGTGGGTGTAGTGCACATCCCGCACCTCGAACCCGGCCCTCTCCCGCGTCAGGCCCCCTGGTCCCAACGATGATATTCTGCGCTTATGGGTGATCTCCGAAAGCGGATTGGTCTGGTCCATGAACTGGGACAATTGGCTGGTTCCGAAAAAGGCGTTGAGCACGGACGTGACTATCCGTGAATTAATCAGGTCCTGGGGCGTGAGGCTTTCCGCCTCCCGGGTGCTCATACGCTCCCGAATGGTACGCTGCATGCGGCTCAGGGCAATAGTGAACTGGTTGGAAAGCTGCTCCCCTACGGTCCGCACCCGCCGGTTGCCCAGGTGGTCGATGTCATCCGGGGTGCGCTCACCCTTGCGCATGGATATCAGGTACCGGAGAGCTTCGACGAAATCTTCCCGTGTCAGCACTGGGTTCTCTATGGGGGCATCGAGATTGAACTTCTTGTTGATCCGGTAGCGGCCCACCTGCCCCAGGTCGTATTTCTTCGGCGAGAAGAACATGCGCTCCACAAATTTCTGGGCCACGTCGATACTGGGGGCGTCACCCGCCCGCAAGTCTCGATAGAACCGGGCCAGAGCCTCCTCATGGTTGATGGTGGGATCTTTCTTGATGGTATTCGTCAGCATCTCCACCTCGAGGTCCCGGCCCTTGCTCAGGACTGAAACCTCTACCACACCGGCTTTCTTGAGCGGCGGCAGATCTTCCTTCACCAGAGTGCGGCCGGCTTCGGCAATCACTTCCCCGGTCTCAGTGTTGACTACATCAGCCGCCAGCACCCGATCGGCAAATTGGGACGGCTTGACATTTTTCAATTTCAGTGTTTGGATCAGACCGAAGGCCCGAAAGATCTCTTCATTAGTGCCGTAGCCAATGGCCCGCAGCAGCAGCGTGGCCGGGAACTTGCGTCTTCGATCGATGATGGCGAACACACAATCGTAGATATCAGTGGTGAAGTCCACCCAGGAGCCGCGAAAAGGAATGATCCGGGCTTGGTAAATACTGGTGCCGTTGGGATGCTTGCTCTCTTCGAAAAAGACCCCCGGCGAGCGCTGTAGCTGGCTGACGATGATCCGCTCGGCGCCGTTGATGATAAAGGTGCCCCGGTCGGTCATGTAGGGTACATTCCCAAAGAAAACGTCTTGCTCTATGCTCTGGGCATAGACCGATTTGTCCTGTTCGTCGGTAATGTGCAGGATCAGGCGCACCTTCAACGGAACCGTGAAGCTGACTCCCCGATCCAGGCATTCCCGTACCGTGTATTTCGGAGTTCCCAGATGATAGCTGACGTACTCCAGCACGTAGTTCCCATGGCTGTCCTCCACGGGGAACATGTTGCGGAATACAGCTTCCAAACCTTTATCCTCTTGTCGCTCGAAGCCGACCTTATCCTGGAGGAACTCCTCATAGGAGACGGTCTGAATCGCCAGCAAATCGGGGATTTGGGAAGCGGCGTCAATGCGGGTGAAAGAATGACGCTGGTGGGTGGCAGTAGAACTTACAGGCAATTAAAAGCCCTCCCTGGGTGAGCCTGGTCTAAACTCAGTGATGGTTGTTTGCAGAAGAATCTGCCGGTTCAGTAATCAGCTATTTCAACTCGACGGTGCCGCCGGCCGATTCCAGCTTGGCCTTCAACTCTTCCGCTTCCGCCTTGGAGAGCCCTTCCTTTACCGTATTCGGCGCTTTATCCACGAGATCCTTGGCCTCTTTCAAGCCCAGAGAGGTAACCTCGCGGACCACTTTGATGACGTTGATCTTTTTCTCGCCAAAAGAAGTCAGTATTACATTGAACTCGGTCTGCTCCTCAGCAGCTTCCGCCGGACCGGCCGCGGTAGCCACTGCTACCGGAGCGGCAGCGGTCACGCCAAATTTATCTTCGATTTCCTCAATCAGCCCGGATATCTCCAGCATATTGGCGGATTCCAGGTAGCCTAATACATCCTTACGAGTAACGGTCGACATTAAAACGCTCCTCTTGTTTTCATGAAGTTTTCTGGTCTTTAAAACTGCCCAGCAATTGCGCTAGCTTTGCCAGTGGACTGTTCAGGGTGGCGGCCAACCGGGTCATGGGCTGGCCCAGGGTGGCCGTCAAACGGCCGAGCAGGACCTCTTTGGGTGGCATGGTGGCCAACTCCTTGGCCCGCTCCGCCCCTAACATTTCGCCGCCCAAAATAATGCCCGTAATGGCCGGTACATCATCGTTTTCTCGACTGAATTCGCGCAAGATACGCGCCGGGTCAGCCGCTTCGCCAACGGTGAAAGCCAGGGCAATCTGGCCTACCAGGAAGTCGTCTATATTCGCCAGCCCCGCTTCCTTGGCCGCCAGACGCGATAGTGTCTTTTTGACCACTATGTAATCCACATTACTTTCCCGCAGCTTGGCCCGTAGCTCGGTGGCCTGGGGCGCGGAAAGCCCCCGAAAATCGGTGAAATAAATCGCGGCGGCCTCTCGCATCCGGGCCGCGGTGCTAGCCACTATCTCTGCCTTGTGCGCATCCGGCATGGCGGTCGCCTTCTAGGTAAAGGCCGATTTATCGATTTTAACACCGGGGCCCATGGTGCTCGAAACCGTCAGGTTTTTTAAGTAAGTCCCCTTGGAGGCCGCCGGTTTGGCCCGCATCACCGCCTCCACCATGGTTTGCAGGTTCTCCAGCAGCTGCTCGGCGCTGAAGGAAACCTTGCCCACGGCGCTGTGGATAATACCGTTCTTCTCCACCCGGAATTCGATCTTGCCCGCCTTCAGCTCCTTGACCGTCTTGACGATGTCATTGGTGACGGTGCCGGCTTTGGGGCTGGGCATCAGCTTGCGCGGGCCGAGCAGGGAACCGAGCTTACCCACCTCACGCATCATATCCGGTGAGGCCACTACCACGTCGAATCCGAACCAACCACCCTTGACCTTTTCCACCAGCTCCTCACCGCCCGTAAAGTCGGCGCCGGCCTCCTGGGCCGCCAATAATTGTTCACCCTTGGCAAAAACCAGTACCCGCACCTCTTTGCCGGTGCCATGGGGCAGGTTCACCGTCCCCCGCACCATCTGATCGGCATGGCGGGGCTCCACTCCCAGGTTCAGGGCAACTTCCACACTTTCATCGAACTTGGCCCCGGCGTTGTCCTTGACCAAAGATACCGCCTCGCCGAGACTGTAATGGCGCCCGCGATCAATTTTCTCCAGGGTGGCGCGATAATGCTTGCCGTGTTTCATGCCTTAGCTCTCCACCACGATGCCCATACTGCGGGCGGTACCACGGATCATCTGCATGGCCGCCTCCTCGGACCCGGCATTCAAGTCCGACATCTTTATCCGGGCGATTTCCAGAACCTGCGCCTGGGTCACGTTGCCCACCTTTTCGCGGTTGGGCTCACCGGAACCTTTTTCCACCTTGGCGGCCTTTCGCAGCAGCACCGCCGCCGGCGGGGTTTTGGTGATAAAGGAAAATGACCGGTCGGCGAAAACAGTTATCTCAACCGGAATGATCGTCCCGGTCTGGTCCTGGGTCTTGGCATTATAGGCCTTGCAGAACTCCATGATATTGACGCCCTGCTGTCCCAGGGCCGGACCTACCGGCGGCGCCGGTGAGGCCTGCCCGGCCGGTAATTGTAATTTGATAAAGCCTATAACTTTCTTTGCCACAATACCGCCTGCCCTATTTTTCCAACTCGATCTGCAGAAAATCCAGCTCTACCGGAGTGGGCCGTCCGAAGATAGAAACAGTCACCTTCACCTTCTGCTTCTCCGCGTTGACCTCTTCAATAAAGCCGGTGAAATCCAGGAAGGGCCCGTCCACCACCTTCATGGGGTCACCCACCCGGAACTGGTGGGCCATTACCTCCCGGCCCTCTTTGCCTTCCACCTCGCCCAGAATCCGGGCCATCTCGTCGTCCCGCAGGGGGATCGGCTCACCCTTGGGACCAACGAAACTCATCACCCCCGGTACATTCTCAACCAGGTAGCGGATTTCCTTGGTTAGCTTCAGACAGATCAGGATGTAACCGGGAAAGAAAACCTTGTTGCGCACCCGTTTCTTACCGTCCCGCATCTCCACTACATTCTCCGAAGGGACCAGAACGTCCCCAATGTGGTCATTGAGACCGGCTTCCCCGGCCTCGTACTGGATAGCCTCTTTGGCCTTCTTCTCCTTGCCGGAAATGACCCGCAATGAGAACCACTCCATCTCCGCCGGTATTTGGGTAAAAGCCATTAGGGGCCTACAGAATCACCGAAACGATCCGGGAGAGAGCGAAATCGACCACGAATAGAAATATAATCAGGATCAGGGACAGCACCAGCACCACACCGGTGGAACCCCGTAACTGTTCAAAGGTCGGCCAGGAAACCTTCTTCATCTCGGACTCGACCCCCCGTAGAAACTCTTGAAACTTCTTAATCATCTTCGCCGCCAGCTGATATTAATAGTAGTTTCTACCGTCTACTTTGCCAACCGACTCGACCACGCAGGTGAGGCAGGGATCGAACCCGCAACCCCCGGTTTTGGAGACCGGTGCTCTACCAATTGAGCTACTCACCTA
>CBDVAP010000154.1:0-5881 GCA_965372015.1 uncultured bacterium | reverse complement strand
GATACACCGACCCTGAACTACCCCACTCTTTGGCCCCAGAATCTAGGTTGACCGTGGAATATAACACCGAGCCAAGTCCATCAGGATGGTGCTATCCGAGACCGATCCAAACATTGAGGGCTTGAATATCTTGTTAAAGGGCTACTTTGTCCCCTTGTTCTAAATGTATATTTCGTCTTCCTGGAGGTGCATAACAATGAAATCATTCATCCGTTTCTTTGCCAGCAACCATCTGCTGGCGAACCTGCTTACAGTTGCAATCCTATTGCTCGGCCTGGGGTCACTCAGGACCATCAAACGTGATATGTTCCCCAATGTGGATATGGGCATGATGATGGTCACCACTCGCTATCCGGGCGCCTCTCCCGAAGATGTGGAAATAAATGTCACAACTAAGCTGGAGGATCAGCTCAAGGGCGTGGACGGTCTGCACCGGATGACCTCATATTCCATGGAAAACATATCGGTGCTCAATCTGGAGATCGATCCGGATGTTAAGGACAGCGAGGAAGTAAAACGGGACATTCGCGAGGCTATTGGTAACGTTGCCACTTTTCCCCCGGAAGTAACCGATAATCCCTCCATATTCGATTTCAAAACCGAAAATTTCGAAGTAATCCGGGTCGGGATTGCCGGACAGATACCATATGTACTGTTGCGCCGGTTGGCCAAGTACTTCGAAAAGGGGCTGCTGGATATCGATGGTGTTTCCCGGGTGGAGAGGACCGGGTTTCTGGCTCGTGAGATCAAAATCGAGGTTTCGGAGAGGGCCATCGCCGAATACCAATTACCACTAAATGAAATAGTCCGTGCCATCCAGCTGCGGAACGTCCGGGCCTCCGGCGGTTCGTTTGAGTCCTACACCAGCGAGCAGAATATCGTTACCCTGGCCGAATTCCGTGACACTCGCGAGGTGGAGGACGTTATCGTGCGCTCAGCTTTTGGTGGTCCCCGCGTGCGAATCAAGGACTTGGCGGTGGTGGAGAGCGGCTTTGCGCCGGAGAAAACCCGGTTCCGCATGAACGGCCACGCGGTTATCAGTTTCACCATTTTCAAGAAAGGCTCGGCTGATATTATCCGCGTAATCGATGGGATCAAGGAGTACGTTGAACAGCAGCGCGAACTCATGCCGCCCGATGTGGAGATTATGTATTCCGCCGACCAGTCGCGGTTCGTCCGTAATCGACTCAGTGTGCTGGGTACAAACGGGCTGATCGGCCTGGTGTTAGTGACGGGCGTACTTTTCATTTTCTTAAACTTCCGCACCGCCTTCTGGGTTGCCATGGGCATTCCACTAACCCTCGCCGGGGTGGTTTTCATCGGCCCCTTCATCGACATTCATATCGATGTGCTTACCTTGATGGCAATGATCCTGGTGATCGGCCTGATTGTGGATGACGCTATCGTAATCGCCGAAAATATCTACCACCGCATGGAAAAGGGGGCCACGCCGCTGGAAGCCGCCGTTGAAGGCACTTCTCGAGTCATCCGTCCCGTGTTTGCCACTATTCTGACAACTATATTGGCTTTCAGTCCTTTCCTCTTCATGACCGGCATGCTCGGTCAGTTCATCTACGTCATTCCGCTAGTAATTATCATAGCACTGGGCATCTCGCTAGTGGAAGCGATAATGATCCTACCGGCCCACATCAGCAGCGGATACCACACCCGCCCTATCGATGGCGGCGACCCGGACACCAGCGATGAGTTTGCTATCGTTCCGATCCCGCAAAGTATCTGGTTCGAGTGGCTGCGCAGCCGGTTCCAGCACTTTATCGTATATGTCCTGGGGTGGCGCTACCTGGTGTTGACGGTTTTCACCGTGCTGCTAATCGGCGCATTCGCCTATGCCGCCAAGTACATGCAGTTCATCTTATTTCCGGGCGATACCGCCGATGAGTTCTTTCTACTCGTCGAATTGCCCACAGGTGCATCTTTAGATGCCACCACCGACAAGATCCATGAGATTGAGGCCCTACTGGATGCCCTGCCTGAAGACGAACTCGAGTCGTACTGGATGCTGGTGGGCAGCCAGGGAGGTGTTGGCATGGGGATTGCTCCCGGCGAAAGTGAGAACTGGGCCTTGGGTTCGGTTACGCTGACACCGTTTTCAGAGCGCACAAGATCGGCCGCGACAATAGTCGAGGAACTGCGGGCGGCAACCGACACCCTGGGCGGATTCGCCACAATCCGCTTTTTACTGGGTGGTGGGGGCCCTCCAGTCGGCCGGCCGATTGAAATGCGCCTGGTGGGGACGGACGACGACCTACGCCTGTCCCTGGCCGATACGGTCGTTGCCTTCTTGGAAAGCATGGATGGTGTGACCGACATTAACCGGGACGATAAACTAGGGAAAATGCAGATGGCCATTGATCTGGACCACGATCGTCTATCCGAGTTGGGCCTCACTGTTGCCGATGTGGCCCAGAATGTGCGCTTGGCGTATGACGGCCAGCTAGTCACCAGCGTACGTTATGGCGATGAGGACGTGGCCTTCCGGGTGATTATGGAGGAAAGTGCCCGCCGATCCCCGGAAACGCTGGGCGATCTGCAAATCCCAAATCGCCAGGGACGCCTGATTGCCTTGAAGGAGATTGCCAGTTTCACAGAGGGACCGGGACCAGCCAATTTCTATCACTGGGAGGGCGAGCGGGCCATAACGATCACCGCCGACCTGGCCAGTGACAGTAAGCTGACTCCCCTGGAAGCCACCACCCAGGTAAGAGCCGGACTGGACTTGCCGACTTACTGGCCGGGTATCAGACTTATCGTTGGGGGCGAGGCCGAGGAGACCGAAAAATCGATGGTCAGTCTGGCAATAGCCATGCTCACTGCGGCAGGTGGTATTTACCTGGTGCTGGTGCTGTTGTTCAACTCCCTGGCCCAGCCGGTGATCGTCATGTTTGCCATTCCATTCGGTTTGATCGGAGTCATCGGGGCCTTTGCCCTCCATAGTCAGCCGTTGGGCTTTATGGCCATGTTGGGTGTAATCGGCATGATGGGAGTGGTGGTAAATGACTCCCTGATCCTGGTGAACTTCATTAATATGCATCGGGCCGAGTCGCCTGAGAAAAATTATCTTCGGACCGTGGCCGAGGGCACCACCTCCCGTCTGCGGCCTATCCTGCTTACTTCCATCACCACCGTGGCGGGCCTGCTTCCCACGGCCTACGGCTTCGGCGGCTTCGATCCCTTTATCGCCCCCATGGCCCTTGCGCTGGGCTACGGCATCCTGTTCGCCACCCCTCTGACACTGATCCTACTACCATCGCTGTACATGATCCAGCACGACATAGGAAAGCTTATTCGGCGGATACCACGCTTCAGGAGCTACTACTTCATACCCCAGAAGCTGCGGAAGTAGGGGAAGGCGAGAAAACACAAAATGAGTCAGGAAAACGGGGCTAGCCGCCGCCCCCGCTGTTAGCGGGACTTCGCTTTGGCGGGGTTCAATTTGCCCAAAGGTGCCCACTCCTGACCGTCAATTGGAGCGTTTGGTTAGGTTGAGTTAGGGTGCTCCACGGTTATTACTACTTTCCCCTGGGCGTGACCCTCATTGAAATAGCGAAAGGCCTCTGGAGTCTCGCTCAGCGGGTACGTTCTGTCGATGGTCGGTGTGACCTTGCCGGCCTCAATAAGTTCTTTCAATGCACCCAGGCCCTCATTGTTTGGCTCACCAAAAAATGAGCCGCCCTGTTGGCGCACAAACAGCGATTGCACACTCGCCTTAAGGACGTAACCCAGGCCGCCTTCGCCGCTGTTTGGTATGTGTTTACCCTGAGGAGTGAGTGCGCGTCTGCAGTCTGCAAGGGAATGATTAGCCACTTGATCGAGGATGAGATCGTAGAGCGGCCCACCTTGCGTGAAATTTACCTTGGTGTAATCAATAACATGATCAGCGCCAATCGATCGGACCAAGTCCACATTCCTCGTGCTGCAAACGGCGGTCACTTCTGCGCCTAACGCCTTGGCAATTTGCACGGCGAACGTTCCCACGCCTCCCGACGAACCATTGATCAGCACCTTCTGCCCTGGTTGTACTTTCCCCACATCCCGAAGCCCTTTAAGAGCCGTGAATGCTGCGGTAGGGACGGCGGCGGCCTGCTGATGTGTAAGGTTGGCCGGCAGCGGCACGAATTTGTTTTCTTTGGCAGCTACATATTCAGCGCAGCCAGCCTGGCAGGCACCGAAGACCTCATCCCCTGGGTGGAGCTGTTCAACATTTTTGCCAACGGTCTCAACCTGCCCAGCCACATCCATTCCCGGAATATAGTTCTTCGGTTTGGGCCAGCCGGCAACCAGGCGGACCATGTACGGTACCCCTCGCATGGTGTAATAGTCACCCGAATTGAGGCCCACAGCATGTACTCGTACCAGCACCTCATCATCTTTGACCCCCGGTTTGTCGATATCGCGAAGTTCAAAGACATCGGCTGAGCCATACCCGGTTTGGACGATTACTTTCATAACAATTCCTCCCAAGATTGCTTTGATTTGCTCATTATATCTCGTTTACATCTGTTTAGGCAGACTAGGAAGCGATGGCTGATGGATTGAACCCTTTAACGATCAACCATACCGCTAGAATCATTTCTTGCAAGGCCAGTGGAAGATTCAAAACCATGTAGATCGGCGTTATAACATTGATGAGACGGAACAATAATAGCAAGCTTGCTAATATGGTCAATGTAGTTCCAACAAAACCCCAACCTGATAACCATCGAGGGACAAGTTTTGATTGATACAATACGTAAAAAAACATTAGACCACCTAAACTCAGAGCCAGTATCATTGCCACATGTTTCACCAAATCAAGTTCTGTCCGTAATAATCCCCCTAAGATTTGAAAATAAGATGAATCCGGAGATCCGGCTTTTATAAATTCCTGGCTTAATATCAAAAATAATGGCAGGATGATTACGCCAATTAAATGGAACATTCCCGCAATAAATCGGAAACCAACAAATCCAAGAGCAAGACCTTCATTATATTTTCTTAAAATCGGATACAGGGAAAGTGCAAATCCAATATATGCAGGAATCATAATAAACTGAAAAAACGCTCCTATTAGTACCTGGTTTTCATTTGCAGAAACTTTAATAAGATAATCTGGATCCTCTATAACAGAAACAATACTTAGTACGCCCGCAATCATCCCAATAATAATTAATGCACCCGCAATTCTTGCGGTCTTTCTGTCTGAATTCATTTTTAAAATCCTATTATTGGAATTGTTCGGTACAGTTACCTTGTTAGGATTTGTTGTTATGGTCCACAGTTATGATTACTTTTCCTTGGGCGTATCCTTCTTCATAATATCGGTGAGCCTCGGCAGCCTGTTCCAACGAATAGCGTTTATCTATGACTGATTTTATCTTTCCCGCCTCAACGAGCTCTCTGATAAAAATTAGATCCTTCTTTTTATCGGTTGCTATCGCACATATTACTTTCTTGCTGCCTAATATTTTAGTCCATAGCATTTGAATCAGCTGCTTCATCTTAAAACTAACTAAGAAATAGCGTCCGTTTTGCTTTAGTGAGTTCTTATTACGTGAAAACGAGCTCCTGCCTAATACATCAAAGATAAGATCGTAGGTTTCACCGCTCTTGGTAAAATCCTCTTTAGTGTAATCAATGACCCTATCGGCTCCCAGAGATTTCACCAATTCTAATCTCGGGGTACTGCATACTCCGGTAACTTCTGCCCCAAAGTGAGACTTGGCAATCTGTACCGCCGCTGAACCTATCCCGCCACTGGCTCCATTGATCAGAACCTTTTGTCCGGGCTGGATATTTACTTTTCTAAGCAAACTCAACGCCATTATGGCCCCATAAGGAACGGCAGCGGCTTCCTCATAGCTCATATTGGCCGGTTTTGTTG
>CBDVAP010000153.1:0-5951 GCA_965372015.1 uncultured bacterium | reverse complement strand
GGTATCTCCCACCATCGTGGGCACCCTCATCTACACCAACAGCTGGACCAGGGGCAGTTCCATTTATGCCTACGTTCCGGGCACAGGCGCCTACAGCAATACCAGACTCATGCCGCAAGGCAGGTATGATGATGTCCCGGGGTATACTTCCAGGGAAGTCAAAGTCAAAAGTCACGATGGAGTGCTGGTGCCGCTTTCTATTCTCCACAAGGAGGGCCTCGCCATGGATGGATCCAACCCGACGCTCCTGGTGGGCTACGGATCCTATGGCATCTCGATTGGCGTAGTATACAGCGCCACCCGCCTGGCCTGGCTGGAACAGGGAGGCGTGCTGGCGTATGCCCATGTCCGGGGGGGTGGTGAGTATGGCCAGGCCTGGCACGAAGCGGGCAAAATGCTCAACAAGCCCAACACCTGGAAGGACTTTATCGCCTGTGCCCAATACCTGATTGAGGAGGGTTACACCTCCCCTGATCATATCGCCGGCCAGGGTGGCAGCGCGGGAGGCATTACTATCGGCCGGTCCATCACCGAGAAACCCGACCTGTTCGCTGCGGCCGTCATCAATGTAGGCGACCTCGACGCGATCCGCGCGGAGACCACCACCAACGGTGTTCCCAACATCATGGAGTTCGGTTCGGTGGCTACGGAAGAGGGCTTTCGTGGGCTTTATGAAATGAGTGCCTATCACCATGTTGAAGATGGCACCGACTATCCGGCCGTGCTGCTTACACACGGCATCAACGACCCCCGGGTCGAGCCCTGGATGTCGGGCAAAATGACCGCCCGGCTGCAGGCGGCCACCACCAGCGGCGAACCGGTACTCCTGCGCATTGACTACGACGCCGGCCATGGCATCGGCTCCACCCGTGACCAGTACCTGGGGCAGCTGGCGGATACCTGGTCCTTCCTGTTATGGAAATTGGGCCAGTCGAATTTTCAAGGGGCTGATGACGGGTAGTAGGCCTGCTACCGACGGGCCAGTAAAAATTAATACTTATAATGATATAAGGAGAGCATCGTGAGCAGGACCCTACTTCACATACTGCCGCTGGCCAGTAGTATGGCGTTAATGATCACTACCTACCTCGCCGCGCAGGCAGGCGGCGCTGTGCCTACCAGGGACCAGGTTGCGGAACTTGATACCTGGAACGTGGCGGATATCTTCGCCACCGACGAGGCCTGGGAATCCGCCTTCACCGAGGCCCGGGACCGGTTGGGCGATTTCACCCGGTTCGAAGGCCAACTGGGTAAGTCCGGCGCCAAACTGCTGGCCGGCCTGAGGTTGCGGGACAAGGTGGACTTGCAGTTCGATCACCTGTACAGTTACGCTGCCCGCAACCGGGATGTTGACCTGGCCAATTCCACCAATCAGTCGAGGGCCCAACGGATCGAGGGGCTGTATACCGGGTTCTCCAGCGCCACCGCTTTTATGGAGCCGGAGATCGTGGCCATTAGTGACAAGAAACTGGCCAAATTCTTGAATAAGGAGGCCGGATTAAAGGAATACAGCCATCACCTGGATGACCTGCGCCGCCAGCAGGCCCACGTGCTGTCGAAGGAGCAGGAAAAGATCATGGCCCTGGCCCAGGACATCACCGGGGGGCCGCACGACGGCTTCAGCATGCTGACCAACACCGATTTCACCTGGGGCAATATCAAGGACGCCCAGGGGCAGGATGTGCAGATGTCCCGCAGCCGGTATTACCTGTACATGACCTCCGGCGACCGCCGGGTACGCCACGACGCCTATCAGGAACTTTACGTGCCCTTCCAGAGCCACCTGAACACCCTCACGACCCTGCTGAACGGCGAGCTCAAAGTGTCGCTGTTTCGAATGAAGGCCCGGAACTACGAGAGTATGTTGGAGGTGGCCCTGGACGGCCCCAATGTGCCCACCGAGGTCTATCACAACCTGATCAAGGCGGTGAATGACAACCTGGAGCCGCTGCACCGCTGGGCGGGCATCAAGAAGCGGGTGCTGGGGTTGGACGAGCTGCACCCCTATGACACTTATGCGCCCCTGTTCCCGGAAGTGGAGAAGACTTACACCTATGAGGAGGCCCAAGCCCTGGTGCTGGCCGGGCTCGAACCGTTGGGTGAAGATATCCTGGCGATTGTCCAACGGGCCTTCGACGAACGCTGGATCGACGTTTACGAAAACCAGGGCAAACGCGGCGGGGCCTACTCCAGTGGGACTTACGGGGTGCACCCCTATATCCTGTTGAACTTCAACGGCACCCGGGATGCGGTATTTACCCTGGCCCACGAGCTGGGGCACACGATGCATTCTTACCTGTCGGCCCATAACCAGTCTTACATCAATGCCGGCTACCCGACTTTAGCAGCAGAGGTAGCCTCAACGGCCAACGAGGCGCTTTTGATGCAATATCTGTTGAGCCACGCTGAGAGTGACGCCGAGAAACTGTCGCTGCTGCAGTCCTACGTCCAGAAAATTGGCAGCACCTTCTACCGCCAGACCCGCTTCGCCGAATTCGACCTGGTGTTGCACGAAATGGTGGAGAACGGCGAGCCGTTGACCCACGAGGCCCTGGGCCAGGTATTCGGGGAAACCTACCAGCGCTATTGGGGCCCACAGATGGTAGTTGACGACGAGGAGCGCATGTCCTGGAGCCGCATCCCGCACTATTACTACAACTACTACATGTATTCCTACGCTGTGGCCTTTGCCGCCTCGCAGCTGATTGCGACTAGAATTATGGCGGAAGGCCAGCCGGCGGTGGATGACTACCTCCAATTCCTTAGCAGCGGGAGCTCGCTCTATCCTATCGAGCTGCTGAAGCTGGCCGGTGCTGATGTGTCCACACCGGCGCCCATCGTGGCCACTACACAGAGGATGGGTCAGCTGTTGGATCAGATGGAGGAGATCATCGCCCGAAAATAGCCTCTGACTAGGCCGTCTTTTGATAGAGCAGCAGCCGGTAGGTCTTGTTGACCAGGAAATCCTGGTACAGCGATGCCCCGGAGAAATAGTCGCGGTCAATGCGGGCCAGGCGTTGGCGCAATAGCCACACCAGCAGGCGAGTGATCCAGGGGAACCTGGTGCGGAAATATTCCACCGTCAGGCCGCGCACCGGGAGGCCCACATCCCGGAGGAAAGCATCCCACAGCTCGATAGTGGGGGCGGTTCGCTCGGTGATATCGATGTCCAGCCGTTTGGTTACCGGGACCTGTTCGATGTGGCCCAGGAATTTCGCCAGCCGGTGGCCGCCGCCCTGGATTGCCTCCTGCCCGTTCTCCAGTTTGAAGAAGTCACAGATCAGTATATGGCCCCTCTCGTTGAGCAGTTCCATGCACTTCTGCAAGGCGGCGTGGATTTTCATATACTGGAAGCTCTCACTGAAAAGTATCAGATCGTAGCGCCGGTCGGTTTCCAGGCGCTCATACTTGCACTTGAACAGCTCCCCCTGGTTGCCCAGTTTTTCCTCGATCCGCCGGGAAAGGTGTTCGCTGGGGGAGACACAATCCACCCGGTAGCCCTTGGCCAGCAAGGCCGCCGCCAGATTGCCGCCCCCACTGCCCACGTCGAGGATGGTTTTGACCCCAGTGGGAATGTGATCGATCAGATGCCGGCTATAATTTTCCTGGGCGGTTTTGAAATTATCCATCACCGGCTCCAGGCCCTCCGGCCAATAGCCGAAATGCAGGTCCTCGGCCTTGAAAAAGAATTTGCCCAGGGCCAGACCGGCTACCAGTCCCAATTCCTTCGAGCTGACTTTTTTACCCATAGTTTAACCGCCCATTTCCGGCTCGTGGCTGGTATCGCCGGGGCTATTTGCCGGACGGGCTTTCCCTTATCATATTGGTCGTAAAATCTTCATGCGGTATGCTATTTTCGCGGGAAGCATCGCATCCCATAGCTGCCGCAACGGGCGACACTTTAATGCCGGCCCAGCAATATTGCAAGCAGTGTTTGGCGTCATAAATTGTCCGGCGCGGCGGGGCCAGTGAACACCGGGGATTAGGGAATTTATGGCCTTCAATGATAGGGAGTTATAATTTCAGCCCGAATTTTACCCTATGCAGAGGAGTTACTTGCAGCCCATGGAACAATTGTCCCCAGATAACCTGATTCACGCCCACGAAATCCTTCATCTACTACAGGCGGCCACCCGAGCGCCCTCACACCGTGAATTACAATCGCAAGTGGAAAGCCGCTTCGGCACCGGCGCCCGGTTTACCAACTGCACGGGCCAGGCCTACACTTTCGACCAGATGATCGCATTCCTGGCTTCCCGGGGCAAGATTGTGATGTCGCCGGATGGCATCACTGTATGCCGGGAAGAAATCTGCGATCATGACTGAGCCGGGCGACGGCGGACCGCGAACCGTCGTTGTCACCGGCAGCACACAGGGCATCGGTTATGGCCTGGCTGAGGCCTTTTTAGACCAGGGCTGCCAGGTCGTCGTCAGCGGCCGTACCCCGGATAGAGTGACGGCGGCCGTCGATCGGTTGGCAATCGACCACCACCGGGAGCGGATCAGGGGTCTGGCTTGCGACGTTACCGACTATCAGCAGGTACAATCCCTTTGGGAGGGCGCCCTCAAGCACTTTGGCCGGGTGGATATCTGGATCAACAACGCCGGACGGGCCCATCAAATATCGCCAGTTGTGGACTTTGATCCTAGTACGGCCAGAAAGGTGGTAGAGACAAATTTATTGGGGGTGATCCATGGCAGCCGGGTAGCCCTGGCCGGTATGCGGGAGCAGGGCTTCGGCGCTCTTTATAACATGGAGGGTCTGGGCAGCACCGGGCGGAAAGTACCCGGCCTGGCGGTCTATGGCGCCACCAAGCGGGCGGTTACCTACTTTACCGAGGCGCTGGTTGGGGAGTGTCGCGATACACCGTTGATAGTAGGCTCACTGCGGCCGGGGATGGTGGTCACCGACCTGCTGATGGACAACCTGGATCGGCAGTCACCCGATTGGCCGCGCACCCGGCGCATGATGAACATCCTGACCGACCGGGTAGAAACCGTCACCCCCTGGCTGGCCCGCCAGGTCCTGGCAAACCGGAAGTCGGGGGCCACCATCACCTGGCTCACTGGGCGCAAGGTACTATGGCGCTTCCTCACAGCCCCTTTTATCCGCCGGAACGTCCTTGATAGTTGAGCCATGATTGGCAAATAGCGCCTGTAGTCCCAATCACCTGAAATCGCCGATGCCGCCCTTCCACTGGCCGGGCTGGTCAGGATAGCCCTATATAACCTTTCTGCCCCGACCGCCGGCCGATCCAGCGGACCTGTCCCCGTCGATGCTCCCCCTCCCAGACAACTTCTGGCAAGGTATTTGCCCTGATATTATCAGATTTGGTTTTTGAAATATCCGGTAGCGAGTGCGGTCCTACGCCGCCTCGAAGCAAAAACTTGCTTACCTATGCTTCCTGCACTTGGCGTCCAGCCAAAAAAACGGTGAAGTGACCTACCATATGCTCTGCATAATCCCACCACACGCGGGCATAGGTAAGCATCAATTATTTCGTGTGTCTACCAACCTCCGACGGTGCAATTGGCCCCCTCCGTCGGAGGTTTTTTAATTTGGGTCATATTTCCCTTAATCCGGGGCGGTTTTAGGCCTCCGCTTACGCCTGGCAGGCCCGGCTTAGGGGCTTGCCTGACGCAGCCAGCCGGTGATAGTTTCGCGACCGGTGCTATTACCTGGAAGTAGATATTCGGTCAGCCTGTCGGTTGTAATCAAGTCTCTGAGCATTGCCCGGCTGACCTAACCTCAACAAGTGGGCTTAGAATGAACCCTTTGATCACCAACGACGCGATTGTACTGGGCATTCTGCTGCTGATCCTGGCGTTCGTTTTCCAGACCTCCCATAGTGAGCGGCCCTTCTGGCGAAAGTTTTACAAGTACATCCCTTCGCTTTTACTGTGCTACTTCATTCCGTCGGTACTCAACTCCGCCGGATTGTTCTCCGGGG
>CBDVAP010000152.1:0-6067 GCA_965372015.1 uncultured bacterium | reverse complement strand
GGTTGCACCAGGGAGCGCCAGGCTTCGGCCGGGTCGGGAATATCGAGCAAGGTGGTGACCGCTTGATCCAGCATTCGGCTTAACACCTCGCGGTCGGGCCGATATAGCCGGTCCAGGACATCGCGATCGCGCACCAGGACTACTCGCGATCTGGATGGTCCGCTGGAGAACAGGCGAGCCGGCGTACCCAGGTAGAGCGCCCCGGCCAAGGCAGCTGAGGTGCCGCCTTTGATGAAATCGCGACGGGTGATTCCTTTGCCCTTCATACCGGTTATTCCTCCCGGCCTGTAATTCCAGGGTCGAAATTATCTCCCACCTGCTTCGCCACCGAACCAAGTAACGCCAGGACCTGATCCTCACTGTTAGGGGCGAAGACCACAGCCAGCAGTGAACCAAAGGCTTGCGAGCCCACCCAACTGCCGTCCTCGATCTGCGCCGCCGGGCCGGTAGGCTCCTCCGGCAGGAAATTCCGCGTGAAACCATCCCTGCCCGCCTCGGTCGCCGCGGCCGAGGGGTAGCTCACCAGCAGCAGCAGTCGACGATCATCCACCGCACCGTATTTAGCCAGCAACGCCTCCGTTCCCGGCCCCATGTTCAGGATATTGTCATCGGCGATGAAGTAGTGGGAGTTTTGCCAGATATAATGGTGAAAATAACGGATGCTGGCCTCAACCAGGTCATCCGGTGGCAGCCGGTCCAGGATGGCCGGCAGGGGACCGTCGCGTCCGATCGCCTGGGAGATGGCGCTGGCTAGGGCCGGTAGCACCGGGCGTGATGTTTCCGTTTCGGGGTTAGCCAGAATCGATACCAGGTACCGGTCGCGCCAGAATAGTAGATAGCCAGGATCATGCCCGGAGCCCTGGCCGAAATCGGCCGACACCGATTCCCGGGAGTGAGTGAACACGCCGAAGGCATTGGCCGAGCTGTCCATATCGAAGATATCCACCACTATCTCGGGCTGGTTATCACGGCCGTAGGTCCGGCCGATCATGCCGCGGAATCCGTACGACCGGTATAGCTCAGCACCACCATCGATATAGTCGTAGAGGTTGTCAGGCCCATAGACACGGTCCCGGCCGGTCTGGCGCCAGCCGGCCACTTCAGTCGGGAGCAACCCTGCTAATCTGGCGGTATCCTCATCCACATTGCAGCTCACCAGGGCCACGACCAGCATGGCCGCCGTTAGAATCCTGATAACCACGGCATCGCGGGGGAATTCCAGCCTAATTCGGGCCGCCGGCGAATGACAATCCTACGGTTTGAGCCCCTGGGTCAATAACAGCACGGTCAGTACGCTAGTGATGACCGCCATACTCTCGCCGAAAACTTGTTTTAAGTCGGTTCGATCCTGGGGTAATAATTCCTCCGCGGAAGTGATCAGGATGGTGGCCCCTTCATCCACCACCGGATTCTGCCTGAAAATCAGAAACCGACGGCCCAATTTGAAGGTAGCGCCGTTGGCCTGGGTCAGCAGGATATCCAGAGTATTTTCCTGTGCCCCGCCAGCTTGATCAAGGTAGTAGGTAACCTTTTTCCCCCGGCGGTACTTGATCAGTCCTTCGATACCGACGTTCCCACGGACAGCCACCGTATTGGGCTTCCTGGGTATGACGATCTGGTCACCGTCGAGCAGAATTACGTCGGAGCGGGTATCACCCTTCATGATCGCCTCGAAAGAAACCACTACCCGCTGGCCTTCCCGGATCAAGCGGCCACCCTGGGCAAAACCGGTTGCCAGAATACCTCCGGCCCTCTGTATCAGGTCAGCCAGGGATTCATTCTCTTTCTGCAGGACGTAGGCTCCGGGAAACAATACTTCCCCTTTAATCTCCACATGCTGTTGGGGAATGAAGTCAGGATTCGAGCGAACGTACAGGATATCCCGGTGCTTGAGGGTCAGGCGGCGGGCATCGTCCTTTTCGCTGTAAGTGAACACACCGTTGTCCGTTTCCGCCCCCACCAGTGACAATTCGATAATCTCGATCCTTTCGATTCCAGGACTATCCTCGATGTTCAGACGGCTCAACTGGGCCAATTGAAAGAAGACATTCTCCTCGAAACCTCCAGCTTTGAAAATCAGGTCCTCCACTGTCATGTTCTGTTGCAAAGGATAATCGTCCGGCTGTTTGACTGCCCCCTTGACGGTCACGAATTCCTCGATGCGCAGCTCTTCGAGAGAATAGATGACTAAGTGGTCCCGTGGTTGGAGATCGTGGTTATGTTCAGGATCGTTCTGGACTACCTTGGCTATATCGATCGAGATTATCACTTCTGTCGAGTCGTTCAGCGTTCGAACCAGGTCACCTTTGCCCAGATAAGCGTCACCGGCCAGACCATCGGCCGCCATAATCAAATCGTTCAATGTGCGAATCGAAGCCCCCAGCTCATAGGTACTCGGTTGGACTACTGCTCCGGAAACTGTGACTGCATTTGTAACCACATCCAGGATCGAATATACATAGACAGAATCCCCATCCCAGAGCTGCACTGTCCGCCGGCCGGCGATAATCGGCTCCATATCAAGATCTATAAGCTCCCGGGCAATGGAGGGATCTTTACGGTCCGCGAAAGGAATTATCCGCTCGATCTGGAGACGCTTTGTATATGCTTGGGGTGTGAGGCCACCGGCATACTCCAGTAAATCAGCCAAAGTCTCCTTCTTTTTGACTTCGTAAATGGCCGGGCGCTTAACCTCACCGGCAATCTTGACCGTTTTGCCGCGAAGAGGGATGAAAATATGGTCGTTCTCCGTCAGTCGTACCTGGTTCTTGTCATATCCTTTCAGCAGATAATTGTAAAAATCGACCGTGGCTTTTGGTTTGCCGTTTCGAATTACGTGGATCTGCCGGAGAGACCCCCTGGGCAAGGGACCGCCCACCCGGTACAGGGCGCTGAAAACGGTCGAGGAATTAGGTACCGTGTAACCCCCCGGTCGGGATACCTCCCCCAGCACGAACACCTTGATGGGGCGTAACCTGGTGAGGGTCAAGTCCATGAATATGGTCGGAGGAGTGGTGGCCAGTCCATTATAGGTCCGTCCCAGCCACTTCTTAAGGTCCCTCCGAAACCGTTGTAGACGCTTGCCCGCTGCGGTAAACTGACCAACGTTAGGCAGATAAATTCGTCCCTCCCGATCTACCTGCAGGTCATACTGGAATTCAGCCGCTCCCCAGACTGTTAGCCTGAGCTCGTCGCCAAACCCGATAAGATATTCATCATCAACTGGCCCGATGGCACTGAGATCGAATCCTTCCGGGATACCTTGAAAAAATTCGTAGCCAAAATATGGTGAAACGGGAGGGGCTTCTTCGGTTGCTCCCGGTAGAAATTGCTCCCCTTCCACCGGCTCCCTGCCGATTGAGTAATAGGAAGGTATCCCTGCTTCTGTTTCCTCTATTCTCAGTGGCTCAAGCAGCAGGGTGGTGGGCAGTTGGCCAGTTTTAATTCTTCTGGATACGGCCAGCATTTTTTGAATATCCGCCTCCGGAACTCCGAGCCGGCGGGCCTGCAACAGCGCCTGGTCGGGATTGTGCAGATTGATGCCCAACTGCCGGGCCAGGTCGAGCGCTTCATTCACATCGACACCCTGTTGGCTCAGTTCCTGCTGCACTTCCAGGGAGATGCTTGGTAGTGCCCCTTGGCCCTGTAGTTGCCGAGTAAATGGCCCGGAAAGAATTAGTAGAGCGCCTAATAAAACCGTTGTCCTTGAACGTAGTCTGGCGAGAGAAATTTTCATATTAGCGATATGCCTCAGGAATAAGGATTGCCCGTTGGTTCTGAAAAACGCTGCATCTTACATCCATTGATACTCGGTTGCAAGGGGCAATCTTCGCCGCCGGTGTCCATCAATTTCGGGTGCACTTTGACGTTTTGGCGCCAGCCCACACCAGAAATTTGATGCTTTCCCCGGCCTATGATGAGGCAGTTATAGCGACCCGGACCGATTTAGTTTTCGAGTGACGGTGCCGGGTAGTAATATTCTGCTCAGAAAAACGCAACTATATGACTAATGGGGTCAAGGCTGAATGAAAATTTTGCTCACCGGCGGTGCCGGCTTTATCGGTTCACACGTGGCTGCGGCTTTCATAGAAGCCGGTCATACGGTTTTTGTGGTCGACAACCTCTCCACCGGTCTGATACGGAATGTTCCTTCAGGGGCCGAATTCATTGAGGGCGACATCACCGACCGTTCCCTGCTGGCATCGCTCTTCGCCCAGCAGCGGTTCGAGGCGGTCAGCCATCACGCCGCCCAGATGAACATCCGTGTATCGGTGGCTGATCCGGTTCTGGATGCCCGGGTGAATATCCTGGGCACCTTGGAGCTATTGAGGCAAAGTGCGGAGAGCGGGGTAAAGAAGTTCATGTTTTCTTCCACTGGCGGGGCCGTCTACGGCGAACAAACCCAATTCCCCGCCGACGAACAGCATCCCACCAACCCGGTTTCCCCCTATGGCGTGAGTAAACTGGCCGGCGAGAAGTATATTCACTACTACAGCCGGGAGTATGGCCTGCCCCATTTCATCATGCGTTACGCCAACGTCTACGGTCCCCGTCAAAACCCCCTGGGCGAGGCGGGAGTTGTGGCGATTTTCTCATCGTTATTAAGGGCGGGCAAGCCGGTCACCATCAATGGCGACGGGCGCCAAACGCGTGATTATATTTATGTGGCGGATGTAGTGGCGGCTAACCTGGCCGGCCTGGTCGCCGACTCCAATCTGACGATCAATGTGGGCACCGGCATTGAAACCGATGTGCTCACACTTTATGAGCAACTCCGGCAGGCCAGTGGTAGTGACTTGCCCCCTCAGCATGGTCCCGCCAAACCGGGCGAACAGTCCCGGAGCGTGATCAGTCCCCGGCGGGCCAGGGAACTGCTGGGCTGGGAGCCGAGGATCGAATTGGCCGAGGGCCTGCGCCGGACATATCAATCCTTCGCCTGAGGTTACTCCTGGCCGGAGACCCTTTAGATCCGGCAGCCGCCAGGCTCACCACCGGATAATATTACTCGGCTATGTCGGCCGCCCGATCGAATGGTAAATGAAGCCCCGAGTCCGCATCTGGGCCGGATCGTATTGGTTGCGGCCATCAAAGATGATCGGCCGGGCAAGTGCCTGGAGGATGCGATCAAAGTTGGGACGACGGAAATGATGCCATTCGGTGACCAGCACCAGGCCGTGCGCCTCCTCCAGGCATTGGTACATATCCGGGGAATATTCAATCGGCAAGTTGTATTGCCGCTGAAAGGCTGCTTCGGCCACCGGATCATAGGCCCGGACTACAACGCCCTCATTCAAAAGGGCCTGGATAATAACGGCGGCCGGCGATTCCCGCACGTCATCGGTCTCCGGCTTGAAGGATAACCCCCATACGGCGATCGTTTTTCCCGCCAGTCCTTTCTCGTGAGAATCGTAATACACTCTCATCTTGGAGACCAGTAGTTCTTTCTGGGCCCGATTTACTTCTTCGACTGCCGAGAGAACCCGCAGATCCACACCCTTGCGATGGGCGGTCCGGATTAAAGATTGCACATCCTTGGGAAAGCACGATCCGCCGTAGCCCACGCCGGGAAATAGAAAGCGCCGGCCGATCCGGTCATCGCTGCCTATGCCGATCCGTACCTGGTCGACATCGGCCCCGGTGGCTTCGCACAAGGCCGCGATTTCGTTCATGAAGGAAATCCTGGTGGCCAGCATGGCGTTGGCCGCATATTTGGTCATCTCGGCAGAGGGAATATCCATCAGCAGGATACGGCTCTGATCGGTGCGGCAGAAGGGATCATACATCAATTGCAGCCGTTGGGCAGCCCGCTCGCTATCGGTACCGATAACAATTCGATCGGGATTTAGAAAATCTGATACCGCTTTGCCTTCCTTGAGAAATTCAGGGTTGGAAGCTACATCGAAGTCGATTTCAAGTCCCCTGGCAGTGATCGCTTTCTGAATTTCAGCCCTGACCAGTTCGGCGGTACCTACCGGCACGGTGGATTTAGTGATACTGATTTTATAACCCTCATTGGCCTGACCGATTTCCTCAGCCACCGCTAAAACGTGCTTTAAGTCGGCGCTGC
>CBDVAP010000151.1:0-6093 GCA_965372015.1 uncultured bacterium | reverse complement strand
GTGCACCGGCTGGTGCAGATGGACGCCGAGGGCCAGCTGCCTTTCCCGGCGATCAACGTGAACGATTCGGTCACCAAGTCCAAATTTGACAACAAATACGGTTGCCGGGAGAGCCTGGTGGACGGTATCAAGCGCGGTACCGACGTGATGGTGGCCGGTAAGGTAGTGGTCATAGCCGGTTACGGTGACGTGGGCAAGGGCTGCGCCCAGTCCATGGATGGCTACGGCGCCCGGGTGATCGTGACCGAAATCGACCCGATCAACGCCCTGCAGGCGGCTATGGAGGGCTTTGAGGTCACTACCATGGACGAAGCCTGTGAGGTGGGGGACATTTTTGTCTCGGCCACCGGGTGCCTGCACGTGATCACCGGCCAGCATATGCAGCGCATGAAGAATAACGCCATCGTGTGCAACATCGGCCACTTCGACATTGAGATCGACGTAGCCTACCTGGAGAACACGCCCGGGATTAGCGAAGAAGGAATCAAGCCGCTGGTGGACAGGTTCACCTTTCCCGACGGACATGCCATCATCCTGCTCAGCCGGGGCCGGCTGGTAAACCTGGGTAACGCTACCGGGCACCCGTCCTTCGTCATGTCCACCTCCTTCACCAACCAGGTGCTGGCCCAGATGATGTTGTGGCAGGAGAAGTTGGAGAACGCACTGCACCTGATGCCCAAGGCGCTCGACGAAGAGGTGGCCCGACTGCACCTAGACAAGCTGGGGATCAAGCTTACCAGGTTGACCACCGAGCAGGCAGAGTACCTGGGTATGAACCCGGACGGGCCGTACAAGCCGGAGGGGTATCGGTATTAGGGGGGTGAGCGGTCAGCCGGACCGCCCTAAAAAGCATCAGGAATGAACGAGGCCATACGATGAATCCCAAACTGCAAGAGCTGCCTGTTGAAGATAGGATCAAACTCGTTGAGGATCTGTGGGATAGCATCGCTGCTGACCAACAAGTCCTGCCACTTACCGCCGAACAGAGGGATGAACTTGACCGACGTCTTGATGCCTACGAGGCTGATACGAACCATGGACGTTTGGCTGCGGAGGCTGTGGCTGATATCCGACGCAAATTATGAGCCTTGGTGTTCGTCTACGACCGGAAGCAGAGCGGGATTTATCCCTTCGCATTCTTACTATTGCATGCGCAACGACTCAAGAGTGGTTGCGCAATACAGATGGCGAGGTTTGGCAAGAGTGAGCGTAGGCACACTACGAAGGGGCCGTGTAATAATAATTTGTTGGAAGATGTCATGGAAGAAGATCAGTTTATAAAGTTTAGCAAGGAGATCGCGAGAGTAAAAGATAACGAGCGGCTGCTCGTTATCGTCACTCACGGAGAGATAGAGCTGCTTCTGAATGTGATTATAGAAGCAAAGTGCAAGCGTGCGAAGAAGATCAAGGATTCCCGAGACTACCCTCAATCTGTAAAACTCGTCCTGCTAAATGAAATCGGTTTAATTAACGACCACTCTTTTGAAATCCTTGATTGGTTCCGTCGTCTGAGGAATAAGGCTGCACACGAACCATTTTTTGCTCTCAGTGATAGTGAAAGCGACTATATAAATAAAACGCTTGAATCATTCCCACCGGGCAAAGCCATTGGTGGTCTACCAAGATTCTGTATTCAAATCGTCGGAATGATTTGGAATCCTCATAGGAAGATATTGATGCCTGTGTTTATGCCAAGCATCGCCGAAGAAAATGACTGAGCAAGTTCCTCACGGAGGCCTGTCATGACTACTTCGGCCGTTGAAATAGAAGTTCCCAACGCCGAGAGCGTATCTGTAACGGAGGATAGCCTGAGCGTGGACCTGAGCGATGGACGAACAATTGCAGTCCCCCTGGACTGGTTCCCCCGGCTGCTTCACTCGACACCGGAGGAGAGAAAAAACTGGAGACTCATCGGCAAAGGGCAAGGTATCCACTGGGAAGATATCGATGAGGATATCAGCGTTGAGAGGTTGCTGGCCGGGAGACCATCTGGAGAAAGTCAGGGGTCTTTTAAGAAGTGGCTGAATCAGCGTCAATCTCGATGAATAAGTTTATAGGATTACCTTAGGGGAAATATCAGGGCCAAATGAAAGACACGCTACAGATCGTTGAAGGTCTTTACTCCCGGCTGGCAGAGCGAACCGCCTGGGCCCGCAAGCGGCTGGGCCGCCCCCTGGCCCTGACGGAGAAGATCCTGTTCGCCCACCTGGCCGAAAGTCAACCCGCCGACCTGCCCCGGCGGGGCGAATCCTATACCAACCTGAACCCCGACCGGGTGGCGTTGCAGGACGCCACCGCCCAGATGGCCTTACTGCAGTTCATGCGCAGCGGCCGCCAAACCGCCGCCGTGCCCACCACCGTCCATTGCGACCACCTGATTCGAGCCCGGGTGGGGGCGACGGAGGACCTGCAGGCCGCCACCTCTGAAAATGACGAAGTCTATGCCTTTCTCAAAAGTGTGGCCGACAAGTACGGCCTCGGTTTCTGGAAGCCCGGCGCCGGGATCATCCACCAGGTGGTACTGGAGAACTACGCCTTCCCCGGCGGGATGATGATCGGCACCGACTCTCACACCGTCAACGCCGGTGGATTGGGGATGATTGCCGTCGGTGTGGGTGGCGCCGACGCCGTGGACGTCATGGCCGGGTTGCCCTGGGAGCTGCAGTGGCCGGGCCTGATCGGGGTGCACCTCACCGGCAGCCTGCGTGGCTGGACCGCCCCCAAGGACGTCATCCTGAAGCTGGCCGGTATCCTGAGCGTTAAGGGCGGCACGGGCAAGATCGTGGAATATTTTGGCCCCGGCACCGCCTCCATCAGCGCCACCGGCAAGGCCACCATCACCAACATGGGCGCGGAGATCGGCGCCACAACTTCTATTTTCCCCTATGATGATCGGATCAGCGCCTATCTGCGGGCTACCGGCCGAGAGGAGATCGCCGAGCTGGCCGACAGTCACCGGGCGTACTTGCAGGCCGATCCGGATGTGCTGGCCGACCCTGAAGGAGTATATGATCAGATAGTCGAGATTGATCTGGCCGCCCTGGAGCCCCATATCGTGGGTCCCTTCACGCCGGACCTGGCCCGGCCGATTTCAAAGATGGCCCAGGATGCCATAGAAAACGACTACCCGGATGATATCGGTGTGGCATTGATCGGCAGTTGCACCAATTCGTCCTACGAGGATCTCAGCCGGGCGGCCCATGTGGCCCGGCAGGCTATCGAGCGAGGGCTGAAAGCCAGTTCCCAGTTCCTGATCACCCCTGGTTCCGAGCAGATCAGGGCCACCATCGCCCGCGACGGGCAACTGGAAACCCTCACGGCCATCGGCGGGGTGGTGATGGCCAATGCCTGCGGGCCGTGCATCGGCCAGTGGCAGCGTTCCGGCATGCCGGCCGGTAGGAATAGCATCATAACTTCCTTTAACCGGAATTTCGCTCGGCGCAACGACGGCAACCCGGACACCCTGGCCTTTATCGCCAGCCCCGAAATAGTGACCGCCCTGGCCCTGGCGGGCAGACTATCCTTCAATCCCCTCACCGACCCGTTGCCGGGCCCGGACGGTGGGGCGCTGCTATCCCCGCCCGAGGGGGATGAGCTGCCCGCAGCCGGCTTCGAGGTGGGAGAAGCCGGTTACCAGGCTCCCAGCGGCTCCGGCAAAGGGGTGAAGATCGCTGTGAGCCCGAGCAGTGAAAGATTGCAGCTGTTGGAGCCGTTTCCACCCTGGGAGGGCAGCGATCTGGAAAATCTGTTGGTGCTTTTCAAGGCCCGGGGCAAGTGCACTACCGATCATATTTCCCCCGCCGGTCCCTGGCTCAGATTTCGGGGCCACCTGGACAATATCAGTGATAACCTGTTTATCGGCGTAAATAACGTCTTCTCGGATCAGCCTGGTGAGGGCCACAACCTGCTATCGGGGGAGTCGGGGGTCAAGTTGAGCGCCATCGCCCGGGCCTACCGGGACCAGGGCTACGGTTGGGTCGGCATCGGCGAGGAGAACTACGGTGAAGGCTCCAGCCGGGAGCACGCCGCCATGGAACCGAGGCATCTGGGGGGACGGGCCATCATCGTCAAAAGCTTTGCCCGCATCCACGAGACCAACTTGAAGAAGCAGGGGGTTCTGCCCCTCGTTTTCGAGCAGCCGGCGGACTACGAGAAGATTCGGGCCGACGATAAGGTCACCCTGGCGGGACTGACCGCATTGGCGCCCGGGTCACAGGTGGCGCTGGTGCTGCATCACAGCGACGGAACCGAAGAAACCCTACCGCTCAAGCACACCCTGAATGAGGCCCAGATAGACTGGTTCAAAGCCGGTTCATCCTTGAACGTGATCGCCGCCGACGAATAGGGCCGGTCGAAAACGGAACACCTGGACAACGCTAAAACTTTTGGGCGGAATCTGCGGCATATACATCCCATACACAAAGTTTCCAGATTAGATCGAGCCTTTGTCTACCATGACAATCGCTGGTTTTGGGGTCGTTTTCTTAAACTCGAAGTCGTTAAAGCGATGATGGAAGGTACCGGCGGGGCTGGATCAGAGATCGAAAATTTAAACAATGACTGTGCCACACCCGTAGCATTGAAAATAAAAAAGGGGACGAGTAAGCGCCCCCTTTTTCTGGCCTGCAAGTGAATATTAAAAGGTCAATTCCAACAGGTTTTCGGCTTCGTTCCAACCCATATTTAGTGGCACTTTACCGGTGATGCGCAGGTTGTAATGCTCGATCAATGGCGTAGCATTTACCCGGTAAGTGGATTTGCCTTTGCCTACGGAGCGCAGTTTGAAGGCGGCCTTAGTGCCATATTTCTTGCCCTTGAGACCGATCTTTTTGGTGATCGGATCGTAGTATAATTCCACATGCGTGGAACCTTTCAGGAATTTCTCATAGGCCGGACCGTTTAATGAAATCTGGCCCCCCTTAAGCATTTTTGCTTCCGGATTTTTTTGGGCGCCCACAGTTTTTTGGGACGGTACAAACTTTTCAAAAGGCATAACTTCATCCTTTATGTATTAATGGATAGCGAATATTACGAACGGAAAATAATTAATGCAACATTTAGCACAGGGGCTCGCATTATTCTAAGCAATACGCACGCCAAAGGCCCCAATAAAAACACACATTCAATATGAGTCACAGTTATTATTTATAGAATTATTCTCACAATGATTGTGGGCAAATACGAATTAAGGCGACTGCAAATATCCCCCTAGAATAGTTAATGATGCCGGTGGTCCAGTGGTGCCGGCGCTACCTAAACGGCGCCCTTATTGCTTGGGCTGCTTAGAGGTCCCTCCCCCGGCCGGTATGGAAAGGTCCAGCCCCAGCTGCTTGGCCACCAGTAGCTGCATGGCCTGGGAGAAGTCCAGGGTGGCCCGGTCGGTACCACCGTCAGCGCCGGTGCCGCCCATGACCAATTGGGGTACATTACGCTGCGCATAGGCCTGGGCCCATTGGCCCTGAATCTTTTCGAATGTTTCCAGTTTCTGGGACAGGGCGCCGTCGGCCGCCAGCACCAGGCGCTTGCGCTCGGCTTCACCCTGGCCCAGCAGGATATCCCGCTGGCGGGTCTCAACGGCCGCCAGGTGTTCCAACCGGGCCACTTCCAGGGCCTGCTCCGCCAGCACTACCGCGGCGATTTTGGTTTGTTCCTTCTCGTACTTGACCCGCATCACCTCCGCCTTACCTTCAGCTTCAACGGTGAGGGCCTTTTGCTCAGCTTCTTTGGCCTGTGCTCGGGCAGTCCCCACGGCCATCAGTGCCTCCTGCTGTGTCGCGATCTGCGCCCGGACCTTTTCGGCGTAATTAAAGGCCTTGATTTCGAAGTTCGAAATCCTGATCCCCAGGCCAGCCAAGGGATTGAACAGATAGATCGGCTCGCCGGTGGCTTCATTCCGCTTGATCCGTTTGAAGGTTCTGGTAACCAGTTCTCCGCTGACAACATCGGTGACTTTCCTGGTGATTTCCTCAGTGCTGTACAAACCGTTCTGGATCTGGTCCCGAGCCCAGTTGATGAAGTCCAGCCGTTTCTCGGAGTAACTTTCGCGCGCGGACATGAGGTTGGCAGTGGATCGCAAAGCGTTACGGACGGTAG
>CBDVAP010000150.1:0-6133 GCA_965372015.1 uncultured bacterium | reverse complement strand
TTGCCGACGCCCAGATCGCCCTGGACCGGCTGCGGGACAAGGACGACCCCCTGATCACCGCGGGAGAGATGCGCCGGACCCTTGGCCTATAAGCTGCGCTTCAAACGGTCGGTAGCCCGAGACCTTCAGCAGCTGGAGCGGCGGGACCAGGAGCGGGTTATGGCGAAGATCGAGGAGGAACTGGTCGCCCGCCCCGAAAAGCACCCCGGCCTGAAGGGGGAATATGCCGGCCTACGCCGCCTGCGGGTGGGGAGGTTCAGGGTCATTTCTGCCATCCTGGATGACGAGGTGCTGGTGCTGCGCGTGGGGCACCGAAAGGAGGTCTACCGGCGTCCCCCGCCTTAGCGCCCGCCTACCCGAACAGCAGGCGGCAGAAAAAGACGGCGCTGAGGGCCCGTCAGCCGGGAAACTCACCCCTGATGGCTGGGGACTTGGGGCTGGCGAGAGAAGCCGTCAGCGGTTAGCGCATAAGTTCAACGATCTTCTAAAAACCTCTCCCCCTTCGACGGAGTTTATCCTGAATCCGCCCTTCGGCGGATGAAGGGCTCAGGGCAAGCTCTTCGCTTCTCGAAGCCCCCTTTAAGCGAACTCACCCCGGACACTTCGTGTCTCCCCCTCTCTTAAAATAGAGGGGGATTTGCAACCGGGAACAGGGGTGCCACATTCTTCGCATGGAAACAGGTAGCACTTCCTGATCAACGTTGGCCCTGTGGGAAGTCGAGGAAGCAATCTCTGATGCCAAATGATACAGGGGTGCTGTCTGCTATCAGAAATAAAAATTCAATGTGAAGGCGGTGTAAGTGATCCCGAGTGACATGGCGATTTTATCCTCCCAGGCCTCCTTTCGGTAAGCCTGCCCATCATCAGTTCTTGATGTGTCTTCACCCGAATCATCGATATTATTCAAAATAAGCCGGAGCCCATATTCCCCACCCACGGAGAACCGAGCGCTAAAGGCATACTCCGCACCGAAACCGGCAGTCAGCATGACAAAATCCAGGGCATCATTAATCCTTTTCTTATCCTCCTTTTGCAGCTTATCGTCCCATTCATCGCGGTTCACGACATTACCCGCGGAGTTGTAATAGATCCTGGTACCCCTGTCACGTCCATCCACCGAAGGTAATACTATCAGCACATCCCCCAGTAGATAGAACTGGCTCAGATAGAATCTTGCACCAGCATGAGGCACGATCAACAAGGCGGAACCATCGAAGGTGGATTCGCTCGTTAAATCCACATATAAGTCGCCATATTTGTAACGGCCATCTACATATTCTCCATCGGCTCTCCAATATGTATTTTTCTCCTCAAAGGACCCGCTAATCCTAGCTATATCCAGCCCTCCGAATGGGGCTAAAGGTCCCAGCTTAATACCTACCACGGTACCGGAAAGTGGGAAACCGGATTTAAAGGAAAAGAACAGCCCGTTTTGTGCATAGGAGAGATCGGGGAATCCAACCAGCAGGGAAGCGAATAGGACTACTCGTATGATTTTCATTTCTGCTCCTTTTATTACATGATAAGTAATTCTGTATAGAAATCTACACAAGGAAATAGAAATATCCAAACCTAGAGCTACTCGTATGTCAGCGATTAACAGGCAACGGACTTGGATTGCACCCTGAGCCCGAGGCGGTCGGCCTACCCGAACAGCAGGCGGCAGAAAAAGACGGCGCTCAATGCTCCGGCCAGGTCGGCCAGCAGGCCCGCCAGCACCGCGTGCCGGGTGCGGCGGATGCCCACCGAACCGAAGTAGACCGCCAGGACGTAGAAGGTGGTCTCGGAAGAGTTGTACATGGTGGCGCCGATGCGGGTGTACAGGGACTCCACGCCGTATTCGGTCACCAGGTCGGAGAGCAGGCCCAGGGAGCCGCTGCCCGACAGGGGGCGCATGAGGGCCAGCGGCAGGTTTTCGGGGGGAAAGCCGATCAGTCCCAGCAGCGGTTGCAGGCCCGTCACCAGGAAGTCCATGGCTCCCGAGGCACGGAACATGCCGATGGCCACCAGGATGGCGACTAAGTAGGGAATGATGCGCACGGCGATGGTGAAGCCCTCCTTGGCCCCCTCCACGAACTCCTCGTAGACCTTGACCCTGCGGGTGAGGGCGTAGGCGGGTATGAGCACAATGATCAGGGGGATGATATACGCTGAGGCGGCGGTAATGACGTTGACGAAGGTATCCATGCTACTGCTCCTCCCCGGCCGGCTCACTGACGACTGCGTAGGCCCGGCGCTTTTCCAGCCAGCGGGCAGCCACTATGGCCACAACTGTGGATACCGTTGAAGCCAGCAGCACAGGGATAAAGATGGCCGCCGAAGCGGCCCCCATCAGACCCACCACCGTGGCGGGTAGCAAGATCTGCACGCTGGAGGTATTGATAGCCAGGAAAGTGACCATGGCGTTGGTGGCGGTATCCTGGGCCGGGTTGAGCTCCTGTAATTCCTTCATGGCCTTGAGGCCCATGGGGGTGGCGGCGTTCCCCAACCCCAGCATATTGGCGGACATATTGAGCACAATAGATCCCAGGGCGGGATGGCCGTCGGGAATATCGGGAAACAACCAACGGGCCAGGGGCCGGATCCCTTTAGCCAGGGCGCTAATCAGCCCAGCCTTTTCGGCGATCTGCATGATGCCCAGCCAGAGGGCCATGATGCCGATCAGTCCGATGGCTAGATCAACCGCCTTGCGAGCACTGTCGAAGGCCGCGTCGGTAACTGCGTCCAGGTTGCCGGTGATGATGCCCACCAGCACGGAAATGGCAATCATTCCAAACCAGATATAGTTCAGCATATCAGTCCTGCCTGGTTAATTAGGTGGTGATGAGTAATTCCAGAATCCGCTCGATACGGGCATTGATCTCGCTTACCGAGGTCAGGAAGTCGTTGATCAGGATGGAGAATACCACCTGGTCGCCCTTAGCATTTATTAAGTAGCCACTGAGGGCCCGCACCCCCCACAGGGAACCGGTTTTCGCGAAGACCCGTTTCTCGGCCAGGCTACCCACAAAAGTCTCCTCCAGGGTGCCGTCCACACCGGCAATAGGCAGCGAACGGAAGAAGCTGGTATCGCCATGCATGGCAGTGAGCAGGGCCACTGTGCCGCGGGGCGAGATTTTATTGTAGCGGGACAGCCCGGAGCCGTCGGTCAGGACGGTATAGTTGGTATCCACACCCATGTCCGCCCAGACCTGGCGGGCCTGTCGCCGCCCTTCCCTGGCGGTGCCGTCGCCGCCTCCCAGAGTGCCCAGAGTGCGCAGCAAGTTCTCGGAGATCATATTCTGGCTATCCTTGTTTAACAGATAGATGATATCCTCCAGGGCCAGCGATTGATGGACGAATAAGGTGTCTCCCGTGGGGGAGTTAAAAATTGAGTCACTGGTGAACAGTCGCAAAGCCCTGGCTGGCCCGGCGACTGTGATGCCCTCCTCCAACAAGGTTTCCCTTAAAACAGTAGCGGTGAAGGCCACCGGGTCCTCCACCGAGGCACCGGTCTCTACCGTATCAGGCTGGACGATCCCCTCGAAAATGATCCGGTTAGCACCCCGGGGACGGCGGATATCCCACTTCACCTTCAAGCTGTCGGGGTTGTTCAGGGTGTCCAGGGTCATCAGCCGGTTCTCGATCCGCACGTAGGCGGTGGCCGGGCTGGGCACGATGAAGGGCGGTTGCCATTCCGGCCGGGGCGCGATGATAACATCCACCACGTTCTCGTTAAATGACAGCCCGGCAATCTGGGCGGCGTAATAATAGGCCTCATTGTCCCAGCTCCAACCGGACCCCTGGGGCTGCTCGACGAAAACGGCGTCCACCCCGATAATAGCGCCGTCGATAGAGCTGATGCCCAACGCCTTGAGCGTATCGGCCCAGGCCCGGAACACCGCTTTACCATCGTCATGAAAACGGGCCGACCAGGTTGGGTCCCCTTGGCCGATGACCACCAGGTCGCCCGCCAGGACACCGCCGGAGACCGGTCCGGTGGCCAATAACGGTGTCCGGAAACGGAACTGCGGTCCAAGCAGGCGCAAAGCGGCGGAGGTGGTGTAGAGCTTGGTGTTGGAGGCGGGCAGGAACAGCTTGTCGGCGTTATATGAGATCAACGTTTTGCCGGTGCGCAGGTTGCGGGCCAGAATACCCCAGTCTGCCTGGGATTGGCCATCCTCCTGTACCATTTTCTGTACATAACTTCCCAAGCGATTGGCCGGCAGGCGACTGATCACCCGGGGGGCGCAGGAGGGTCCTAGAAGAAGTAGCAGTGGCAGTAGCAGGAGCAGTTGGCAGTTGGCAGTTGGCAATAGCAGCATGCCCCGAAGGAGTCGCCGTAGGCGACGGAAGTGTAGTGGCAGTTGGACTGCCGTCACTCCCCCACCTGCTCCCAGCCGATGGTGGATAGGTGCCGGTAAATTGCCGCGGAACAACCAGCTGTCAGGAGCAGGAACAGCAAGCCCCGGCCCGGTTCGCCCAGGATCAGGTGACCAACGCCGAACAGGGCTGTGAGCACCATTAAGCACCCCAGAAACCAGTCGAGCAGCAATCGCTGGTAGCCGCTGTCACTGCGCACATGGGGCAGCTGGTCAGCCACCGGCTTCCAGAGTACACCGCCCGGATGGATACGCTCGTAGAAGGCATGGAGGGTTTTTTCATCGGTGGGCGGTGTGAGATAGGTAACAGCCAGCCAGACCGCCGTGGTCCAGGGGACGATGATAAACAGGGAGCTGGGAAACACCAGGAAGGGCTCGATTGGCGGGAACCAGCGGGCCAGCGCGTCGGGATAGAAGTAAATAAAGGGGTAGACCACCAGCGGGGCCAGCATGGCGGAGATTTCCGACCAGGCATTGATGCGCCACCACCACCAACGCAGGATCATCACCAGGCCGATTCCACCACTGAGTCCGATGATGAACTCCCAGGCGCCACTGATGCGGTGCAGTTTGGAGGTGATCACCAGGGATATGAGCATGAGCACCAAGGTAGTGATGCGGGAGACTCGCACGTAGTACTTTTCCTCACCTACCGGGCGGATGAATCGCCGGTATAAGTCGTTGATGATATAGGATGCGCCCCAGTTGAGCTGGGTGGCAATGGTGGACATATAGGCGGCCAGGAAAGCGGCCATGAGCAACCCCAGCAGGCCCGGCGGCAGGTAATCCCGCATGACCATGACGAAACCTTCCCCCTTGTGGGCGGCGTCCAGCTCGGGGTAGAGCACCAGCGAAACCAGGGCAACCATAATCCAGGGCCAGGGGCGGATGGCGTAGTGGGCGATCATGAACCAGAGGGTGGCGAATAGGGAGTGTTTTTCATCCTTGGCGGACATCATGCGTTGAGCGATGTAACCGCCACCGCCGGGGTCGGCCCCGGGATACCACGACGCCCACCACTGCACGCCGATGTAGGCGATAAAGGCCGAAAGGGTCATAGTCATGGCGGCGCCGACCGTACTGCCCTGGCCCCCAACCAGCGGTGTGAACCGGAAGACCGACTCCGGCAGCTGGGCCTTCAGGCCGGCTACACCGCCGATTTCCGGAATATTCACGGCAATGATTGCCAGGGCGATAGTGCCCCCCATGGCCACCACGAACTGGAAGGTGTCGGTAATAGCCACGCCCCACAAACCGGACATGGATGAGTAAACCGCCACCAGCAGCATGATCAGGCCGGTCCACAGCAGGGCGGCCCCAAACTCAAAGCCCAGCAGGGTCACTTTTTCCACGCCAAGGAAGGTCAGGCCAGGGAACATGACGGTGAGAATCTTCACCAGGGCCAGGTTCACCCAGCCCATGATGACCAGGTTCATGAACAGCCCCAGGTATACCGCCCGAAACCCGCGTAGGAAGGCAGCCGGTTGGCCCGAATATCGCAGCTCGGTGAACTGCACGTCGGTCAGGATCCCAGCCCGCCGCCATAACCGGGCAAAAAAGAAAGTAGTTAGCATGCCGCCGAAGAGCATATTCCACCACAGCCAGTTACCGGCGATACCATTTTTGGCCACCAGTTCGGTCACTGCCAGGGGGGTATCGGCGGCGAAGGTGGTCGCCACCATGGCGGTCCCGGCGATCCACCAGGGGAGATTGCGCCCACTGAGGAAAAACTCGTCGGTGCTGGCGCCGGCCCGGCGAGAATAGTATAACGC
>CBDVAP010000149.1:0-6197 GCA_965372015.1 uncultured bacterium | reverse complement strand
CTTCACTCTTCCTGACGGCAGCACAACGAGCGATGAGGATAGATATAAGAATCAGTGGGTCTATACGGGGCGCGACTCCCTGTTTAAGACCATGAGCCTGGCCCGGCGCAACTTTGAGATGGATTACGATATCCCTCAGCCGCCCCAGCCGCCCCAACTTTTTACGGTGAACTCCGGTGGTGATCGGATCGATCTGAGTTGGCTGCCATCCGACGGGGTGGAGAGCAAGCCCAATTTCGGGGGCTACCGGATTTACCGGGCCGTGTCCAGGCCGGATACGGTTTATGAGATGATTTTTGAATGTGGCTCCGGGACTGCAAAACCTGAAATTGTCCATGAATATGCGGACGTAACCCCGGTGAGGGGTTTTTCCTACTATTACTATATGGTGTCCTTCAGTGACGGCAGTCTCAATAACGGCGGTGCAAATCCGCCGGGGCAGTTGGAAAGCAGCCGCTTTTTTACCCAGACAACCGCACCGGCCTATCTGCGGCGTCCGGCCGGCGAGAGCCTTGCGGATGTGCGGGTTGTCCCTAACCCCTACTATATCAACAGCCGTAGTCTCCAGTCCCGCCTCATGTACTACGATCGGCCTGACCGGATCATGTTCTTGAATATACCCAAGCTGTGCACCATCAGGATCTTTACCGAGCGGGGGGACCTTATCGAAACTATTGAACATACAGACGGCAGCGGCGACGAGTCTTGGGATTCCCTGACCCGCTATCGGCAGGTAGTGGTCAGCGGGGTCTATATTGCCCATATAGAAACTCCGGAGGGCGAATCTGTCATCAGGAAATTTGCCATAGTCAGGTAACAGGCAATTTGAAGACGATAATTTCTAATATAAAACACAAATACCGCTTCTTTCTTGCGAGACTAGGTCTATATGGCCTCATCTACTGTATGGCAATGGTGGGTCTCCTGAATGCCCAAAGCGGCGCGCGGCAGCTGAAATTAGCCCAAACCGGCTATCAGTTCCTCAGCATTGGTACCCATGCCCGGACTGGCGCCCTGGCCGGGTCCGGCACCGCCTTGGATCTCGGTTCATCAGCTTTGGATTTCAATCCGGCCGGTCTCGCCTTTATGGATAGCCGGTTTGACTTTACTATGAGCCGGAACAGCTGGATTGCAAGTATAACCCATCAGTCCTTAACCGGGGCGCTGAGGCCCTGGGGAGGCCGCTTGGGGGTGATCGGCTTCACCTTCATGAATGTAGACTACGGAGAATTTTACGGGACCACTGTCTGGCCTAATGAGCAGGGTTATCTCGACACTGGGCCCTTCTATCCCACCGCCTTTGTGGCCGGTATAGGCTATGCCCGCAGCCTTACCGACCGTTTTGCCGCCGGGGGGCAGGTCAAATTGGCCGCACAATACCTCGGTGAGGCGCTATGGGCCACAGAGGATGATCTGGTGGTAGAAAAACATACTTCGAACGTGCTGGCATACGATTTTGGCACCTACTACCACACCCCTTACAAAAGCCTGGTCTTCGCCATGTCGGTACGTAATTTTTCTAAGGAAGTCACTTTTGCCCGGGAGAGTTTTCAACTGCCGCTCACCTTCACAATCGGGGCTTCAATGAATCTCTACGATTTCCTGGGAGCGGCCCAGGACGGCCGGATCTTGCGCCTCTCCCTGGATGCCAGCCACCCCCGGTCTCATCCTGAGATCGTAAACCTGGGCTTAGAATATGTTGTCATGGAGCGTCTGGCACTGCGAATGGGCTATAAGAGCAACAGCGACGAAGAGAGCCTCGCCGCCGGATTCGGTGTGCAAATTGCTGGTGTATCATTCGACTATGCCTTCACGCCCACCGAGCACTTTGCCGGCGTTCAGAGGATATCGCTGGGGTTTAACCAGTGAGAGTTACCTATAGCACTGCGGCCATCCTAATCCTAACCCTTGGGTTTGGCTCATGCACGGAGAATAACTATCCGGAAAGCCTCTGGGCGCCTGATTTCAATGGAGAGTCCGATCCAATAATCGATGCAGTGCTGCCGGATACCGGCGCTCTGGGGGGCGTGGGCATCGTGGAAATCATCGGCGAAAATTTCTCGGCCGACAAGGAATTCAACAAAGTCCATTTTGGCGGTTCACAGGGGATGGTACTGGATTCAGAACCCGGCCGGCTGACTGTCAGGGTACCCGACCTCGATGGTGACTCTCTCACTGTACACGTGGCCGTAATCGGGGCGGAACTCTTCGATACCTTTGAACCCTACCGGCTCATTGATCCCGTGATCGACTTCGGCGGATTTGAGAAAACCGACGACAAGAGCGCTGATAACGTCTTTGGCCTCGCTATGGATTCGCTTGAAAACCTTTATGTATCCGTCAATCCCAAGCAAATAATTAAGGTTGATCCGCAAGGCGTGCCGACACCGTACGCGACCATTCCGGCATCTAAGTTTGATTTCATGCGCATGGGACCAGATGGATCTTTGTATGGCCTGCTCAGGTTGGAATACATCTTCCGTGTCCTCCCGGGAGGTACTGCTAACGAACTGTTTATTCAAGCACCGGAAAAGATCATTCAGCTCGATTTTGGAAGTGATGGAGTTGGGTATGCTGCTGGTAGCGGAGGGAAAATATTCCGCTTTACTACCGATGGATCAATCAGCGAGGCCGCGTCTTATCCGTGGGATGTCACAATCAATACTTTGCGTGTTTTTGGCGATTACGTCTATACTGCCGGCTTTTTTACGGGCAATGATACCGTGGATTTTTTCGCTGGGATCTGGCGTAACCGGATCATTAACGGTGATACCCTCTTGGGTGATCCTGAGTTGGTTTTTGATTGGGGCTCTTTCGCCGGGGAATTCGGACCGATTATTAACGATATGACTTTTACCAGTACCGGGGACCTTCTATTGGCTGCAAGCGAGGAAGTTGCACTCTATATATTAAAGGAACCCTACGATCAGAACCTACCGCAACAATTTTACCCTACTGTAGCTGAGCTGGAACCTCCCATAAGCGCTATTGTATGGGGCCAGAGTAAGTATGCCTATATCAATTACAAGCCGATCGATGCTGACGCGCGCGCTGTGAAACGAGTCACCATGACTGTAGATGGTGCACCGTACTGGGGCCGTAGGAAAGGGCAGGTAAGGAATTGTCCACGCAGGATAGCAACTATTATTAATAACAACCTGCACTCGTCCATAATCAAATTGAGAATTATCGATCATAAAAATTTTTAAATATATACCTGTTAGCCTGTTGATTATTTCTCAAATTGGTGCTCAAACAAGCAACGAGGAATTCCGGGCCACCTGGGTAATCACCTGGGAACACATCAACCCGGATGCCACGCCGGAAGTGAATCAGGCTACGGTGCGATCCATTATGGACAACCATGCCGCTGGCAATATGAACGCCGTATTGTGGCAGGCCCGCCAATCGGGGACCGCCTACTACCAGTCCTCCTACGAGCCATGGGGTTACTATGCCGGTTACGATTACCCCGGCTACGATCCCCTGGCTTACGCCATTGAACAGGCCCACGCCCGCGGGCTTGAACTGCACGCCTGGTTTAATGTATTTGCCGCTAGCAGCATCACTTCGGGCGCTCCCGCTGCCGAACACCCCACCTGGGTTTGCCGTGACGGGAACGGTGACCCCATGCCAGCCAAGCGCGCCCTCTCACCAGGCCTGGACTCGGTGAGGGCTTATCTGGTTGACGTTGCCATGGAGATCGTCAACAACTATGATATCGACGGCCTGCACCTGGACTATGTCCGCTGGAATGAGTATACCACCACCACCGTCAACTACGCCCCCGCACTGGGCAAGGTTATCGGGCAGGAGGAATTCCCCCTGGACGGCATGATCTCACCGGCTCAGCTGGAGGCCCTGAACGCTGCCGCCGACCCGGACCGCTACCTCTATGATATTGATCACCCCTATGGGGCTGACCCACCCGACAGTGTGGGTGGTGGCCAATTCCCATCCTGGGAGGATTGGTGGCGCTGGTGTGTCACCGATTTTGTGCAGACCCTCCACGATTCCATCCAGGTTGTGAAACCCTGGGTGCGACTGTCGCCAGCGGCTTTGGGCAACTACAATTGGGGCGGCGCAGACGGTTGGAATGGGTATCACCGGGTCTTCCAGGATGCCGCCCTGTGGTTCAACGAGGGGTCTGTGGAGCAACTCACACCCATGCATTATCATTGGACAACCGGAGCCGGGTTTACCGGCATGTTGACCGGCAATGCAGGGCAAAACTGGCAGGCCTTCATCCAGCCCGGTATCGATGACGGGCGCCTGTTTTCCGTCGGGCCTGCCTCTTATATTCTGCACGATCAAAATAGATGGGCCAACCACCAGCAGATAGTGGACGCTTGCCGCACCGTCCCGTGGGTGGATGGCTTCCAGTTCTTCAGCTTCGGGAAATGGAACCTCCACCAATATTGGGAAGAGGCCGGTGCTACTTTTTTTAACAATAAAACTAAGATTCGCCCCACCCGGACGATCGTCGCTGTCCCCCCCGCTGCCCCAGCGCTGACCGTCAATAATATCGATTCCCTGACTTACGAACTGACGGTAACCCCCGACCCCGGCCAGACCGGCAACCATTGGTACGCCATTTACCGCTCCGAGGATGCTGGACTCGATACCGCCGCTGATGAGATTGTCGATATTCACTTCGGCAGCGGCGCATATACTTTTCCCGCAGCCTTCACCGGCACGCAGGATTACAACAGCCGCTACACCTACGGCGCCACCGACATCGACCGCTACTGGAATGAGTCCGCTTCTTCCAACACTGTGACGACCGACTCCATCCCCTCATTCGCCCCGGTGGTTATCGTCACCTATCCAGCGGAAGACGATTCAATTGCTGTGAATGCCTCCTTCACCATCACATTCTCCAAGACCATGGATACCGCCGCACTGACCGGGGCCCTCTCACTCTCTCCCGCTATCATACTGGATAATATTTCCTGGTCCGACGACCACAAGCAAGCTACCCTGGTCTGGCTCGATAATTTTGCGTATGCGACCGCCTACATCCTCACTATTGATTCCACCGCTATCGACATCAACGGCGTACCCCTTGATGGGAATGGCGACGGGGTGCCGGGGGATTCCTTTACCCTACACTTTACATCAAAATCACAGGATATCACCGGGCCGTTGGTACTTGGTACCTACCCCAGCGCAAATGCACCAACGGACAGCATCTACCGTGACGATGTGATCACCTTCCTTTTCGATGAGCACCTGGACCCCGCCTCAATCACCGAAACGACGCTGGTTCTTACCCGGGAGGGTACCACAGTGCCGACCCATCACAAGGTCACCAATGTCCGGTCCCGAGCGGTCCTCAGCGTCCAGCCCCTGGAAGCCATGCTGGTACCGGGCGGCACATATAGCCTTCTCCTCCGCTCGGACCTTACCGATTCAATCGGCAATCCCCTCGACGCTGATCTCTCGCTAACTTTCTCCGCTTCCCACCTATGGACGGTGGAGGAGGTGCTTCTCGATCAATTTCTGTCCACCAGCGCCTGGGAAAGTCCGGATTATAGTGGCTCGACCGAAGGAATTGACGAGTTGGAATCTACTTTCGGCCTGTCCACGGACGCCTACCTGCCCTCCGCTCGGCCCGCGTATCGAAAGGCCGCCCGCCTGCACTACGTCTGGATTGACACCGCCGTCACTCATCTTCTGCGGGAGTACATGAGCACCTCAACCCTGAAGTTCGATACCAGTTACGTCCTCCAGTGCTTCGTCTTCGGCGACGGCAGCCACAATAGCTTCCGTTTCTGCCTGGATGACGGGCGCGTGACGGGCAGGGGCGATCTCCATGAGGTTTCACAATGGATACCCATCGACTGGTACGGTTGGCAGCTGGTGGAATGGCACCTTGGCGATACCGCTGGTTTCGGCGAGTGGATCGGCAACGGCCAGTGGGACAATCCCACCACGCTCTACTTCGACAGCTTCCAGCTCACCCACGAACCGGGTGCATCCGCTGCGGAGGGCGATATCTATTTCAGCAACCTGCGTCTGGTGAAGCAGGACTATATCGTGACCATCGCCCAGGGAAGCACGCTCCTTCCTTCACAGTTCACCCTGTATCAAAACTATCCCAATCCATTCAACCCCATCACCCACATTCCCTTCACCGTCCCGGAAACAGGTCTGGTTAATCTAATAATCTACGATCTCCTGGGCCGCCAGGTGAT
>CBDVAP010000148.1:0-6249 GCA_965372015.1 uncultured bacterium | reverse complement strand
CACTGGGGCCCACCAGCCCGATGACCGCGTCGGAATTACACCCGTATTTTAACGTATCCATGACGATGGGGGTGATCCAGGTCAGGTCGGAGACGAAATCGCCGTATTGGCTGTAATAAATGTCCAATGTGGCCCGCATACGATTATTGATGATTCCCGAATAGCCTATTTCATAGGTCCAGATCAACTCACTGGTGATTGGTTCGATAGTCTGCACGTCCTCTTTCTGGACAAACTGGCCGGGCCGTCCCAGGACGGGTGGGATATACAAAATCGCGGAATCAGGAATCTGGGCCAGGCGGAACTCACTGGAGGAACCGGCCCTGACGTCGTACATCATCAGCGTACCATCGGGTGCTCGCTCGAAGTGATAGCCAAAGGGATTCCCCCGGGCCTTCACCAGGGATGAGGCCGCGATGCCCGCTACGATATCCAAGTAAAGGCCTTGTGAGGATGGGGTGTTCGAGGCCCGGGCCGCAGTCAGGCGGAAAGTCTGGTTCTCAAGCGGTTTCCACAGCAGCCCGAACTTGGGTGAATATTGGGCTCGGTAATTGATGGTGCCCCCCAGCAACGGATCCTCAAGGAACCTGATGCCGTTTTTATCCAGCTCACCGCTATGCAGGTCGAGGCGGCCGGCAAAGATAAACTCCAGGTAGGGTTTTAATTGCGCCGTCGATTGAAAGTAAAGGCCATACTCATTAGTAGTGATCAGCCCTTCGGCAAACTCATCCACCTGGCCATCGCCGTCGTTATCGATCCCGTCGTTATCGAAACTCTTGCCGGCCTTGCCGTCAAGTAGGATGGTGCCATAGGTCTTGGGCATGGTCCGCTGGTAGTCAGTCCCATATGAGACCAACATCTCAACCGGCCAGTTGAAGTTCAACGAGTGTTGCACCTGGAAATGATAGAATGTCGACTCGTCTATAATCCGCTCACCCGTGCGCAGGTTGCGGGTTTGGCCCGACTGGGAGGTATTCAGATAGGATTGGACGAACAGGTTGCCCTTGATATACCGCAGATGGTAATAGCGGTAGACCCAATCCTCAGCTAAATATCGGGCGATCCCGGTCAGGTTGATGTTGGTGGCCACCGCCTGGCCGAACCCGAAAACCAGGCCGTGATCAGAGCTGAAGTCGTAATCCAGCCGTAGGTCTAATCTCCGGTTGGTTACACTGAAATCCGCCGTATCCACTATCCCGTCCTGATTGCGATCTATCCGTATATGATCCGCACCGAGGAAGACCGTATCAGCCTCGCCATAGAAATCGCCGTCGTGATCGCGGTCGAAACGAATATCGTAGCCATCCCACTGCCAGTCCCAGGGATCCTCAGGAGTGGGATATTCGTCGTTATCGAGCAACTCACCTATCTTGCCGCCATCTTGAATCCAGAGTTCATTGTGCCCCTTTTTCTCCTCAGGGTCCACCCACTGCCAATCACTGGCTCTAAAATCGACTGCAGAAAATTTGTAGCCCCAGCTACCGAACTTACCCGAGTGCCGCATCTGGAACTTACGATAGTCACGGTTGCCGAGACTTACGCTGGCATCGGTTCCGATGGAGGCGCTTGGTTTCTTAGTGATAATGTTGGCCACACCGGCGAAAGCATTCGGCCCGTAGAGGGCTGAAGATGGCCCCAGCACCACCTCGATCTGATCTACATCGTCGGAGGTCACCGGGATGGTGTTGTAGGCGATCAGGCGCAGGGAAGGCACGTTGGCTTTCCGGCCGTCGGTGAGGGTCATCAGGCGTGAGGAGAAGCTGGTGTTGAAGCCCCGGGCCGACAGGTTGAATCCGTCAATACCCGAGGCGGTGAAATCCACTCCCTTGATGTGCTTGAAATAATCGCCCAGGTTGGGATTGGTCCCCCGGCGAATTTCGGCTGAAGTGACCACGCTGATGGCTGCCGGGGCATCAGTGAGCTTCTCGCGCCTCCCCCGGCTGGCGGTCACTACGAACTCCTGCAGCCTGATGGCCTCCGGTTCCAACTCGAAGTCCATCTCCAGCAGCGGTTCGATGTCACCGGTTACAATCAACTCGCGATTGAAGGTTTGGTAACCGATGTACATGACCCGCACCTGGTAAGTACCGGGCAACAGATTGGGAATACGGTAGACCCCCTCGAAATCGGTGGCCGCGCCGGTGGCCTGTTGTAGTCTGCCCCCGGTAACAACCACATCAGCCGCCGGTAAAGGCTCACCACTGCCTGCCTCCCTCACCGTACCGGTTAAGGTGACCCTAAGGGTTCCCTGCCCGCTGAGAGCAGTAAGCATGATTACTAAAGCCAAAACTGGTTTCATCATCACGGTGTACCCGTTACCTAGTATGTGACAGAGCGAGAAAGTGACTCAGGCCCACCTCCTCGCTCAATCGTGTCAATCAACAGTCTATAATTGCGCCGGTTTAGTGCTCATGTTTATCCCAGCTGGACTCGAAATCGATCAGCTCGTTCACCGGTATGCATTTATTATTGATCACGTATGTAAGCTTCCCTCCGGCAGCTAATGCCGTGGGATCAAAATCGCCACTGCTGTCGTTGGTCAGGAGCGTGGCGTATGCGATTCCGGTCGTCGGGTCTGACTGCCCGGCCTGTGCCAGCGCCGTAATAGCGGCTATGGCCTCTGTCTCGTTGGTAATCGTCGGATCCAGGGCAATCATTTCCGCGATTGTGCCTTGAATAATCAGACCGTAAAAGGTCAGATAGCCGCCCCAAGCGGCCAGTTTCACGGGATCATACAGGTAAGCTGTTTTTCCCGTTGTGTCGGCCATGTCCTCCGTAGCGAAAATACCCAATAATGAGTATATCGGCGCCTCCGGAATACCCATGGTTACGCGGTGTTCCTCTTCATCCCAGGTCTCGCCGGTCTCGGCAATCAGGACATCATGTGCGTCCCGATCCAGGAAGTCTATCCCCACCGTTTCACCATTATTGGTGAAGGCGACCACCGCATCGTCGAAGGACGGCAGCACCTGGCCTTCCAGCAGGACATCGGGAGAAACGCCCAGCGTACCGCCGGTTTCATCCGCATTATACGTAATAGTGTAATTGCCTTTATCTTGAATTGAGGGTGTCGCCAAGTAGGTACTGCAGGCCTCCATATCCACCCGTAGCGTTGGATAAGTCCCTTTGAGCGTATAGGTATCATCTGCGAGGAAAGCCATTTCCAGGGAGATACCGTACGCAGCCAGGGCTGCTGTATCAAATGCCTTGGTTGTGGCGAATACGGTGTCACCTTCACTGAAACTCGCAAGTTCCTGATCCGCCGCTGATGCCGCGCCCAACACGGCCGCCGCTAAGTTCCAGCTGGCGGTCAGGCTATAGGTGGTGTCGGCCGGGGTACCGGGCGGGATGGCCGCCGTCCGCAGGTAAGTGGCTGTTAAGGCTGTGAGCTGCCACTCACCCTCCAGGGCGCCGACCGCCTCGTCCTCCCCGTTCTCGTCGCAGCCCGGGATCACTACCAGGGCGCCGACTAACAGAATTGTGAATAGTTTATATGAAGTCCGCATAAATATCTCCTTCGATGGTGATGAAAGTTGTTGAGAAATACTACCGGTTCAATCTAATTATGAACCTTCAGCCGGCCGGCTATCTGTTCAAGCTGTGATAGACCGTGAATTTCTCTCTACCGCAATATACTAACTTGAACAATTGAATGTAAATAAAATAATACCGATTCAGGTCGTTATAGTACTCGGGCTGAAAGTCATTGCGAGACTCATTCGGCATACCCTGGTGGCTGCGCCGCCTCGTAAAGTACCGCCAGGGCGGACATAACCTCTCGCTCGGAAGTTCCCCCTACCGGCCGATTTATTAGCCGGCCGCCTGCTACCAGGGTTGACGAACCGCCGCCGTCCAGGTTGAGGGCCTCTACGCAACCCAACTGCTGCATGATCAGTGCCAGTTCCTGCAGGTTCACCCCCCGGCTGGCCTCCTGGCGGCCGTCAACCACCAATAGGATCAGTTTACCAGCGGCGGTGTAGCCACAGGCCGTGCGGGGATGCACTTTGGGTATACTGGTGCCAAAAAACACCTCCTCGTCGGCCGTGACTTGTACCTTCCCGTTTGATACCAGACTGGGCCCGCCTCCCAGCGCCTCCCGTACCGGCCAGAACCGGCCCTGGTTGATCGGACTGAAGCCGGTGTCGGGCTGGCCGGCTAGATGCGCCGGCGGCCGGCTGACTTCCAGCAACGAATCACCGCGGTTGAACGTCCAGGCCACATCGATTTGGCCGCCACCGGTAAAGCCCACCGCTGCCCGGGCCAGCGGAAAACGCCGCTCCGATCGCGTCACCGCCGAGATATTGGGTTGGATGACCACACTGTCTATCAGCAGCAGCCCCACGTGCCGGGTGGGATTGAGGTCCATCCGGAAATAGCCCCCATTGACCACAATACTGGCGTCCAGCCGGGCGGCCATACTGGAGACCGTTTCGCGACGCCCCTCGCCGGCTGCCAGCACCACAATAGTTTCAATAGCAGGGTCCCGCTCGTCCACTTCAACGTACCAGGCGCGTAGGGGCAGCATTCGGTTGACCCCGGCAAATACCCGGATGCCGGGCGGTAGCTGGGCCTTCGACTCCGCCAAGGGCTGCCAGTGCATGTCCAGTGGCGCTTCCCGCCCGCCCGAGGTGCAGCCCCACCACAGGAGCGCCGGCAGCGCCAGCCAGGGTCTAACAGCTGATTTCATTCGGTCCCATCCAGTATCGAGCCCCGCCCTAGCCCTGGACGGAGGCTCGCCGTACTGGCTCCGCCGAGGCCCCACGGGGAGCCCCGGGCAGGCCGCTGGCGGGGTCCGATCCAATATCCAGTTTATTTCAATAGGATCATTTTCCTGGTACGGGTGAAGTCGCCTGCCTCCAGCCGATAGAAATATAATCCCGAAGCTAACTGGTGGTAGTTCAATGTCGCCGCATGCACCCCGGCTGGCCGGAAATCGTCTATCAGGGTCCGGATCAACTGCCCCCGCAGGTTATACAGCCGCAGCCGCACTTCCCCCGGCTGGGGCAGGTGGTACTCGATGGTAGTCACCGGGTTGAACGGGTTGGGATAGTTCTGCAGCAGGGCGTACTCCTTGGGGAGACCGGTCTGCGGTTCAACCGCGGTTGTTACTACCATGGTGGTATCCACCAGGATCATGATGTCATCAAGGTACCAGCCATCCGCTTTAGCCGCACCGTCGGTAGTCAACCGGTATCTGAAACGGACAGTCGGCTCCCCGGCATAATCGCCCAGGTCCACTACCGACCGGTTCCAGGTATAGTTAGCGGACCCGAAAAACCCATCGGCCGCCTGCCAGGTGGCGCCGTCAGTCGATATTTCCACCCGGGCCGTATCGCCGCTCTCGAGCAAATAGGTATGGTAGAAAGTGAGGTAGGCCGATTGGCGATTGGACAGGTTATAGGCGTCGCGATTCTCCAGTATATACTCACTGTTGTGTTCGTATTGTCCCAATGGTGTTTCAGTTATGGAGGAACCGCCTCCTTCGTGGGAATAGGGGGTGAAGCCCCAGCCGCCAGTATTGATCCACTGATCGAGGCCGCCCTCGAAATCATCCACCAGCAGGGCCTTCACGATAACGAATTCATGCACCACCGATTCGGTCCGGTGGCTGGCTGCCGAGCCGTCATGTGCCGATATAAAATAGCGCACCGTATCCCCATCCGAAAGGGCGGGCGTCAAACTGATTCCGCCTGTGAATTTCACCTTACCAGGGTCCCAACTGAGGGCGGAACTGTCAAAAACGCCGCTGTTGAGCTGGAAGTGCAGATATACGGTGCTGGTATCGACGCCCAGATTATCATTGATGTCCGCCGCCACTAAGTATAAGCCGGAGTTATCAATGGTATTCCCGATCTCGGTAAAGGCCGATATTACCGGCGGTGTGAGGTCCGTGCCGACGTAGAAGATATGGTCCCGTATGGGCGCTCCCGGGGGACTGGTCTGGAAGAAACCATTATCCTGGGCTGCGTAGATGAAGTAATGCACCGTGGTCCCACTGAGTTGAGCAGGTATCTCGCCCCGGTAAAGGCTGTCGGTGAGCGCCATCGGCACAATATTGAAGGGCACAGCGCCGGTCTCCGACCAATAAATGGCCACGGAGTCGACGGCCGCCCCGAACGATTCGACCGCCACTTCCAGCGGGATGGGATCGGTGTCGTTTTCGGAATCCAGGTGCGGAGTATGGTCGATGGAAAAATCATTCAGCCAGCTCAATACCCGGTCCATGACTGTGAAACGGGTGACTTCCTC
>CBDVAP010000147.1:0-6320 GCA_965372015.1 uncultured bacterium | reverse complement strand
CCGCATGCTGCGGAGTGTGGTGCCCCGAGAGCGGTGCCCGGATGAACAGGTTTTCCTGGTTCAGCTTGACCTGGGAGAGATTTTCCTCCATCCTGATAAGGGACGCCTCCAGATGCTCGACCTGCGTGGCCCTGAATATCGAATCCTGCAGATGACTTTGCATGGTAAGACGGCGGCGGTTTACCAAGTAATCATATTCGTCGTTGCTCTCATCAAATTCACGACCCGAGATCAGGTTCTTTTCAAGCAGCTGGCGGTTGCGCTCGTTCACCCGGGCAATCTTCTTGAACTGGTAGTCCAGCTCCAGCAGCTCCGATTGGAGAGCCAGCCGGTTCTGTTCCATCGCCAACTGGGTATTCCGCAGATTGTTGCTCTGCTGGAACAGTTCCGCCTCCCGGTACATGATATCGAGCAGCAGGTTAGTGTTGGATAGTTGCAGGATCGGATCACCCTGGTTGACATAGCTGCCCGCTTCCAGGAAGCGTTTTTCCACCCGTCCCCCTTCAATAGCATCCAGGTACAAGGTCCGGATGGGTACTATGGACCCGTTGATGGGAATGAACTCTTGGAACTCCCCGAAACGGACGGTGGAAATGGTCAGCCTCTCTTGCGAGATAACTACTTTGCTGGAGTGGTCCTTAAAGGCCAGGCTGTAGCCCGCTAGGATTGTAATAACAGCGGCGGAGGCTATCCAGCCGATCCGCTTGGCCGTCCAGGTTTTCTTTTCGATAATTCGATCCATATCACCTTTGAGACTGAAGATCTGCTGAAAAAGTTGTCAATAGATAGATCTGTGACGGCCGGGAGCGGCAGGTTCTGGGGTAGTGGGAACAGGTCAAGCGGAAGACGTTTCAGGGGAGGCCCCGCCGTTGGCGGGGTTCCGTGAGATAAACCTTGAAGACACAGAATGTCTCTCTTAGTTTCTAGCCCCAAATGTCCAAAAGGGTCAGAACCGATACACTCCGATGTTTTCTAAATCTATTGAGATGACATTATTGAGATAAGGTCTGCAATAGCCGCTTTTTATTGCATTAAAGGGGCGGCAAGTTGGTGCGTTGATGATCTAACTGTAGTCAAGAACGATTTAAGACGGCCTCTCGCTAAAACGACCGTTTCAATTCAATGAATATTTTATCCGCATCGTCCATACGGCCGTAGGTAGTGGTAGCCCCGCCCTGGAAATTCACAACACCTAGTGTCAGGCTCATAGCATCGGCCATTTCCCAGTGCGCAAATGCCATGACGAAGGCATCGTGGTCTACCAGATTATAAACACCTATCAGCTGGCCGGTGACATAGTTGATCGGACTCCACGAAATCATGGTTGAGAGGGAGTGCGAAACTTCTTCGGGAGCTGTGATGTACTCGGATAATCCCATTAAGCCAATGGCAGCCTGTTCACTGGAATACAGGTAGTCAATCAGCAACTGGTTGATGTATTGGAGATTTAGCGACAAGTCTTCAGACCAAATGTAGTCGAGGCCTAATACCGTTTGGATATTGGAGTTGGCGATGAATACATCGTTCCCGCCATCGTCGGCCGTCTTCAGATAGGCTGCTTCGCCCTTAATATTCCAGGCACCCGTAGGTCGCACAAAATCAAGTCCAAACATCTGAATGGGGTGATAATTCACCTGATTAACCGGAGTAGGTTGTGCACTAGAATAATCCATCCCCGTTCGGACAGAAGGCATATTGTCGTACCCGTTATAATAGCTTATTGAGAAGTCAGTATTGCCCGTGTAAGAGGTAAGATGGAAGCCCCACTGGGGTTGATCGTAGCCCATTTTTGGGTAGTAAACCAGCGCATCTGGCGGCAGAGGTACGATGGCGGGCGTGAACCCTGGTATCAGTACGCCCTGAAGAGTCAGCTCGCCCAGATAGCCCTGGACGGATAGCGCTATCACCGGTAGGCGGTAATCTTCGATTTCACCGGATATGTTGGCGAAATCCCAGGGATTAATGACGTCGGTCGGATTGACCCAATCGGTTGCACCCCAAAAGATAAACTGCTGCCCGAAGCGAATGTCGGCATTTTGCAGGTGTAGATCGAGATAATATTCTACCGGGTAGACACCGAATCCGGTGCCCCGGTTGAAGGCTCCCTCACTAGCTGCATTGACCGTATCAGCGCGCGCGCCAACTTGATCATACTCGAAGTTGATGGCCGCAAAATATTCCAGTTTGCTGTCGATACCGCCGGTGTAGCGGGTCTGGAAGCGGGTACCCAGTCTGGCATACGTTCTAGTTGAGGGTTCGAGGAAAGCGAAGCCTTTCAGATAACCGTTGAAATCGGCCCGGGCCATCGATCCCATACCTAGCATGATGGCAATAATTATCTTGCGCATCACCGACCGCGCTGGAGAAAACGTACTGAAAAGAAATTATCGGGAATCCCTATGTCCACCTTAAGGTTCATGAACTTCATTTCGCTGGTATGTCCGGTTTGGAGATCCTTCATCACCATATCCGTGGCGAAATCAACCCCTTTGATGGGCTGCATTTCCACAACATCAAGTTCTTTCCAGTGGGTTAGTTCCTTGTCATAGTATTCGCTGAAAATAGTGTTAAGGCGCTCTTTCTCTACCCAGCGGATAATTTTGCCGTAGCCGGTGTCATCGAGCATTTTTTCTGTGACCGGTAGACATTCAATTTTATAGCAGACCTGTCCCTTTTTCTCCTCTTCACCAAGGAGGGTGTAGGTCCAGTCCTCCAGGTCTGGCATACCGATGTCATAATAAGTAAAATCGCTGGCCATAAAATTGCCGCCGCTGCCGCTGGAGGCTATTTTTTTCACCCGCCGTAAAGCTGGTAGATAGAGATACCGCTCGTCGTCCTCGCCGCTCGTTTCCAGGGTCAGAAAGCTGGTACCCTTGATGTCTGCAGGGGCCATGAAACGCATGAGCATCCGGTTAAGACCATGCTCATCATCACTAGAGTAGAAGGCGATATCCCGGACGCGCTGCTCACCACGAGCATTGCGTAGTATGAGCTGCATGTCAGCCTGCATATCGTCCCAACTGGACTTGGTGAGTGCCTGCTCCATTATCTGGTAACCGGTCATATTCTGGGCAGCCAGGCCGCTGATCAACAACAGATATATCAATCCTGAAATTCTCATCATAACCTCTAATAATTACTGTTTCAGCGATCTTGGCTGAAAATTGACGAATACCAACGGCATCACTGTCAGAGCGCCGAATGCTGACGTTAGCATTGTCAAGGCAATCAGCGTTCCCAGGTGGGCTACCGCGACGAACGATGACAGGGCGATCACCGCAAAGCCGGCAGCCACGACCAGCGAGTTAAAAACGATTGCTACCCCCGAATCCTGCATCGTATCCAACACAGCTTGCCCGTAATCACCACTCTGCGAATATTTACTGCGATAGCGGTACATGAAGTGGATAGCGTAGTCGACTCCCACCCCGATGGCGATGCTGGAAGTCATCATGGTGGTCATATTGACGTTGATGCCCGTCAGGCCCATGATGGTAAAATTCAGCAGCATGGCAAAGAAAAGGGGGATCGTGTTAAAAAGGCCGATGACCGCAGACTTGAACATTATGCTGGTCAGTAGCCAGACCAGGATCAGTGCCGCAGTGATGCTGAGCATCTGACCGTTCACGATCAGGTCATCCACCACCAGAATCAGGCGGGCCATACCGGTGACAGCCGTCGAGGTATTGCTGAAATGGTCGTTGATGTAATTTTCCAGCTGGGTATTGACGTTACGCAGTTTGGCCATGTCGTCGGTGTTCAGGAAGATAGTCATGAGTGAATTGCGGTAGTTGTAATCGACGATGCTGGCCATATCCTCCGGTTTGCCCGACATCTCGTAAAGGGCCAGGTATTGGGCGATCAATTCCTTACCAGCTACGGTGTCGAATTTCGTTACTTCGATCCACTGACCATTGCGCTCCTCATAGTCGATATAATCTACTACCACCTGCTCGGCTGGGACGGTGTTATAGGCCTCATCATCGCTGTGCAGCACCTTATTGAACCGCTTGATGAAATCGGCCAGCGATTGTACGTCACCCACATGTTCGATCTCTAGGGCAACCTGCTTCAGCCCATCCATGTCGGCCAGGATAGCCGGTTCCTTCATCTGGTCATCTGCCACCCCTTCAACCATAATCTGGAAGGAGTTGGTACCAGCAAAGTGCTCATTGATTAATTCATCGGCGAGGCGTACGGGATGGTCAGCTTCGAAATTTTCGATTGAAGAGAAGGAGTGTTCCAGTCTGCTGAAGCCCCAGATAGCGAACACCACTACCAGTCCGGCCAGGGGATAGAGGGCCCGTTTATTGCGCACAAGTAAATTGCCCCAGCCAGTCATCAGCCTGATCGAGATCGGTGATTTGCTGGCGCTCCTCACCCTTTTTGGCACCTTGAGGAGCGATAGGATGGCTGGGACCAGGGTCAGGCTAATTAGCAATGCGTAGAGCACGCCCAGTGCGGTAAACGTACCCAGAATGCGGATTGACGAGATATCAGTGATGCCGAGCGAGATAAACCCGGCCATTGTGGTGAGGGAGGTCATTACTATCGGGGAATTCATGTCGCCCATGGTGATGCGCACCAGGTCCTTGCGATCTTTGGCCTTTCGTCCGTGGGTATAGTAGTGGGTCATGATATGAACGCTATCTGCAACCGCGATTGCCATAATCAAGATGGGTAGAATTTCTGTGGAATGGGAGAGGGGGAATCCGAGGACAGCCATTGTGCCCATAGTCCACAGCACTGATAGAATTACCACCAGCAAAGGCAAAACCACGCCACGTATGTTGCGGTAGATTGCCAGAAGCAGCACAAAAATCACAAGAATACCGGCCCCGAAGAACATTGATAGGTCGCGCATTACTCCCCAGGCAACCTAGTATGTAGCCACCGGTTTACCGGCAGGAATCAGGGCGAGGTCGGTTTTGGCATCCCACTCTTCAATGAAAGGGGCGAATTCAGTCATGAAATCCATTTCATCGGTGGTGTTCTTGAGCATCAGCATAATACCGAGCATCTCACCATCCCTTGATACGAGATTGCCAAGGGCCAGGTCGTTATTGAACAGTTTCATTTTGAACTCGGCAATACTCTCGGCCGTTGCTGGTGGTGAATCCAGGATGTCATAGACCTCCATGCCCTCATCAGTACCGGTGATTACGCTGACATTAGTGGGTGACATGACCCGGTAGACGCCGGGAAAATCTTCAAGTTTTTTAGTAAGGTTCCAGATATCCTGTAGTGCCGCTGGGGAGAAAAGATCGTCGCCTTCAATACCGATGAAGAGGAACTCCTTGGTGGGGAAAATATCGGTCATCTTGTCGTAAAGCCGCTTGGCCGGAATTTTTTGCGGCAGTGCGTCAGTGATATCAGGGTCCATACGCATCTTGGACATCTGGCTCATGAATGCACCGGTAATCACAAAAATGAGAATAATATAGGCCCACGGGCGTTGAATAATATTGTCGGTTAGATTCTTTAGCATTATCAATCCTTTATTAAATATTGATTTATACTGGCGACGAAGATTTTCATCTCTTGCTGTAGAGCCGCCTTGGGCAGGCCTTGATGTATTTTGAGGGCCAGCCCGGACATGTAGGTCCAGGTTAAACTGGCGATTATCTCGGGATCATACTGGGCGCTGACTGACCGGATGATTTCATCTATACGTTTGCGCACCGGCTCATGTAGACGTTCCATTTCGGCTACCATTCCGGGCTCGTGCAGGACATGGGCCGGGGCATTCTTGCCCATGGGAAAATGAAGACCGAAGAACAAGGGATCGTCGTACGCCCAATCGACATAGGCGTTGATCATCTGCGATAACAATTCTTCGAGGGTAGTAGCTGCAAGGATATTATCATCCAGCCGCCGAAACTGGTCGCGAACACATGAGATAAATAGCTCACGGTATATGGCTTCTTTATTGGGGAAATAGTAGTAGATGGTGGCTTTCCCCAGCTCGGAGGTTCTGGCAATGTCAGCCATGGATGATTCCTGATATCCCTTGCGGGCATAGAGTTCCTTGGCCGCCCCGAGAATGGCCTGAATTCTCTTTTGTTTTTCCCGTTCTTTGCGATCAGTTAGTGACATTAATAGACCGTTCGTTCTGAATTCGACCACCCGGTCGAAAATTAGTGCAACAATGCTACAAGCACAAGGTTGTTATAGCTTGTGTTCGGTGCCTGAGCAATGTGGACAAAAGTGGACTAAATCTTAAGAGACACTTTTGATAAGTTGAACCAGTTGGCAGAGGAGTCTTGAAATAGCAGAGTGGAAGTCTGAATCAGAGGTCCGGAAGATCAAGAGGAGAACTC
>CBDVAP010000146.1:0-6325 GCA_965372015.1 uncultured bacterium | reverse complement strand
CATAAAAAACAAAAATGAAACTAGGCCACCTTCGAACCAGCTAATTTTTCGCTTAATAAAAACGAACATGCATATTGTGAATCTTATAAAATAGATTAAGCTGCAAGACAAGATTAGAATTTGCCGGTAGAAATTTCCCTCAACCTTTTCATACCTGAATAGATCTATCAGCCAATCGGCACGGCCGGATGTCAATAATGCGGCGATTAATGTCCCAGCTAGTACGCTTGCAGACAAAAATACCTTTGGTAGGATAGAAGGTGCGTATTCATCTTTAAAGGCCATGTTTCTCCTCCTTGCACAGCGTAATGAAAATCCGCTGCTTCACCAAAATTGGTTACTCAGACGAGTAGCCCATCTCCATAGTTAAGGATCGAACTGTTCTACAGCAGCTTTTAGATTCTCACCTTCCTCTCTCATATGTTGCTTTGAAGCCGCAAGTTTGGGAGGGTGAGCCTTATGCATTTTATTAAACAACCACAGCGGGAATCTGATCTTTCCTGTTGCCCTAAATGTACTAATCTGCTCACTAATGGATTCAATTAAAAAGCGGTTCGGAGCTGCAATAATGGATAGGGGAAATAACGATTGAAATTCGATTAGCCGGGGTCTATCAATCTTGATGATTCGGTATGCGAGCTTAGTGAGATTCCCCTGGAGAACTTCCTCAATTTCCATGACCGATCCCTCTTTCAATGGCTCCCCTCTAATCCATTGGAGGCTCACGTGCTCAGGGTGCCACGCCAGATATGATTTCTCATCCCTCAGACGTTCCGATAACCAATCAAAGATTTGTTTTGGTGATGCCTTAACTTCTATACAATCCTCGAGGATGATCATATTTCCCCTGCTAGTTGTTCTTAATCATTATCCGCAAGTCATGTGCGATGGTAGTCCCAGGTAGATAGCTGCTCCCGGCCTTCCTCCTTCCCTTACTTTAGCAGCACCATCTTGATGGACTTGGAGTACTCGAGTGTCGATAGCCGGGCGATATAAATGCCAGTCGACATTGCTCGTCCAGCATGATCCTTTGCATCCCAGATGGCTTGATGAGAGCCGGCTTGCATATGTTGATCCACTAGTCTGACCACCTCTCTGCCAAGAATATCATGAATGATCAAAGTCACATTCGCCGCCTTGGGTAGATCGTACTGAATTGTTGAGGTTGGGTTGAACGGATTGGGGTAGTTCTGGTGCAACAAGTGTTGCTCCGGAGTTGTTCCTGCGGTGCTCTCGACGTTAAGTGGTAGAAATATCTCATCTATCACCTCACCGGTGGCATATTCCGGATCCAGATCAAGCAGGGCCGCCGCCGTGACGGCGAAGTCGGTGATGGTGTGGTATTCGGTCGATACAAAATTTTGCCTGATGCGCGGTCCCAGGGCCAGAAACATGATCCTTCGGCAGCCGTCACAGCCGTCGCCGTGTCCGCCGATTCCACCATGCTGATCGTCATGGCGGCCGTGATCGTTGGTCACCAGCATGGTGGTATTATCGGCATAAACCGAATCGCTCTGGAGGGCCTCCCAGATTACCGCCACCGTGCTGTCGGCCCGCCTGATGGCCCCGGTGTAGCCCACCCAGTCGCCCGAATGGCCGGCGCCGTCCACATCGGCCAGGTAGACCAATAGCAGCTGGGGGTGGTGAGTTTCCATAACCTCCAGCGCTTCGATGAGCACATCCTCGTCCGTAATGCCCACGCTGTGATAGGTGGGCCAGAATGCCGGCCCATACTCCTGGTGAAAACTGGGCAGCCAGAGCCCGCGAATCGATTTAAGCACGTAGTAGCACTGCTCTGCCGGGGCCGACTGTTGCCGCCGGAAGTATTCGAAGATGGTGGGCAGTAAGGCGGTCTGGGTCGCAATGCCCTGGTAGACTGTGTCTCGAACCGCAGTCCAGGCGCCGCACCACAGGGCCGGGATGGCCCGGCTGGTGTAGGTGTAATTATCGTTGTAGAAGGGGTCCACGATTGCCCCTTCAAGAGCCAACCGGCCCATTTGGGGAATGAAATTCCGCTGCGGGTCGCCGAATGTTTCGCTGTAGCGGGCCCCGTCAATGATCACCACCACCACATTCTGTTCCGCAGCCGCCCTGAGCGGTGCGAAAAGCCCCAAGGCCGCCAGCAGCATGGCCGGCCAAAGCATTTTGAGAGTCCATCGGGGCAGGTTAATAATCCAGCGTTTTAACATGGCAAGGTCCTGTGGCGCGGCGGCGGAGTTCTGCGATGAAGTTGGACAGTTTGCCCATATGGCCTCGCGTAGAGTAGAATAGATATAGAGTCGTTCGGGCTGAATATAAGCAGGTTCCGGGTGGGGGACTGCTATGTAAATCTAGGACTAGATTCGGAGAAGTTCCACTTCTATGCTACCAACGGAACTTAAGCCTTTGGCTTACGCGATGTATCGTAGGATTCATCGTTTTGGGGACAGTTCAGACGGTAGTTCCAAGTATCATCTTCAGTGGTTTATCCCGGTATGGGCTCCACCCCGAATATCCCACTTAACGGCCTTGATGCGGAAGGGCTCGATGATGGTTTTCATGTTTAGCTCCAGTACGGATAGCCGTGATTAATTCGCGATACGCTACCTTAATTTATCACGACTGAGAGTGAAAGAAAATTTGCAGCTGTGAGTTTCCGGCGGCGATGAGGCCTCAGCCGGACGGGTGCTCAGACCCCGGTCAGGGAGCGCCTGTAGGCCCTGACCAGCCAACCTACCGCGACCAGACCGATTATGAGCGTGATGATGAACAAGGCGAAGGGCCCCCATTGACTCGACAGGTGGGTGTCTGTTTGGTAGACCGGCTCCAGGTAAGCCATGCGCACACTGGAACGCAAGCCGGCCATAAGAGCGATGGTCACCAGAAGCAGTATTCCGCCCCCAATAATTGGCATTGAGCTGTCTGATTTGAAATAGACTAAGATGAAGACCAGGAACATTGCTGCGGCAAATCCAAGGCTGACCCAGAAATAGGGCAGGCCGAACAGCCTCTTTTCAAGTATGGCATCCGCCACATTTGAGGGCAGAGAATCGAAGAACCATAAGCCTATTGCTATCTGGAGTAAGGTGGCCCCAATAAACCAGCGCAATCCCATGTTCCTTTTCTGCCTATTGCTGCTTTGAAGCAGGGCCAGAAAAACACCTGTGAATGCCAGGGCCGCCAGGAAAAAATGAAGCAGCCGGGGAATCATAGTGGGATCGGAGAAATTTAAATACAGCCCCTGAAATGCGGCGTCATAGGCCTGTTGGTATTGTCCAGGATTCTGCAAAAGGGCACTAATGCTGGTAAATACCGACGCCACCAGAAAGAACATGAGGGCGCTCGTCAGGGCTACCCAGGGAGCCCACCATTCCCATGCATCTCCCCTCAAGGCGACCAGATAGAGACCATAATATCCCACTACCAGGCAGGCCAGAATAGCAAGCATGGGCCAAGCAGTCAGTACGGCGGCGGTAAAGAACAGCTGACCATGCAGTGCTTGAATAAAGAGCAGGGGTGGAATCCCCAGGGTGATGGTCAGCGCCATGGCGATGGGCAGAGTCTTAGCAAGGCCCAGGGCTAAATCGCGCTCCCGGCTGTGAGAGCGGCCTCTAAACAAGTGGAATGCACTGATTGCACTGCCACCCAGCACCAGGTTCATTGGCAACAGGTGCAGAACGAAGGTGACCAGCAGCAGCGCTTCGAAAAGCCCGATGGGGCCCGGCAATCCAATCCGAGAAACATCAGGGATGGGCAGATCGTTCACGTCAGGAGTCCCCTTCCTGCAATTTAATAATCCATCGGGCCAGAAGTTTACGTTCTTCCTGACTGCCCATGAATGGCGGCATGAAAACCTTCAATTCATCAAGGTGATTCAATTGATATTCCATAAAGTCTTCGCTCCACCCGTGAGTGAGCTGCTTCAGGCCGTTATATCCGGACGTCGTGTGACAACTCGAGCATTCGATTTTAAAGAGCTGGTAACCTGGTTCCCTCGCTTCCCTGGTGCTGGTCCACTTTGCGGCCGGTAAAACCCCCGACTCGGCATATCGGGGAATATCCGCCTTGGTAAAATTATTGGCATACATGAAATCGTATATTATAAATGGTTTTCGTATCGCTTCCCGGGTCCATTCCGTAATAGCGGTAACGCTGAAACCAAGAAACATAAAAAGTATTGCCAAGGGAGGAGTAAGGCTGGCTGGATTGCGGTAGGGCAGGGCATAAATGAACGCAAACAAGAAAAGTGATATCATAACACTGAAGGCTGCAAACAAAGTGACCGCCGGCGCACCCCCCATTGAAATATGACGGGCCATTTCAGGGATGCTAGTAATGTACCAGATTCCACCTATGGGGATTGGTATTATAGCCGGTAGCAGCCATTTGGCGGAGTAACGCACCAGGCGGGCCCTGTTCTTTTTCTCGGTGATGAAACTAGCCGTTAAAATGGCGAAAAGACCGGCCAGCGAGAAAGCCACGCCGGAACGGATAATTACCGATGGCGCGAAAGTGGGATTGAAAAACGCGTGCCAGAAACTGCCGGTTTCCAACCAACGGCCGGGGGTAAGCATGAATGTTAAAATCCCGTTGATCACTACCAGGCTCATCCAGGCTGAGACGGCGTAGATCCAGCCCACGGCCTGATGCCGTTTTGGATCCAACCTGTCCCAGGTATAATAATACACCAGCGCTGCCACAATTTCAACCAGGAAAAACACCCACTCGATGCTCCAGGCCCAGACAAAGGTTCGGATCAGCAGCCCGGTGGCCTCCGGATTAACCAGTAATATGGCAAACCAGATCCCAACGCCGCTGATAGCACCTAACACCAGGGTAACTAAAATAAAGAACCGGGCATGGGTCTTCAGATAAGCGTAAAGGAGTTTATCATCGGTTAGGATAGCCCGTCTTTCCGTGACGACCAGGTAAAGCCCGCCACCGACGGCAAAATGAGATATGAACACGTGGAAGATGGCGATCAGGCCAATGACCAGACCACCGCCAATGACAGGAACTTCCCAGATTGGATAATTCATCGGACTCCAACATTAATAAAGGGATGAGAGGTGGACCCCATAGTTTGGACACTCATTGACGATTCTTAGATATAATCCTGCCGGGTTGTTCATTAGGCAGCCAACTCGTTTGGTGGCTGACTGAAATATACCTGTTCCGGTGTCTGCCTGCCAAGCGATTGATGCGTTCTCTCATGATTGTAGAACTTGATCCATTCCCTGATGCCTGATCTGGCCTCGGTCACAGTCTCGTAGGCTTTGAGATAGACTTCCTCGTACTTCAGACTGCGCCATAGCCGCTCGATGATGACGTTGTCCATCCAACGTCCCTTCCCATCCATGCTGATCTGGATATTGAACGATTTCAGTGTACCGGTAAACTCCTCACTGGTAAACTGAGAGCCCTGATCGGTATTGAGTATCTCCGGTGGCCCATAAGTCTGAACAGCCTCATTCAGCGCCTCGAGGCAGAAGGCACTGTCCATACTGATTGCTAACCGCCAACTCAGCACTTTGCGGCTGTACCAGTCCATGATAGCTACCAGATAGAGAAAGCCCCTGGCCATGGGGATATACGTGATATCGGTTGCCCAGACTTGGTTGGGACGCTCTATTCTCAACCCCCTGAGCAGATAGGGATAAATCTTGTGATTCTTCCCTGGTCGACTTGTGTTTGGCTGTGGAGCAATAGAGGCAATGCCCATTTCGTCCATGAACCTTTTGACACGTTTACGGTTGATCTTGTATCCCTGACTTTGCAACTGATCACGGATGACCCGCGTCCCCATGCAAGGATGCTTCATGTGCAGATCATCAATCAGCCGTTTAAGATGTAGCTCTTCTGGTGCAGGAGCTTTGCTAGTAGTCTTGTAGTACGCCGTAGACCGGCTCAATTCCAGTAGTTGGCACTTGGTTGTGACCGGTAAAGTTGTGTCCCTCCGGATCATTGTTTTACGCTCGACCATGGTCAGCGACCGAGCGTTCGGGACCAAAAAATCACGTTCCATGGTCAACTGACCAATTTTCGCATGGAGATCCTTGACCTCAGATTCAATGTGTTTCCGCTCCTTCTCTGAAGCACCAAAAACATCTTTCGATCCTTCAATCAATTGTCTCTTCCACTGCTGGATCTGTGTTGGATGAATCCCGAACCTGGCGGATAACTCGCTCAGTGTCTGCTCGCCCTTTATAGCCTCCAGTGCTACGCTGGCCTTGAATGCGGCTGAATGATTACGTCTCTTTTTGCTCATGTTCTGCTGTCCCCTATACGTTGAGGTTCAGGCAGAAATTATATCTAAGCCACTGTCCAGTTTTAGTGGTCCACTTCT
>CBDVAP010000145.1:0-6378 GCA_965372015.1 uncultured bacterium | reverse complement strand
TCTCTTCTAGTAATTCTTCCGCCTGCTTGCGCTCGGTGATGTCGAAGGCAATTTCCAATCGTACCAGGCGACCATCGAACCATTTGATCGCCCGATCATAGACATGGTACCAACCTCCCGCCACTTCGTTAAAACATTCCCAGGTAATCAATCCCGCCGACTCCCCCGTGGCTGTCAGCAATTGATCGTTTGGACAGAACTCACAGGGACCCGATCGGCCGCTCTGGAATATCGCCCAACATTTTTTCCCTATCACGTCGCCAAAGAGATCCCTTAGATACTGGTTTTCGAAAAGGATTTCGTGGGTTTCCAGATCGGCCAAGTAGACAGCCGCATCCAGGCTGTTGAAGACCGTGAGCAGTTGGTCGTGCGATTCCTTCAGTTCTCCGGTTTTGGTCTCTACTTCCCGCTCCAGCATCCTTTTCAGGCGGTACGGCAGCGCCAGGGCAAGCCAAGCACCTACCAATACAATCAGAATGCTCAAACCAACCACCAGCAGTTGAATCTGAAAGGCCGAACGGATCAACCTAACGGCATCTTCCTTCGGAGCCTGTACTACCACCAACCATTGTTTCGTACCTATGTTGATGGAGGCGAAGGCTGCCAATTTTACCTCCAAGGCTTCCTTAGTATACTTGCCGGTAGCCTCATCGAACCGGGGGGCTCGATATTCGGTAGTGCCTGCGTTCCTAACCCACATTTCATCGATGATCTGTTGGAAAGCCGAAAATCCCTGATGTCTTTGGCGCAGATTCACCCCGTTGAGGAATCTATCGGGTGACCAGAGCACATTGAGTTTGGAATCAAAAAGGACAGCATGCCCTCTCAAAGATGATTGGAGTGGTGTGATCAATCTGGTGATCAACGTATCCAATTTGATCGCCGCAAGCACTACTCCAAGAAATTCTTCGGTGGCCGAGGCGTTAACCGACATAGTGTTGACAATCGGGACAGCAAGTATGATCCCCTTTTTGCCAAGATCGGTGCCCTTGAATTCCACGAATTCCAGCACATAGTGATTGCTCGCAGAGAACGTCTTTACCCTTTGAAAATACTCCCGCCAGGAAAAATCGGAGCCTTCTAACGTTTGGGCCGTTACGTTGTATCTCAAGATACCTGTTGAATCCAACACCCCAATGTCGTTAACGCCCATCGTTTGCAACTCATTGAAAGCATATTTCAGTTCTTGCCGGATAAAGGGCCCGTCGAAGTGCTGCACCAATGGCTCATGGGCGCTATGCCTTAAGTTGTTTGCAATGACCGTGAAAAACAGTTCCACACTGTTTGCCGCCCCTTTTGCTAGGATGAGCTGGCGCTGGTTAAACTCGTCGAGGGTTGCTTTCTCAACTGTCTTAAACGCTAGCACTCCCAAGGTCAGTATTACGGATATTATGAGGACCGTACTACTGATGATAAATCCGGGTTTTTTTATGAGCTCTGCAATCATCTTCAATACATTGCCTTTAAGATGGATGTCTGCTCTCTTAACGGTGGGTCTGTTAATTTGACGAGGAGTGCATTTCTTGACCCGCTGGAGAATGGATCAAATTCTGCCTCTTGCAGCACCAACATTCCACCCTACAGCTCCTGCAGCTCTTAACCTCCTGCTGGAGCATAGGCTGCTTTTTTTTGAATTCCTTATTCATCTCTGCCTGGCGGACCAAGGCCTGTGCCATATGTATATTTCGGGTCGACATAGAATGAGGATTAAATTCGCTGGAGGCCCTATACTCCGCCATTGAACTTTCTTTCGGATTATTGCCGGTCGTATCGTGGATTGTTGGCAACATATCTGAATCATTCCCTGACGAATACCTGCTAACCGCCTCGTCTACAAGATTGTTGACAGGAACCCTCAAGACCTAGTCCCATTCCAGGACAACTACTTGTGGCGCTGTGGTTGCAATTTGAGGGGTCCTGCACTCTGGTGGGATAACCACTCGAAGGATGCAGGACCCTCTTCTGCTAGCATCTCGTCGCTCCCTTCACGACAAGTGTTCGAAAAATCTGCCGGGGACCGCGAGCCTCCGCTAACTCACCTTGAATTGCCCGATGAGCTCGTTCAATCCCTGAACCTCCTTATTGAGTTGCTCGGCCGAAGCCGCCAGTTCCTGGGCGCTGGAAGCCGATTCCTTGGCTACAGTAGTGACCCCCTCAATATTCTTGGAAATCTCCTCGGCACCACTACTCTGCTCATTGGTCGACGTGGCGATCTGCTCAACTGCCGAGACCACCCCGGTGATTGAACCGGCAATCTCCTCCAGCGATTTGTCAGACTGGGCCACCAGCTCCAGTCCGTCCTTGGACTGCCCCTGAATCTGCTCCATGGACACCACCGCCGCCTTGATGTCGCTCTGGATGCTCTCGATCATCTTGCTGATCTCCGCCGTGGCGCTCACGGTCCGCTCGGCCAGTTTGCGCACCTCGTCGGCCACCACCGCGAAGCCCCGGCCGGCATCCCCTGCCCGGGCCGCCTCGATGTTGGCGTTCAGCGCCAGCAGGTTGGTCTGGTCGGCGATGTCGTCGATCACCTGGATCACGTTGCCGATCTCCTCCGAACGCTTGTTGAGTTCCTCGATCTGCAGGGCGGCCTGTTCCACAGTCTTGGCTACCGTCTGGAAGCCGGTGACGGTTTTGGACACCACCTCCCGGCCCTCGTTGGCAGTGTTGCCGGTGTGCTGAGCGCTTTGCCGGGTTTCGTCGGCGTTCTTGCTGGCCTCCAGGATCATGGCGCTCATCTGTTCCATGGTGGTGGCTACCTCCGACAGCTGCGCCTGCTGCTCCTCCGCGCCCGCCGCCAACTGCTCCGAAGCGGAGGAAATCTGAGTGGCGGCGTTCTCCACCTGTCCCGAACTGGTGAGTATCTTATTCATAGCGTCCAGCAGCTTGCTGGAAGACTCATTGAAAGATTCGGCCATGGTACCGATTTCATCCTTAGTTCCTACGCTGACTTGAGCGGTCAGGTCGCCTTTACCCAGGGCAGCCATCCCAACCATGAGTTTATGGATGGGATTGGTGAAACTGCGGGCAACGACAATGGCGACAGCCACAATAGCCACTGCGGCCAACAGGGCGATGATCAGGGTGATATTGCGCAGGGCATATATAGTGGCAAAGGCTTCCGCCTCATCTATTTCCGCCAGGATCACCCACTCCAGGCCTTCTATCGCCAGCGGCGTGTAGGCCGACAAGACCGGCACATCTCGATAATCAGGGAAGATATCGAAACCGGTCTGCCCCCCGATGGCCGCCCTTGATCCATTGCTCCGTACCGGTTGGAAGAGGATCGATGTTTCGGATGCTTTGATATTATCAATTACTTCAGCTGCAATCCCGCCCTCTTGTAGTGCCTGGTAATAACCATCCGGGTCATCAATCAGGAAGCGCGAGTTGTTTCGGATGGTGTAGTCGGAGGACACCAGATAGCTCTCCCCGGACTCGCCTAGTCCAACATCGGCCCACCGCTGGTTACTGGTCATAATGCTATTGATCTTGTCCACCGGCATTTGGAAGACCAGCACCCCGATTTTTTCATTGCCATCAAAGATGGGTGAAGCGATAAAGGAGGCTGGGAAATTATACGATGGCTCGTATTGCTTGAAGTCTTCCAGGGCAACATAGTCCTTGGTGCTGGCGTTCTGCGCGTTCTTGAACGCCCGGGCAAAGTTTGTATTACTGTACGGCCCGGTCATGAGGCTGGTAGCATAATCCACTTCCTTGAACACCGTATATATGATATGTCCGGTTTTCGGCTCCACCAGGAAGATATCGTAATACTCGAACTTCTCCAGATAGCTCCTGATGATGGGATGATACTTGCGGTGTAGTTGGGAATATGTAGTATTATCCACAGAGTAATCCAGGTCGTGCTTGTTGCCGATAGGATTGGAATTCTCGGATATGTACAACGCCTGGAGAATGCGCGACACTCTCTTGGGAGGCATCCACCGCGAGGCCGCATCCGATGCCGCCCCTGGTGTATTAGTCTGCTGGTACCGGTATCGATCCGAAAGGTTTCCGAGCAGCTGTTGCCGGTTTCTCCTAAACGTTTCGCCATACTCCCGTTCCACCAGAAAGAACGCTTCAGTGAACTCCTTCATGGCGTCAATGATCATCTGGTCTTCGGAAAGGGTGATGATCTGGTTGCGAATGGAACCGAAGTAATCCTCAATCATGCTCTTTTTCATTTCCCGGACGGCAACAAGCTGGTTCGAAGCCTGTTCTTGCAAGGCCGATGCCGCTTGGGTATAGGCCATAATTCCCACAATGGCCAGTGGGATCACACCCACAGAGAGGAAGAAAATGATGAGCTTCTTACCGATGTTCATATTGCTAAAAAAAGACAATATCTTATGCATGATCTGCTCCTTTTATTTCATAACGTTTTGCATCAGAAACTGAATGTGAACTCTATTGCCGCCGAGTTGGTGGTGGTACCGGCCCCGTCATCGTCAATGCGGTATTCAAACAACATCCCGGCGCCGTCCGCGATACCGTAGGAAGGCGAAATAGTAGTGGAACTGGCATCACCCCAGGCGTCCTGCCGGAAAGTCACTGCCATAAAGGGTAACGCATAGTTAGCCATTACCAGCCAGCCGCTAATATCTTCACCGGCATCATCCTTCGTTCCGGTATTGAATTCGAATCCCAGGATCAGGTTGGGAATCATGCTCACCTCACCGTCCAGGTCAATGATCATGTCATTGTCCTGGGTATCTTTCTGGATAAAGCTGACACCCAGGCCGAGGCCCTCGATACCACCAAATCCCAGCCGGCCCCCAAAGATCATCAGGCTGTCATCGGCAAAGTTCACATCCCAACCGTTGGCGATGTAGGCCACCAGATCAAGGCCGACGCCTAAATCTTGAGAGATGGAAACGCCGGACAAATTGGTGGGTAAAGCGTTGTCGAATACCAACGAATGGGAAAATTGCCACATATCGGGAGCATCGAGTAGTTCGTAACCGATGGGGGCGTTGAATTTGCCGAAGGTAACTATAGGAGTAGCCACCCCCTTTACCTTGAACGGCTTGAAACTAATAAACGCTTGTTCTACCGAAGCTCCATCTTCCACAAAATCAATATCTGCCCGCAGGGAAGCACCTTCGGCGAATTCTTTCTCTAGAACTACCTCCAGGCCGTCAAAACTGAAACCGGTATTGGTAGCTGTATCGGCCGGAAGGGCAACACTGCCGTCCACGTAGCCGGAGATAACCAAGTCGTTTTGTCCTGGCAAGTGCCCAACGATCAATACCAGTGTAATCAAGATAATGTGTGGCGTCAATTTCATTGAATTGCTCCTTGCAGTGGTTGCGACGGTTCAGATTTTGGTAGTATCATCTGGTTTGAGAAAATATCTCTTAAAGCAATTTCTTGGCTGAGCCTTCACAAACGGTATGGGAAGTCCCGGAAAATGCTTTGGCCGGCCGGCAGTCGCTTTGGGTCTACTGAGCACTTCCTGCCGCCCATGTGTGTCGCTTTTATTTTCCAGAAACTCCATTTGTCCAAACGCTATTCCGTGTGGCAAGGCAGTTAACCCTGATCACATTTTCAATCGATACCGGGAGTGACATTGGCCTATTTCCCGTTGTTATCCCCTTATGGCGTCTTTGTCGCTTCCACTCTTGCCGCATCCGTGCGGCGGTGCAGCATTAGCTCCAGTAACCCCTTGTCTTCCACTTCCGCTGGTGTTGTAGAATCTGGCGAATCGTCTTTTTGAGCTACATCGATCTCTGGTTCAGTGTTTGCACCCACAGGTTCCTCATTTACTGTCGCTTTCGGTCTGCGATGCAACCGTAGCTCCAGTAAACCTTTTTCTCCCACATCAGCTGCTGTTGCCTCACCTGGGGAATCGTGTTTTTGTGTCAATTCCAGCTGGGGATCGGTGTTTTCAACCAAAGGTGCGTCATTTTCTATCTTCGGCGTCCTGGCAACATGATTGGACTGCTCCAGGGAAGCCAGGGCGCTACGGGGTAGTTGGCCCAGCACCACTTTAATTCGCAGAAGATCCTCTCTAATCACTGCCGATTCAACTGTAGTCGTGTACTTTGCGGCTACCAGCGATGTGCTAATTGATGATTTCGCCGTGGCGTGCGTTGGTTGGGATGGGTTTACAGCTTGGGCAGGGGCCGCAGCAGGCCTGAGCGATGTATTTCCCCGATTAATTAAATAATTGATCAGGCCTACTTCTGGGAAGGGATCCTCTACCGGTTCCGATACGGGCTTCTTCGCCACGGGGATAGCGGTGGCAATAACCAACGGCTGAGGCTCTTTGCCCAGGAGAAAATCTATCAGGCCCAGCTCTTCTACTGGGCCATTATAAGCTTCCTTAACCTCTTCGCCCGTAGATGCTTGTTCATCATCAGTTGCTTGTTCGCT